>NZ_JBXWMG010000011.1:0-171216 GCF_059609705.1 Ruegeria sp. YTSC192
TGTAGAGTGATCGCTCTACCAAAGTGGCATGACTGAAACACAGCAGAAAATCGCAGAGAACCTTGACCGGCAGTTTTCAGAGATGGGATTTGCCACCCAAGGCGTTGAAGCCTTGCGAGAGGGCGCGAATGTTTCCCTGCGCACGCTCTACAAGTATTTTCCCAGCCGCGAAGCGATGGTTATCGGTGCCTTGGATCATCGCGATGTCGCTTATTCCGATTGGATTGGCACGGATCAACTTCGGGGTGCGGATCATGTGTTGCACGTTCTGACCCGCCTGGCGGACTGGCTGCGCGAGGTTTCAAATACCGGATGCCTGTTCCGCAACGCGTTGGCGGCCTATCCTGAAAGTGACGCGATCCGCGATGCTGTCACGACGCACAAACAGCATGTCCGCGACATGTTCCGCGCGCGGTTGATCCACGTGGCCCCCGATTGTGATGTCGAGGCTTTGGCCGAGGCCCTGTTCATCCTGCACGAAGGCCTGACCGAAAGCGCACGTTTGATGGGTGCCGAGGCCGCAACCTCGGCCACGATGCGTTGCGCCCGCGCGTTGCTGGCCGCTGCCGAAATTCATTAGGCCGGGAATCCGGCACACGACAAAAGAGACGGATATGAAGATCAAGGAAATCCACATCTACGCGCATGATCTGCCGGTCAAAAACGGCCCCTACACCATGGCCAACGCCGAGGTCTGGGCGCTGGACACCACGCTGGTCAAGCTGGTGGCCGAGGATGGCACGACCGGTTGGGGAGAAACCTGCCCGGTCGGCCCCACCTATGCCGAAGCGCATGCAGAGGGTGCGCGGGCTGCGTTGAAGGCAATGGCCAAAGGTCTGATTGGCGCGGATCTGTGGCCCGTGGCACTGCACCACCGGATGAACGGGCTGCTCAATGGGCACAACTATGCGAAGGCCGCCATCGACATCGCGGCCCATGACCTGATTGGCAAGAAGCTGGGCGTGAACGTTGCCGACCTGCTGGGCGGCGCGCAGACCGATCGTGTGCCGTCCTACTTTGCCACGGGTGTGGGCGCGCCGGATGATATCGCGCGGCTTGCCAAAGAGAAACTGGCCGAAGGTTACCCTCGTCTGCAAATCAAAGTGGGTGGCCGTCCGGTCGAGATTGATATCGAAACCATCCGCAAAGTCTGGGAGGTCGTCGGTGGAACAGGTATGCGCCTTGCGGTCGATGGCAATCGCGGGTGGACCACGCGCGATGCGCTGCGCGTCAGCCGCGAATGCCCGGATGTGCCCTTCATCATGGAACAGCCCTGCAACACCTATCAGGACCTTGAAAAGATCCGCCCTCAGGTGACCCATGGCATCTACATGGATGAAAACAGCGTCGACCTGAACACTGTGATCTCGGCCGCCGGGACCGGGCTGGTAGACGGGTTTGGCATGAAAGTCACCCGGATCGGCGGCCTGCAGAACATGCGCACCTTCCGCGACATCTGCGAGGCGCGCAACCTGCCGCATACCTGCGATGACAGCTGGGGTGGGGACATCATCGCCGCCGCCTGCACGCAGATTGCATCCACCGTGCGTCCGACACTGATGGAGGGCGCGTGGCTCGCCGCCCCTTACATCGAAGGCAACTACGATCCCGAAAACGGCATCACCATCCAAGGCGGTCACATCCAGCGCCCGACCGGGCCGGGTCTGGGCGTCACTCCTGACGAAACGCTGTTCGGCGCGCCTGTCGCATCATACTAAGGAGAACACTATGATCCCCGAAACCATGCATGCGGTCCAACTGACCGGCCATGGCGGTATCGAGATGCTGGACTACCGCTCGGACGTGTCGGTCCCGACGCCGGGGCGCGGAGAGGTTCTGATCCGGGTCGCCGCCGCGGGTGTGAACAACACCGATATTAACACGCGGATTGGCTGGTACTCTAAGGCTGTCACCGAGGACACCAATACTGGTGGTGCCTCGGGTTTTGAAGCCGTGGACGATGACGACGCCAGCTGGTCCGGCACGCCCTTGACCTTCCCGCGCATTCAGGGCGCGGATGTCTGTGGCTATGTTGCTGCCGTAGGCGATGGGGTCGACCCGGCACGCATTGGCGAGCGCGTGATCGTGCGCAACATGCTGCGAACCTATGTCGACTACCGCCCGTACGAATGCTGGACCATCGGCAGCGAATGCGATGGGGGGTTTGCCCAGTTCTGCGTCGCACCTTCGCAGGAAACCCATGCCGTGAATTGCGACTGGGAGGATGTTGAGCTCGCCGCCATCCCCTGCGCCTATTCCACGGCCGAGGGCATGTTGCACCGCGCCAGCGTCGGGGCCGAGACCATTCTGGTCACCGGTGCCTCGGGCGGCGTTGGTTCGGCTGCGGTGCAACTGGCGAAACGGCGCGGCGCGCATGTGATCGCACTGTGCTCGCCCGCAAAGGCCGACGCCGTTCGGGCTTTGGGCGCAGATCGCGTGCTGGACCGCAACGCCGATCTGGTGGCTGAACTGGGGGAGAGCTCGATCGACGTGGTGGTCGATCTTGTGGCCGGTCCGCAATGGCCAAGCCTGCTGGACGTGCTGCGCCGGGGTGGGCGCTATGCAACCGCCGGAGCCATTGCCGGGCCGATCTGTGAAATCGACGTGCGGACGCTCTACCTGAAAGACCTCACCTTGTTTGGCTGTACGTTTCAGGAGGACATCGTGTTCGAAAACCTCGTGAAATACATCGAGGCCGGAGAAATCCGCCCTGTCATCGCCAAGACCTATCCGCTGAGCGAGATCGCGACAGCGCAGGAAGAGTTTCTGACCAAAACGCATACCGGGCAGCTGGTGCTGATCCCGCCGCAGGTGGCATCATGAAAATCCGCAAGATCGAGCTTTTTGAACTGCATCTGCCCTATGCGGGCGGCTCCTATGAGCTGTCGGGCGGACGCATTTACACCGGGTTTGACAGTGTCATCGTCTGTATCACCGCCGATGACGGGACCGAGGGGTGGGGTGAATCCACGCCCTTCGGCCCGAACTACATCGCCGCCCATGCACGGGGTGCCCGCGCTGGGGTCGAGGAAATCGCCCCCTATCTGATCGGTCGTGACCCCCGTGATGTGGACCGGATCAATGACGCGATGGATGAGGCGCTGCTGGGCCACAACCACGCGAAATCGGCCCTTGATCTCGCCTGTTGGGACCTGTTCGGCAAATCGGTTGGCTTGCCGGTCTATAAACTGCTGGGCGGCGCGACGGGCAATCGCCTGCCCGCAATCAGCTCGATCTACGCAGGCACGCCCGAGGATATGCGCGCCCGTGTCGCGGAACACCGCGCGATGGGCTATATGGGCCATTCGGTCAAGGTTGGGGCGATGGACTCCGAAGGCGGCCCGGCGCTGGACGCCGAACGCATCGCGGCCTCATTGGCGGATCGGCGACCGGACGAATACTTCATCGTCGATGCCAATGGTGGCCTGATCCCGGAAACCGCGCTACGGATGCTCCGCGCCCTGCCCAACGGGTTGGATTTCGTGCTGGAGGCCCCCTGTGCCACATGGCGCGAGACGCTTTCCCTGCGCCAGCGCTGTGACGTGCCGATCATTCTGGACGAGCTGGCGCAAGAGGACGGCGATATCGCCAAGCTGGTGGCGCTGGATGTGGCCGATGGCATCGGGCTGAAAATCTCGAAAGCCGGAGGGCTGACCCATGCCCGCCGTCACCGCGACATCTGCCGAGCCGCAGGGCTGACGATCAGCGTGCAGGACACCGTGGGGTCGACCCTGTCTGCCGCGTCGATCTTCCATATGGGTGCAACTGTGCCCGAACGGCTGCTGCGCTGTGTTCTGGACCCGCGCGACATGGTGACGATCCAGACCGGGGCGTTCGACGCCCCAAATGAAAACGGTGGCGTTCTGCCGCCCGATGCGCCGGGCCTTGGCGTGACAATGAACAGGGACCTGCTGGGGCAGGCCGTCGCAATCTGGGAAGACTAGACATGTTTCAGGACAAAAACGCCCTTGTCACCGGTGCTGCCGGAGGGATCGGGCAGGCCGTCGTCAAACAACTGCGCGCGCAGGGCGCTTGGGTCGCGGTTGCGGATCGTTCGACCGACGGGATCGAGGCCGAGGCGCATCTGCCCGGTGATCTGCTGGACCCGGCTTATTGCGACCAACTGGCTGCCAACGCGCAACAGGCTTTGGGTGGCCTCGATATCGTCATCAACAACGCCGGTGTCATCACCCGCGGCCCGGTGACCGAGACCTCGGACGCTGACTGGACCCTGTCCTTGGGCGTGAATGTCGAGGCTCCGTTCCGGATCTGCCGCGCCGCCATTCCGCTGATGGCCGAAACCGGTGGTGGAGCCATCGTCAACACCGCGTCCTGCTGGGGCGGCAAGGCGCCGGGGCCGAACCATGCGCTCTATTGCATGACCAAGGCGGCGATTGCCTCACTGACCGAATGTATGGGGATGGATCACGCGCATCAGGGCATCCGCATCAACGCCGTCTGCCCGAATGAGGTCAACACGCCGATGCTGCGCTCGGGCTTTGCCAAGCGCGGGTTTGATCCCGACGAGGCCGTAAGCGAACTGGGTAAGACCGTGCCTCTGGGCCGGATTGCCGAGCCTGAGGATATTGCCGATGTGGTCCTGTTCCTCGCCTCGGACGCGGCGCGCTATATGTGCGGCACGCTGGTCGAGGTCAATGGCGGGAAGCCGGTCGCATGAGGCGGTTTGAGGGCAAGGTTGCGCTGGTCACCGGCGGTCGCTCTGGGATCGGGAAAGCCATCGCAGCACGGCTGACCGAGGAAGGCGCGCGCGTCTTCACCGCCCAGCGAGGCGGAGATGACCGGTTCGAAGGGATCGCAGCCGATTTCACCGACCCAGCCGCGCCTGAACAGGTGGTGGCCGAGGTCATCGCCCGCGCCGGGCAGTTGGACGTTCTGGTCAACAATGCCGGGATGATGCAGGAGGCCCGCGTCGAAGAGATGACGTTGGATGACTGGCAGAAAAACCTGACCGTCAACCTGACCGCGCCGTTTCTGATGATTCAGGCCGCTTTGCCCCATCTGCGTAAAACACGGGGGAGTATCGTCAATACCGGCTCGATCGAGGGGCTGGGCAGTAATCCCGGCCACGCAGCCTATTGCGCATCCAAGGCCGGCTTGCACGGGCTGACCCGCGCCGTGGCGGTGGATCACGGGGCCGAGGGTATTCGCTGTAACGCGATCGCTCCGGGCTGGATCGACACCGAGTTGAACCTCGACTTCATCGAATCGATGTCCGACCCGGATGCATTTCGCCGGGATATTGGCCAGATTCACCCGGTTGCGCGCACCGGCAGGCCCGAAGAAGTGGCCGCATTGGCGGCGTTTCTGGCCGCCGAGGAAAGCGGCTTTATCACTGGGCAGGTCTACACGGTCGATGGCGGGCGGATGGCAAAGCTGAGCCTGCCTTGACCCTGGAACCGGTCCGGGGCGATCGTGACCGGCACGCCCCCTTTGCCATCGTTTGGAAACCTTACAGTAAGTCTTGCAACTGCGACAGCAATTCGGTGCTGACGCTGACACCCTCGGCCTGAGACGCGGCGCGGTTCTTCAGCCGCCCGTCACCGGGAATGCGCGCGGTGCCGTTGCCTTCGATCTCGGCACAGATGCGCGTGACATAGTCGTTGAATGCGGCATTTCCGAACCGTGTCGGATCAATCGCAATCAGGGTTGCGCCGCCTTTGATGTTCAGTGCGCCATGCGCCTCGCGCTCGGCATTGTCGACCGAGAGGGTGCCCCCGGCCAGCGCCGCGCCCATGACCTCGATCAGGAAGGCAATCGCGGCCCCTTTGTGTTCGCCGAACGGCAACAGGCTGCGGGTTTCCAGAATGGCGTTTGGGTCGGCGCTGGGCTGGCCATCCGGGGCCAGACCCGCTGGGCGCGGCAGGTCATGTCCCTCGGCGGCGGCCATGCGGATATCCATCAAGGCCACTGTCGAGGACGCCTGATCCCAAACGATGGGCTCCATACCATCACGCGGGCAGGCAAACGACATCGGGTTGGTGCCGAAGACCGGGCGCACGCCGCCCTGCGGCACCACCATCGACAGCGAGTTGACGACAGCCAAGGCCACCAACCCCGCCTCGGCCAGCGGTTCGGTGTCAAAGCGCAACGCGCCAAGGTGGTGACTATTTGCGCAGGCAAAGGCAGCAATCCCGTTTTCGCGCGCCATCGCAATCAGCTCGTCCCGTGCTGCGGCCGCGGCGATCTGGTAGTACCCGTTGTCCGCGTCGCCGCGCAGTACGCCGGGTGCGATACGCTCGAATTTGGGGTGGGCAGCGGGGTTGGCATAGCCCGAGGTAAAGCTTTGGGCGTAGACCGGCAGCATGCGCAGACCGTGGCTGCGCGGGCCGTCACGTTCGGATTTCACGACGATCTCAGCGATCATGTCGCTGCCCGTATCATCCATGCCCGCAGCCACAAGGACGGTTTTCGCCAATTCCCTAACCTCTTGGAGTGAGAGCGTTTTCGTCGAGATATCGGTCATTGGCTAAATCCTGTCCTTGTGTTCGTGCAAGGGGTCGCAAGCCCCCCATTTGTTCGTATCAGGCGCGTGCGCAAGTGCCGGAGGGATCACCTGTGCAGGTATCGATGACCTCGGCCTCGCGCATCTCGTTATGGACCAGCCCCTGCATTCTCGTGCCCGGTGCCGTCATATCCTGCGGCACCAGCGCTATCGCGATGTCGTGGTTGCAATAGTATGAGAACCCGCCCGAGGTGACGCGCCCGATCAGCTTACCATCGGAATAGACCCCTTCGTCAAACATCACCGACGTCTCGCAATATGACAATTTCGACGTGACCAGAGTGTTGCACCCCCCGCATTGTGCTGTTTCTGCAACGCGGATTTGCCGATGAAGTCTCGTTCGACCACTTGCCTGCCGATCATCTCGGTCACGGCGACGAACTGGCCCAGATCGGCCTTATATGGGGTCAGGTCCTTGCAGATCTCGCGGTTGATTGCACGATAGGATGTTTCAAACTGCATGGGCTCCAGCGCCTCAAGGCCGAACGGATTCACGCCCGCCTTGCGCACGGTGGTGTATTCCGTACCCATCCCGCCCAGCCATTTGGCTGCGCCCGGCTCGCGTATGGTGATTTCGACGGGGTTCACATAGCCGTCTTCAGTATGCAGGATGCCGCCGCGAAAATCCGGGCTTTTGTTCAGAAAGGGGTGAAGCTCGGCGGTCTTTTCCGGTATCAGCAGCTTGCACGGCACTCCGTCAGTCCGCATTTTGCGCAATTGGAAGACTATTTCCTCCTGATTGAGTTGAAGTCACCCAAACTGGACATGTGCGTGGGGTGCCCAAGCCCTCGGTCTAGGTGAGTTGACCTGACGCCTCCAAGGATGGGCTGCCATTTGGCGCTGAGTGGCGCGATCGCTCGATCCGCGTAACAGGGCGGCCAGTTCTTAAGCGAAAACCGGTGCAATGGCAGTGTCGTGAGCCTTGAGCCATTGCCTCTTGCGGGCCGAGGCCCTAGCTTAACGTGCAGTCAACGATAGCAAGGCAGGATTTTGGTGGTTTCCCTGGTTCGTCGCGTGGCGCTGGTCGCGCTGCTTTCATCCTCTGTCGCAATCCCGGCATTTTCGGATACCGGGTCCGGAGCCTATCTGGCCGGGCGTCAGGCGATCTACGAAAACGACTATGCCGCCGCCGAAAGGTATTATGCGCAGGCGTTGCGGTCCGATCCCAATAACGCGTTACTATTGGAAAGTGTCGTCGTCGCGCGGTTGGCCCTGGGCGAGGTTGAGCGCGCATTGCCCATCGCCCAGACAATCGAAGAGGTCGGACTGCCCAGTCAGGCGGCCCGGATTGCCATTGCCGCAAACCTGATCACCGAGGGCGATTGGGAGACCCTGCTGTCACGCGATCCCGAAACGCAGGGTGTGGGTCCACTGGTCGATGGTCTGATGACCGCCTGGGCCTATCTTGGTCAGGGCGAGATGACCAAGGCGATGGAGCAGTTCGACTCTGTCTCAAACCAGGAAGGGCTGCGTGAGTTTTCCCTGTATCACAAAGCGATGGCTTTGGCGTCGATCGGTGATTTCGAAGGGGCCGAGGCCATTTTCGCGGCTGATGACGGGGTCGTGGCCCGGTTCACACGCCGCGCTGCATTGGCCCGGACCGAGGTCCTGTCGCAGCTCGACCGGAATGAAGACGCCGTGGCCTTCCTTGGTGAGGTATTTCAGGCCGGAAGCGACCCGTCGATCGAACACTACACAAGCCGGTTGTCAGCAGGTGAGACGTTGCCCTTCACCCATGTAGGGTCGGCACAGGATGGCATGGCCGAGATCTTCTTTTCCGTCGGTGCCGCGTTGAATGACGAAGCCGGGCCGGACTACGTTCTGCTTTATGCCCGAACGGCCAGTTTCCTGCGGTCCGATCACGTTGACGCCCTATTGATGAGTGCCGAGCTTTTGTCCGAACTCAACCAGCTTGATCTGGCGGTCGAGGCCTATCGCGCGGTCCCCAAGGACAGCACCGATCATCACGCGGCAGAACTGGGCCGGGCCGATGTTCTGGGGCAATCCGGCAAAACAGATGCGGCGGTTGAGGTTCTGCAATCGCTGGCTGCGGAAAAGCCTGATCTGCCCGGTGTTCATGTCGCGTTGGCCGATCTGCAGCGCCGTCAGGAAAACTACGCAGCCGCTGTTAAATCGTATGACACGGCGATTGCTCTGGCCGAGGGGGTCTCGGCCGGGAATTGGTTCCTTTACTATGCGCGCGGGATTTCGCATGAGCGGCTCAAGCATTGGGATCAGGCAGAGACCGATTTCCGTCGCGCGCTCGAACTGAACCCGGATCAGCCGCAGGTTCTGAACTATCTGGGTTACTCGCTGGTCGAACGGCGCGAAAAACTGGACGAGGCGCTGGACATGATCGAGCGCGCCGTCGCGGCCCGCCCCGACAGCGGCTATATCGTTGACAGTCTGGGCTGGGTCCTGTTCCGTCTTGGCCGCTATGAAGAAGCGGTCGAACATATGGAACGCGCGGTCGAGCTGATGCCGGTTGATCCTGTGGTCAACGACCATCTGGGTGATGTCTACTGGGCCGTCGGACGCGCCCGCGAGGCTGAATTTCAATGGAAACGGGCGCTGTCCTTTGTCGATCCCGAAGATACCGATGGCGAGGCCGATCCCGAACGCATCCGGCGCAAGCTTGAGGTCGGTCTGGATACGGTTCTGTCCGAAGAGGGCGCTGATCCGCTGAAGGTTGCCAATGGCAACTAGCGCCTTTGCGCCGGCCAAGGTCAATCTAACCCTGCATGTCACTGGCCAGCGCGCGGATGGCTATCATTTGCTGGATTCGCTGGTGGGTTTTGCCGACATAGGCGATCAACTGACGTTTGAGGCAGGCGCTGGACTTTCGATCTCGGTGAGCGGAGAGCATGCCGACGGGGTTCCCACGGACAGCCGAAATCTGGTCTGGCAAGCCGCCGAAGGCACCGGTTGGGCAGGCCATATCACGTTGAACAAGGTGCTGCCCCATGGCGGCGGCATCGGCGGAGGATCTTCGGACGCGGCGACCATGTTGCGACATGCGGCGGCGCAGGGGCTTGATATCCCGCCACATCTTCCGACCACTTTGGGGGCCGATATACCGGTCTGCATGGTGGCGAGGGCTGGCCGGATGCGGGGGATTGGCGAACAGGTGGATCGGATAGAGTTACCCCCACTGCCTGCCCTGCTGGTCAATCCGGGTGTCGCGGTTCCGACCGGATCGGTCTTCGGCGCAATGGCATCGCGGGACAATCCAGGTCTGCCGGACCAGATCCCCTCATTCACAGGCGTGGAAGACTGCGCAGCGTGGCTATTGGACCAAAGAAACGACCTTGAGCCACCCGCCATCAGCCAGGCCCCGCAAATCGGGCACGTGCTGGAGGAGTTGGCGGACACAAGGGATGTATTGCTGGCCCGAATGTCCGGATCAGGGTCGACCTGTTTTGCGCTTTATCCGTCGATGAAGGCCGCGCATTTCGCAGCCTATGAGATCGGTGCGGCCCAGCCCGATTGGTGGTGCCGCGCAACGATGCTCAGTTAAGGCGCGAGACCACATAGTCGGCCAGATCGCACAGCAAGGTGCGGATTTCGTGATCAGGCAGAACCTCGAGCGAGGCTTTGGCCTTGTTCGCCCAGCCCAGCGCGTCCTGACGGGTCGCCTCAAGCGTCTGGTATTTGTTCATCAGCCCAAGCGCATGGTCCAGATCGCCGTCCTGCTGGCGGCCTTTCTCGATCGTACGCTCCCAGAAGGTACGCTCATCCGCGGTGGCCTGCGCAACGGCTTTGATCACCGGCAAGGTCAGTTTGCGTTCGCGGAAATCGTCGCCCACATTCTTGCCGGTTGCCTTGCTATCACCCTGATAATCCAACAGATCGTCGGCAATCTGGAAAGCGATCCCTAAAGCATCACCATAATCGAACAAAGCTTTGACCTGTGCGTCCGACGCTTCGGCGATCACGCCGCCGACCTCGGTCGCGGCGGAAAACAGGGCGGCGGTCTTGCCGCGCACGACCTGCAGATAGATGTTCTCATCCGTATTCAGATCCGTGGCGGCGGTCATCTGCAGCACCTCGCCTTCGGCAATCGTGGCCGAGGCATTGGCGAGGATGTCCAGAACGCGCAGCGATCCGGTTTCAACCATCAACTGGAAGCTGCGGGAAAACAGATAGTCGCCCACCAGCACGCTGGATTTGTTGTCCCACAAAAGGTTCGCCGTAGGCCGCCCGCGTCGCTGAGCACTTTCGTCGACCACATCGTCATGCAACAGGGTCGCGGTGTGAATGAACTCGACCGTCGCGGCCAGACGCACGTGATGTTCGCCGGTATAGCCAAACAGCCGCGCCGCCGCCAATGTCAGCATCGGGCGCAAACGTTTGCCGCCCGCTTCGACCAGATGCGCGGTTACCTCGGGGATACGGGGCGCGTGTTCGGACGCCATCCTGGTCCGGATCAGCGTATTCACCGCCTCCATTTCGCCGGTCAACATTTCGGCCAGCCGTTCGTGCGGCTTCGAGATTGTGCTGATGCCCATCACACTCCTGATACAAGGCTCGACTTTCGCCTTGCCTTGCCCTTACATCCATCCCCATGAAAGAACTATTGCGCAGTACCGATCCGACAATCCTGGCCTTTGCATCCGCTCTTCTTGAGGGCGAGGATATAGACTGCTTTCAGATGGACGTAAATATGAGCATCCTCGAAGGTGGCATCGGAATTTTCCCCCGCCGCCTAATGGTTCGGGCTGACGACCTGACACGGGCGGAACGTGTGATGCGCGACAACGAGATCCCGCTGGGGCGATGACCGGATTCAAGGATGATGAGCTAAGCCGGAACGACTTCCTCGGCGGGCGGCTGCGCCTATGGCAGCCCGTGTCCGGTTATCGCGCTGGGGTAGACCCTGTTTTGCTGGCGGCCAGCGTGCCTGCGGCGAGCGGTCAGTCGGTGCTGGAGCTTGGCTGCGGGGCAGGCGCTGCAATCCTGTGTTTAGCGGCACGGGTCCCGGGTTTGGACCTGTGCGGCGTCGAGCTGCAATCGGCCTATGCGGATCTGGCCCGCCGCAATGCCGCAGATAACAATATGGTGTTGGAGGTTGTTGCTGCTGATCTGACCGAGCTGCCCACCGATCTCAAACAGCGCCAGTTCGACCATGTGATCGCCAACCCGCCCTATTATCGCGCGGGCGCACATAGCGCAGCCACGGACCAAGGGCGCAGTGTGGCTTTGGGGGAGCAGACGCCTCTGGGTGATTGGATTGATGTCGCGGCCAAACGGCTTGCCCCGCGCGGCTATCTGCACATGATCCAAAAGGCGGATCGTCTGCACGATATGCTTTTGGCCTGTCAGGGGCGCTTGGGCTCGGTCGAAGTGCTTCCGTTTGCAGCCCGCACGGGGCGCGAGGCTGAGCTTGTGATTCTACGGGCGCGCAAAGGCGGGCGGGCGGCGTTCCGGCTGCATGCGCCGGTCATCCTGCATGCGGGTCAACGGCATGAGCGCGATGGCGACAGCTATACGCATGAACTCTCGGATGTGCTGCGGCAGGGCGCGGCGTTGGGGCCGTTTCACGTCAATCGGCAATGACCAGCCGAATTTGTCGGATTTATCACATTTTCTTTGCGTCTGCGGCGTGACAGCGTGGAAACGATATGCTCAACTTCTTACGTGACATCTAGACACGTAAACAAGGAGGATCGCCATGAGCGTGAGCGCACATCTGACGGAACTGAAGAAGAAGCACGAATCTCTCGGTCTCGAAGTGGAACAAGCTCAACGCGCGCCAGGCATTGATGATCTTCATATCGCCCAGCTGAAGAAACAAAAGCTAAGGCTGAAAGAAGAGATCGAGCGCTTATCGACCTAACCTTTAAGGCTGGCGCGCGCCGCAACCACGGCCCCGCCGGTGATCAAGACCGCCGCGATCGCCAATGTCCATGTTGACGTGGCGATCCCGGCAAAAACCAGAACCACGGTAGACAGCAAAGGTGCCGCGTAAGAGCTGGTGCCCAGCATCTGAATGTCGCCCTGCTTGACCCCGATATCCCAGACATAGAACGCCAGACCGACCGGCCCCAGACCAAGTGCCAAGGTCGATATCCAGCTGAGCGTGGAGTCCGGCCAGACCGGTGCCTCAAGCGTGAAATGCAGGCCCCATGAGGCGATCGCCGTGAACACGCAGAACACAGCGACCGAGCTTGTGGGCGTTTCACCCAATCTCCGCGACAAAACGGAGTAGCCCGACCATGTCAGTGCGCATAGGAACGCCAGCGCGTATCCCGGTAGGTGGTCGGCTTGAAACCCGGCGCTGCCGCCTCCGGTGATGATAAGCGCAGCCCCGGCAAAGCCCAAACAGGCCCCGATCAGGTGGCCAGCGCGTAGATTCTCTCCGGGCAGAAGACCCGAGAACAGGACGATAAGCAGCGGCCAGAGATAGGCAATCAGCCCCGCCTCGGCGGCCGGTGCCATCCGAAGGGCCGAAAAATACAGCGCGTGATAGCCAAACAGGCCCACCGTTCCAAAAGCGTAGACTTTCCAACTGATGCGACGCAGCTGGGACAGCCCGCCCGATCGCCACGTCCAGACAAGCCCCAAAGTACCGCCGATACTGAAGCAGATCGCATTCAACAGCAGCGGCGGTGTTGGGGCTGATCCGACCGTGAACAAGGCCAGAAGCGCCCAAAGCAAAACCGCGATGAAGCCGGTGGCGGTGGCGCGTTGTCTGGTCATGTGGATGAGACGTCTTCTACAGGAACGATGGTGAAGTCGTCCGAGATATGAGCGGTTTTTCCAATCTCCGCAACAAACCAATCGCGAAATGCTGCGATCTGAGGCCGATTCTCCGCTCCGGGCAGGCAGAGAAAGCGAAAGCGGCCTTTGGTCTCGATGGCGGTTTTGAATGGCGCGACAAGCCGCCCCTCCATCATGTCCTTGATGATCATCGCTCGTCGCCCCAAGGCCACGCCCACTCCGGCAACAGCCGCGTCAATCGCGTGGTCCGCATTTGAGAAATGCGCCCCGTGGGTCGGAGTGAATTCAACGCCAACAGCGCGGAACCATGTCGGCCAATCCGCTGGAGGTTTCAAGAACGCGATCGAATCGTCATGAATCAGTGGCGCGTCGCGCAGGCTTTCGGGTGTTGTGAACTCGGCGGCCAATTCGGGGGTCATAACCGGGGTCAGCCACTCCTCGCGCACCGGCAGGCAATAGAGGCCATCATCCCCGCCATAGCCAAACCGAATCGCGACATCCACGTCATCCCTCTCAAGGTCCATGTTGCGCAGGGTGGCCGAAAACCTCAGGTCAATTTCGGGATGTGCGCGGGCAAAATCGTAAAGGCGCGGAGCCAGCCATTTGGCGGTCAGCGCAGGTCCCGCCGTCACGGTAAGGGTGGTGTTGTCCTGAAGCCTGCGTGTTGCGGCCCAGGCCGCTTTGAGCGACGCGAATCCCTCGGCCGCGCCGGGGGCGAGCGCTTTGCCCGCCTCGGTTAGCTCGACCGCGCGATTCAGGCGGCGAAACAGCGGATGGCCCAAATGGTCTTCAAGCGATTTGATTTGGAAGGATAGCGCCGCGGGCGTGACGTTCAGCTCATCTGCGGCCTTGGCGAACGACATGTGCCGTGCGGCAGCGTCAAACGCACGCAAAGCGGTAAGAGGGGGAAGGCGATCGCTCATGTCACTTAAGTAATACTTATCTGAATACTTGAAAACTCTCGTTTGTGCCTTTTCCAATCAAGGGTCATGTTCAGGACAAGTCAAGCTCAGCTTTAGAAAAGGGGATCCGCCATGATTGAGATGTCAACAAACCCGTCTGTCCAGATTGCAATTCGTCGGGCTCATGAAGAGCGCAGCAAGCTTGTTCACGAAATTCTGGGATGGGTGTTTGGTTCCCGCTGACCGCAGCGCGCGCGGACTTACGGGATAAAGAAGGGCCGGTCTAAAAGGACCGGCCCGTTTTTGTTCAATGCTTTGAGATCAGACGAAGAACTGAGCACCGTTGGCCGAGATCGTCGAGCCATTGATGAACTGCGAATCTTCCGAGGCCAGGAAAGCCACGCAGCGCGCGATTTCCTCTGGCTCACCCAAGCGACCGGCAGGAATCTGGCTGATGATCGACTCGCGGACCTTTTCAGGCACGGCCATAACCATTTCCGTGGCGATGTAGCCAGGGCAGATCGCGTTGGCGGTGATGCCTGCACGCGCGCCTTCCTGCGCGAGCGACTTTACGATGCCCAGATCGCCCGCCTTGGTTGCCGCATAGTTCACCTGAGCGAACTGGCCTTTCTGACCGTTGATCGAGCTGATGACGATGACGCGGCCGAACTTACGCTCGCGCATACCGGGCCAGACAGGGTGTACGGTGTTGAACACGCCGGTCAGGTTGGTGTCGATGACCTGATGCCACTGCTCAGGCGTCATCTTGTGGAAAGGTGCATCGCGCGTGATGCCCGCATTGGCGACGACGATGTCGATGGGGCCAACCTCGGCCTCGACCTTTTCGATACCCGCTTTGGATTCGTCATAATCGGCTACGTTCCACTTATAGGTGGCGATGCCGGTTTCCTCGGTGAATTTTGCTGCGGCTTCGTCATTCCCCGCATAGGTGGCGGCAACATTGTATCCTTCGGCCTTGAGCGCCTTGGAAATTGCTGCGCCGATGCCGCGAGAACCGCCGGTTACGAGTGCTGTACGTGCCATGGATGACTCCTTCAATTTTAGCCGTCTTGGTAATTCTGTTACTCTGAGAGAGGGCGTTGCGCAATATCGTTTCGTATTCGATCTTGTCTTTCTGTCTGGCGATATTGTCGCAGCGGTTGTGTAAAGCTTGATTGTAACAAAAAAGGGCGTCCACTGGACGCCCTTTACTATTTAGATGTCAACGCACTTAGTCGCGCTCCACGCAGAGGGCGACACCCATGCCGCCACCGATGCAGAGGGTGGCCAGACCCTTCTTGGCATCGCGGCGCTTCATTTCGAACAGCAGCGTGTTCAGAACACGGCAGCCCGAGGCGCCAATCGGGTGGCCGATCGCAATCGCGCCACCGTTCACGTTCACAATCGACGGGTCCCAACCCATGTCCTTGTTCACGGCACATGCTTGCGCGGCGAAGGCTTCGTTGGCTTCGACGAGATCGAGATCGTCAACCGACCAACCTGCTTTTTCCAACGCTTTGCGCGAGGCGTAGATCGGCCCAACGCCCATGATCGACGGGTCGAGACCGGCGGTCGCATAGGACGCGATGCGGGCCAGAGGCTCAATCCCGCGCTTTTCGGCATTCTCAGCCGACATCAGCAGGGTCGCCGCCGCGCCGTCATTCAGGCCCGAGGCGTTTGCCGCGGTGACCGAGCCGTCTTTGGTGAAGGCCGGGCGCAGTTTGGCCATTGCTTCCATTGTTGCGCCGTGACGGATGTATTCGTCCTTGTCCATCACGATGTCGCCCTTGCGGGTTTTGATGGTGAAGGGAACGATCTCATCTGCGAACTTGCCCGCGTTTTGCGCGGCTTCGGCCTTGTTTTGCGAGGCAACGGCGAATTCGTCCTGCATGTCGCGGCTGATTTGCCATTTCTCGGCGACGTTCTCGGCGGTTTGGCCCATGTGATAGCCGTTGAACGCATCCCACAGACCGTCGCGGATCATGGTGTCGATGTATTTCATGTCGCCCATCTTGTGACCTGCGCGCAGGGCAGCGGCGTGGGGAGACAGGGTCATGTTTTCTTGGCCACCAGCGGCGACGATATCCGCGTCGCCCAGTTGGATGTGCTGAGCACCCAGCGCAACAGCGCGCAGGCCCGAACCACAAACCTGGTTAATGCCCCAGGCCGCGCTTTCCTGCGGCAGCCCGGCGTTGATATGCGCCTGACGTGCGGGGTTCTGGCCCTGAGCGGCGGTCAGGACCTGACCCATGATGGTTTCGCTGACTTCGCCTTTGTCGACGCCGGCGCGTTCGACGACGGCTTCGAGGACGGCGGTGCCCAGATCATGTGCGGGGGTGTTGGCAAACGAGCCGCCAAAGCTGCCCACACCTGTGCGTGCGGCGGATGCGATTACTACATTGGTCATATAATTTGTCCTTTACCGTCATGGTCCAGCGGGAAATCTGACGACGCAGACCGCAGAGGCCCCCCTCTGCCCGTACCAGAGCGCCAATTTCTCCCCCCTCTAGTGCCTTCTGCAATAGCGCAATGCTGCACGTGCAGCAACGGACAGCTTGCCTCAGGCTGCAATCAGGTATGTGTTCGCGTTTCGGTGGTCCACCTAAGTCCCTGTTTTGGTAATTCTTTCTGTCTTCCACGGCGGCGAAAGAGACGGCGCGCCAAACAGGAAACCCTGCATGCAGTCGACACCGCTTGCACTCAGAAATGCTGCGTCCTGCGGGTTTTCGACTGATTCGGCTGTAACTAGAATCTCGAATTCACGGGCAACTGCGATCAATGCACGGACGAGGGCCTGATTGTCGGGATCGGTGCTGATGCCGCGAATGAACTGACCGTCGATCTTGGCGGCATCAAACAGGAATTCCCGGAAATGCCGAAAGCAGAAATTGCTTGCGCCGAAATCATCCAGCGCAAAGGCAATGCCGCGCTCCTGCAGCCTGTCCATCAGGTCGATGACCAGTTCAGGCACCTGCATCGCTGATTTCTCGGAGATTTCCAAAATTAGTCGTTCGCCCAGATTGCTATCCCGTTTGAGAAAGCGATCCAGAATACGTGACCAGTGCGAATACCCGATCGAGCGCGCCGACATGTTGATCGACAGCCGGATCTGAGGGTTCCTGACCAGCGTTTGCAGCCCCATCTCAAGCGCGATGCAATCCAGTTCGCGCCCAATGGGCGTGTTTTCCACCTGAGGCATGAAATCCCGCGCAGGGATGACCCGCCCGGTTTCGTCCAGCACGCGGATCAGTCCTTCGTAGAAGGCTACGTTATGAGGGGCCTGCGCTTGCATCACCGGTTGAAAGGCCAGCTTGCATTGTTTGTGCCGCACCGCATCCGAAGCCATCTGCAAAACGGATTGATCCCGACTGGAAACTGCCGAGGTCAAAGGGCTGTCGGGGCCTTCCCCTGAATCTGCAACTGTTTTGTCCCGCATGCGCGCTGATCCCGAATGACGCTTCGGTCGCAGTGTCGCAGGAAACAGATGAATTTGCGGTTAATGGAGGTGACGTTTAGCGCGCAGATTGCCACGCATGGCTGAGCGAGGCCGCTGCGCCGAACACAGCACCCATCACACCAAGGATCATCATGAAAACCCCGATCAGAATAAGTGCTGAAGCGGCTGTTGCGATGGCGGCAACCATGGCCAGAAACACACCCAGCAGCCCGACTGTAGTTGATACGGTTGTTAAGCGGGTCATTTCGCCTCCGGTCACTTGTTACGTCACGCCTGACGTCTCATATGGACCGTTCAGGCCGAATTTCAACCAGGGCAGCATCGCGCCGCGCAGGATTCAGGCCTGTTTTGCCGCAGGATTGGGCAGGTTTTCGGGGGTTTGCTCGAATCCGGGCGTTCCGAGATCTTCGGGATGGCGGGCTAGATGCTTTGCCTTGATCTGTGCTGAGCTGTCCCGACTTCCATCATGGCTATAGCCGGGTGGGGCAAAACAATAGGCGAGGCGTTGCTTCAGCGTTAGCCCCGGTTGGGTCGCATCGCGCCAGATGCCGACCCATTCATGAAAGGCGACGCGCAGCGGGTTGAAGGTGGCGATGTTGTGAACCAGCCCATAGTCGACGCGGTCGTTTTCCTGTTCGGGGACGAATGTGCCGAACATCTTGTCCCAGATGATGAAAACGCCGGCATAGTTGCAATCCAGATAGCGCGCGTTGCGGCCGTGATGCGCCCGGTGATGGCTAGGGGTGTTCATGACCGCTTCGAACCAGCGGGGCATTTTGCCGATGGCTTCTGTGTGAATCCAGAACTGGTAGATCAGGTTGATGCCGCCCACGAACAGCACCATCGCCGGATGAAAGCCCAGCAGGATCAGCGGCGCGCGCACCACCATCATGAAGGTAAACGTATAGGTCCATGTCTGCCGCAGCGCCGTGGTCAGGTTGTAGTGCTGAGAGCTGTGATGGTTCACATGGCTGGCCCAGACCCAGCGGATGCGATGGCCGAACCGATGCACCCAGTAATACCGCAGGTCATCCAGCACAAAGCACAGGATGATGATCGGGATCGACGTACCCAGATCGAGCGGCGTGATCCGCCACAGCCACATGAAAAACCCATAGGCGATGAACCCCAGCAGGAACCCCGACGCGATATTGCCCGCGCCCATGATCAGAGAGGTCACGGCGTCGCGCGTCTCATACCTCCCGCCGCGACCTTTGACGGCAATCCAGACGAACTCGGCCAGAATGGCGGCGATGAAAAACGGGACGGCCCATTGGACAGCGTCGGGAAAGGAGATCTGATCAGTCATGCGGGCTCCATCAGGTTGCGCCAGTGGGGGCGCTCAAACTCATCCAGATGGATGATGGCCTTGGGGGCGCCGAAATTGTGGAACAGAATCTCGAACCCGTCGGTGCGGTCCAGCAGATCAAAATCCAGCAGATGTTGTGCCACCGTATCAGCCCCAAAGGACCAGATCAGACCCGGCCCTTTTTCCGTGCGCACCAGCGCGGCGTGACGATCATGAGCAACGGTGACGTCAAGAATGGTGTCTTCGGGGAAGTGTCGGTTCCATTGGTCGCGGACAGTTTCAGGCGACAGAACGCAACGCTGCGATCTGCCGGTCAGATGCAGCAACAGTGTGATCCCGGCGATTCCGCCGACCACAAGCACCAACAAGATATCAAGCGGCATTCCATCCTCCTACGCACAGAGTGCGGATCGGAGGATGGGCTGTCAAAGGTAGCGTGGCGTAAATACCGATACGACACTAGCGCACGTTATCGAGTTTAATTGAGTGACTTCAGGGCGTTTATTCGGCAATCGTATAAACGATAGCGTCACCTTTGCCTTTGTTGCGGGCAAACGTGACCTGATTGCCTTCTATTTTGACTTTCAAACAATCCTCTGGGAACTTCTTTTGCCCAACAACGACGTTTCTGCACCAGAACCGTTTGCTCCAGGCCCAGGCGCCAGTAAGCTTTGCATTGTTGCGACCCACGCCGTTTATTCTGCCATCCGGTGATATGATCAACCAGGTATCGCCGCTGACCAGTTTCTTGCCGGCCACGGCTTCGACGAACTGGTTTTGTTTTTTGAGGTCCTTGGCCTGTGCGTCCGTTCCCAATCCGGAGATGAAAAAGGTACTCGCGACAATCGTAACAAAGAGTTTCATCAAAAATCCTTCCACTCAAAGAAAGTGGAAGGATAGCATATCTACGGTCAGTAACGAAGCGGCTTAACTGTTGGCTTCGACCAGCGCTGAAATGATGGATTTGGCACTATCCGAATTCCATTCGGCATCCCCAATCAGGCGCGCGATTTCCTGGCCTTCGGGGTTCAGGATGACCGTGATCGGCAGGGCGATCACACCGAATTCGCGCGCGGCGGCCGAGCTTGGGTCCTGATGGCGGGGCAGGTTTTCGATGCCGTTTTCCTCGAAGAACTTCTTGATCCCCGCAGGCGAATTGCGACCGGTGGCCAGCGTCAGGACCTGAAACTTGTCGCCCCCGAACTCTTCCTGCAACTCGGCGATCTGCGGCATTTCCTTGCGGCAGGGCGCACACCATGTGGCCCAGAAATTCAGCAGCACATATTTGCCTTCGAAATCGGCCAGCGTTCCGGTGCCGCCATCGTTTTCACGCTGAAACTCGATCGTTTTGGCCGCTTTTGGTTCCTTGTGCAGGATCAGCCGTTTCAGGCTGTCTTCACGCAAGGGGGCCAGCGTTTCGGCATCGGTGGCCAAAGCGGCATTTGCACCCAGCGCGAGGGCCATATAAAGGGGGATCAGACGAAATAGGCGCATATCAACTCCGGGTTTTCTTACATGACCGATCAATCTTCGAACCAGATGTGGGGCGGCCGCTTTGCCGCCGGTCCAGACGCGATCATGGAGGCAATCAATGCCTCGATCGGGTTCGATCAGCGGATGGCAGCCCAGGACATTGCAGGCTCGCGTGCCCATGCCGCCATGCTGGCGGCCACAGGCGTTATAAGTGATAGTGATGCGCAGGCCATTCGGGAAGGGCTGCTCACAGTCTTGTCAGAAATCCAGAACGGAGAATTTCAGTTCTCGACCGCGCTGGAAGACATCCACATGAATGTCGAGGCACGCCTGAAAGAGGTGATCGGAGAGCCCGCAGGCCGTCTGCACACGGGTCGATCGCGCAATGATCAGGTGGCAACCGATTTCAAACTCTGGGTCCGTGATCAGTTTGATGCGGCCGAGAGTGGTCTGCTGGCCCTGATCCGCGCGCTTCTGGCACAGGCTGAGGCCGGTGCTGATTGGGTCATGCCCGGTTTCACTCATCTGCAAACCGCGCAGCCGGTGACATGGGGCCATCACATGATGGCCTATGTCGAGATGTTTGGCCGCGACCTGTCCCGTGTTCGCGATGCGCGCGCCCGGATGAACGAATCCCCGCTTGGTGCGGCCGCGCTGGCCGGGACGTCCTTCCCCATCGACCGGCACATGACCGCCGAAGCGCTGGGCTTTGACCGCCCTGCCGCGAACTCGCTGGATGCCGTCAGCGACCGCGACTTCGCGCTGGAATTCCTGTCGACCGCCTCGATCTGCGCCGTGCATCTGTCGCGCTTTGCCGAGGAACTGGTGATCTGGTCCTCGGCCCAGTTCCGGTTTGTCACCCTGTCCGATCGGTTCTCAACCGGGTCGTCGATCATGCCGCAAAAGAAGAACCCCGACGCGGCAGAGCTGATCCGCGCCAAAGTCGGGCGGATCTACGGCGCGAACACCGCGCTAATGATGGTGATGAAGGGCCTGCCGCTGGCCTATTCCAAAGACATGCAGGAAGACAAGGAACAGGTTTTCGACGCCGCCGACAACTGGATGCTGGCGCTGGCGGCGATGGAGGGCATGGTCAAGGATATGACCGCCAACCGCGACAGCCTGGCTGCAGCTGCCGGTTCGGGTTTCTCGACCGCGACCGATTTGGCCGACTGGCTGGTGCGGGTTCTTGGCCTGCCGTTCCGTGATGCCCACCATGTCACCGGTTCGCTGGTGGCGATGGCTGAAAACAAGGGCTGCGACCTGCCTGATTTGACCTTGGACGACATGCAGTCGGTCCATGCGGATATCACCGATGACGTCTATTCTGTTCTTACCGTGCAAAACTCGGTAAACTCGCGCCAATCCTATGGGGGCACCGCCCCGGATCAGGTGCGGGCGCAGGTTGAGCGATGGAAGGCGCTGGTATGATGACAGTTCTACGCATAGCGGTGATTGTGGCGGCTGGGTTCGCGCTGGCTGGATGTGGCGCGGATGGTGAGCCGGTTCAGCCAACGGCAAGCTTGGGTGTTGGCGTCGGCTCCAGCGGAACGCATGTGGGCGGAGGCATCGGCTTCCGCCGCGGGGGCCTTGGGATCTATCTGGGCGTTTAACCGCTGATCTCGTTGTAATTCCGGGCAAAACACCCAAGTTGGGTCTGGCTCGTCAAGGCGCGGCCGTTCGTTCCAGCACTCAGAGACTGACCTCATGCGAATTTTCGGATTTCTTCTGGCGCTCGTCGCGCTTGCGGCCTGCGAGCCAACTTCCAGCCAACGGCCAGAGCCGCAAAAAGAACCCAGTTCAACCGGAGTTTCAGTGTCCGGCTATGCACGTGCCGGGGTGTCGAACGATTTCTGATCGCCCTTCGGCGTATCGTTTCAGTGCGAATCCATTGATCCGCACGCCTCTTTTGGTCTAAGCGCGCTGCTATGGATCATTTTCTCTACCGCGACGGCGCGCTTTACGCCGAGGATGTCCCGATCTCTGAAATCGCAGCCGCGGTCGGAACCCCTTTCTATGTCTATTCGACTGCGACTCTGTTGCGGCATTTCAAGCTGTTCGATGACGCGCTTGAGGGCACGGACCACCTTGTCTGCTATGCGATGAAGGCCGCCAGCAATCAGGCGATCCTGAAGACGCTGGCGCAAGCGGGGGCCGGAATGGATGTGGTCTCGGGCGGGGAATACCTGCGCGCCAAGGCCGCCGGTGTGCCCGGCGACAAGATCGTCTTCTCCGGCGTTGGCAAGACGGCAGATGAGATTCGCATAGCGCTGACTGGCGGTATCCGCCAGTTCAACGTCGAATCCGAACCCGAGATGGAAGTGATCAACGCGGTCGCCGTGGAACTCGGCGTGGTTGCGCCGATTACCGTTCGGGTGAACCCGGATGTGGACGCCAAGACCCATGCAAAAATCGCGACGGGCAAGTCCGAGAACAAGTTCGGCATCCCGATCTCGCGCGCGTCCGAGGTCTATGCCCACGCGGCCTCGCTGCCGGGGTTGGAGGTCATTGGCATCGACGTCCATATCGGTTCGCAACTGACCGAACTGGAGCCGTTTGAGCTGGCCTACACCAAAGTCGCCGAACTGACCGAGCAGTTGCGCGCCGAGGGCCACAATATCCGACGTCTTGATCTGGGCGGTGGGTTGGGCATTCCCTACACCCGCTCGAACGACGCGCCGCCTTTGCCGTTGGAATATGGTGCGCTGATCAAGAAAACACTGGGTCACTTGGGGTGTGAGATCGAAATCGAGCCCGGTCGCCTTATTGCGGGTAATGCCGGGATTATGGTCAGCAAGGTGATCTATGTGAAATCCGGCGAAGGCCGTGACTTCCTGATCGTCGACGGAGCCATGAACGACCTGATCCGCCCGGCGATGTACGAGGCGCATCACGATATCGTTGCCGTGCAGGAACCCGCGGCGGGGATCGAGCAGCAGCCCTATGACATCGTTGGTCCGGTCTGCGAATCCGGTGATACCTTTGCCAAACAGCGCAACATGCCGCCCCTTGCGCCGGGTGATCTGATCGCCTTCCGCAGCGCCGGGGCCTATGGTGCTGTGATGGCCAGCGAATACAACACGCGTCCCCTGATCCCCGAGGTTTTGGTGAATGGGGATCAATTTGCCGTAATTCGTGAACGCCCAAGCTTTGACGAAATCATAAACCGCGATACCATACCTGAGTGGCTCTGACGCGGTAGGCGCGCAGGCCAACCCCGGAGGCCCGCTTTGCGCGACAAACCAAACCTGCCCGTTCCCCGCTTGTCCGTGTGGATGACACATGCCGGATTGCTGGCCGAGCAGGTTTTGCGCGCGTTTTGGCCGTTTTTCTCGGTTTTGATGGCTGCTTTGGCGGCATTGATGCTGGGCCTGCAGGACCTGGTGCGGGTTGAGATTGTTTGGTGTGCCGCCCTAGTTGCGATCATGGCGCTGCTGGTCAGCGCGATCTTGGGGATTCGGCAATTCTACCTCCCGTCACGGGCCGAAGCGCTGGCCCGATTGGATGAAACCCTGCCGGGGCGTCCGATTCAGGCATTAATGGATGATCAGGCGATTGGCGCGGGGGATGCGGATTCGGTTGCCCTCTGGCAGGCGCACAAGGCGCGGATGGCGGACCGCGCGGCGCAAGCACGTGTTGCCAAACCCGACCTGAGACTGGCCGCGCGCGATCCTTATGCCCTGCGCTACGCGGCTTTGCTGGCGCTGGTGGTCGCGGCCCTGTTCGGTTCGTTCTGGCGGATTGGTTCAGTGGCCGAGATGGCCCCCGGAACTGCGGTGGCAGGACAAGGTCCAACATGGGAAGGTTGGGTCGAACCACCGCGTTATACCGGGCTGCCGACGCTCTATCTGGCTGATCAGACCGGACCCGCGCTATCGGTCCCGCAAGGCAGTCGCGTTACCCTGCGTTTCTACGGCGAGGTCGGCGCGCATAGCCTGACCGAAACAAGCTCTCCCCTCGGTGCCGAGGCCGCGACCGCGCCCGAGCAGGACTTCACCGTCGCGCGTTCAGGCCAGATGCGCATTGACGGCCCCGCCGGGCGGGATTGGATGGTGGATGTCATCCCTGACGCCCCGCCCAGCATTGCGGTTGCAGACGTGGCCGAGGCCGAGGCGGGCGGGCAGATGAAGCTGCCCTTTGCGGCTTCGGATGACTATGGGATCGTCTCAGGATCAGCCGTGATCGAGCTGGACTTGGCTTCGGTCGATCGTCGCTATGGCCTGATAGCTGACCCGGAGCCGCGTGAGGTGATCGAGGTCGAATTGCCGATGCCGATCACCGGAGACCGCGCGGATTTCACCGAGGATCTGATCGAAGATTTCTCGCAGCACCCATGGGCGCATCTGCCGGTTCGTATCACGTTGATGGCGCGCGACGCCTCGGATCAGGAAAGCACGTCCGAGCCGTATTTGACCGATCTGCCCGCGCGCCGGTTCTTTGATCCCTTGGCCTCTGCGGTGATCGAACAGCGCCGCGATCTGCTCTGGTCGCGGTCGAATGCGCCGCGTGTCGCACAGGTGCTGCGGGCCGTGTCGCACCGGCCCGAGGAACTGTTTCGCTCCGATACCGCCTATCTGCGGCTGCGGGTTACCCTGCGGCGGTTGGAAACCTTCAACGACTACGGTTTGAAGGACAAACAACAGGCTGAGATCGCGCAGGCCCTTTGGGATCTGGCGGTCTTGATTGAAGACGGCACTCTGGCAGATGCACTGGAGCGGATGCGTCGGGCGCAGGAGCGTCTGACCGAAGCGATGCAGAACGGGGCCAGCGATGAGGAAATCGCCGAGCTGATGCAAGAATTGCGCGAGGCCACGCAGGACTACCTGAACCAGTTGCAGCGTCTTGCGCAAGAAAACGGCGACAGTGATGAGCGCCAGTCCGGTCAGAACGGCGAAAGCATGCAGATGACGCAGGACGATCTGCAGGCCATGATGGATCGCATTCAAGAGCTGATGGAACAGGGCCGCATGGCCGAGGCGCAGCAGGCGCTGGAAGAGTTCCAGCAGATGATGGAAAACATGCGCGTCACCCAGGGCCAGGGGCAGGGTGGCCAATCCGAGGGGCAACAGGCCATGGAAGGCTTGGCCGAGACCCTGCGCGAACAGCAAGGCCTGAGCGATCAGGCGTTCCGCGATCTGCAGGAACAGTTCAATCCCGGTGCTCAGGCCGGAGAAAATCAGGGCAATGAGGGTCGCAATGGCGGTCAGGGACGGGGCGAAAGCCACGAGGGTCAGGGCGGTCAGGGTCAGGGCTCGGATCAGGCGGGCGAGGGCCAATCGGGCGAAGGCTCCTTGGCGGATCGGCAAGAGGCCCTGCGGCAGGAATTGAACCGACAGCAACAGGGCTTGCCCGGTGCAGGCACCCCCGAAGGCGACGCGGCGCGCGATGCGCTGGGCCGCGCGGATAACGCAATGGAAGAGGCCGAAGAGGCCCTGCGTGGCAATGATCTGGCCGAAGCGATCGACCGTCAGTCCGAGGCGATGGAGGCCCTGCGCGAAGGGATGCGATCCTTGGGTGAGGCCATGGCGCAGAACCAGCAGAACCAATCCGGACAAGGCACCGAGGAAGGTGAGGCGCAAGCCAACAGCCGCGATCCGCTGGGCCGCAATCCCGGTGCGGCCGGGTCGATCTCGACCGATGACAACCTGTTACAGGGCGAAGACGTCTACCGCCGTGCGCGCGAGCTGTTGGACGAGATACGCCGTAGGACCGGCGAAACCGACCGGCCCGAGATCGAGCTGGAATACCTCAAACGTCTGCTGGAACGGTTCTGAGCCGCTATATCGTTTCGGGTTAAACCTGCGACACGAATACCCTGCCAAGTTTTCAGCGCTATCAGGACATTCGTGTCACTTGATGACCAAGGTAAAACCCGAAACGCTTTATTCCTGTGGCGCGCCAGCCCCGGCTTGCGTCTCAAGCCAGATACGGGCCTGATCGATCAGGGATACATACGAGTCCAGCGCAGGATCGGCTTGCGGCACGGCCTCGCTGATCTGTTGCGCATTGCCGTAGATCAGATACAGGATCACGCCGATGATCAACATCACGGCAAAACCGCGCACGAACCCTCGGGATTGTTTGGGCGGGGGCGTATCGTCGGCCTCATCGCTCAGCATGCCCGAGTTGATGGTCTCAACATCCGGAAGCTCATCCTTCTGCCCCGCATCCTCGGCGGTCTCGGTCGCAGTCGGGCGCTTGATCTGAAACTCGGGTTCCACAGAATCATCCAGCGCCAGATCCGGTTGCGTTTCAAGGCTGCTGCCCTCTTGAGAGCGCAGCTCAGCCTCACGCGCAGCCTCTTCCTTCAAAATGCTGGCGACGGCAGGGTCAACACTGCCGGTTTTGCCAGAATCTGAGGGAGTCTCGTCCGCAACTTCGGCGCTTTTCTCGGGTTCAAGGGTTGGCTCTGGTGTGGGCTCAGGGCCAGCCTCGGCGGTGGTATCAGGTGTTTCGGTAGCGGGTGCTGCGTCTTCGGGGTGCTTGGGCTGAAACCACGTCTGGTCACAGGCGGAACACTGCACATCGCGCCCCTCTTCGGGGATCACCTCGTCCGGCACTTCGTACTGAGCGCCGCAATTCGGACATGTAAGTCTCATACTGCCTCCCCGGCCTGACGTTCGGCCCGATAGTAGTTTTTTCAAGGATGATATTCCGTTAAGACCCAACAGCAAAGGGCGTTTTCGGTTTCATGGGGCAAGTGTC
Organism: Ruegeria sp. YTSC192; assembly: GCF_059609705.1. Classification (NCBI taxonomy): domain Bacteria; kingdom Pseudomonadati; phylum Pseudomonadota; class Alphaproteobacteria; order Rhodobacterales; family Roseobacteraceae; genus Ruegeria; species Ruegeria sp. YTSC192. The sequence goes on from NZ_JBXWMG010000011.1 coordinate 27,090, forward strand.
GCCAATTGGACCCGGTGCAGGCATTGAAACCGCAGGCAAGCTCGGGCAAGAAGATCGGCAAAAGAACTGGGGACACCTGTGATCGAGCTGGAAAATGTCAGCTATACCTATGGCGACGGCGCATTGCTGAGCGATGTCTCGGTCAAATTGCAGCCCGGCTCGTTCCATTTCCTGACCGGACCTTCCGGCGCGGGCAAAACCACTTTGTTAAAGCTGTGCTATGGCGCGTTGTTGCCGACCTCGGGTCGGTTGAGCGTGTTTGACGAAGATATCGCGCGTCTGGATCGGGATCAGATGGCCCTGCTGCGGCGTCGCGTCGGCGTTGTGCATCAGGATTGCCAGTTTCTGGATCACATGACGCTGGCTGAAAACGTGGCCCTGCCGTTGATGGTCTCGGGCCGTGCCGAGTCGGAAGAGCAGGACAACCTGACTGAGCTTTTGTCCTGGGTCGGGCTGGGGGCCCGGTTAGACGCGCATCCGCCCGAACTGTCGGGCGGCGAACGTCAGCGTGCGGCTTTGGCCCGCGCCGTGATCCTGTCGCCTGATGTGGTGCTGGCGGATGAGCCGACCGGCAACGTCGATTGGGAGATGTCGCAACGGCTGTTGCGTCTTTTGGTCGAGCTGAACCGCATGGGCAAAACCGTCCTGATTGCCACCCACGACCTGAGCTTGATCCGGGCGGCCAAAAGCCAGGTTCAGGCCCGCGTGCTGCGCATCTCGCAGCGCAAACTGCATTTGGCCGGAGCGGACCTATGAGCAATGGTGACATCCGCAACCTGCTGCGCCGGGATACACGCGCGGATCGCGTTGTCCCCCCGACCGGGTATACCGCGCATCTGACCCTGTTTGTCTCAGGCGCAATGGCGTTTCTGGCGGTGTTTGCCTTGGCGCTTTCGCTGGCCTCGGGGCGGGTCGCGGATCGTTGGGCCTCGGAACTGGCGGGGGCTGCCACCTTGCGCATCAACGCCCCGGCCGAGCAGATGGCGGCGCAGACGGAAACCGCGCTGACCGTTCTTGGCCAGACACCCGGCGTTGCCTCGGCCCGCGCGCTGACGGCCGAGGAACAAGCCGCGCTGCTGTCACCATGGTTCGGGCCGGACTTGCCGATTGAAACGCTACCTATCCCGCAACTGATTGAAATCGTTGAAGGTGAGCCGGGTCTGGACACCGCGGGTCTACGCCTGCGATTGGGCGCTGAAGTGCCCGGAGCGGTTCTGGATGATCACACCCGTTGGCGCGAGCCCTTGGTGGATGCAGCGATGTCCCTGCGACGGCTGGGCTGGGTCTCGATCCTGCTGATCGGAGGCGCGACTGCGGCCATGATCACACTGGCGGCCAACGCCTCGCTTGCTGCGAATGCCAGCATCATCGCGGTGTTGCGGCAGGTGGGCGCGCGGGATCGGTTCATCGCAGGCGCATTCGTGCGCCGCTTTACCTACCGCGCTTTCTTTGGCGCATTTGTCGGAACCATGTTGGGGATGACGGGCGTTCTGCTTTTGCCCAACCCCTCGGATGAGGGTGGATTTCTGACCGGAGTAGGGTTTCAGGGGCTTGGCTGGGTGCTGCCTTTGCTGATCCCCGTTCTGGGTGCCGTGGTTGCATTCCTTGCCACCTGGACCGCTTCGCGCCGTAAGTTGAAGGAGCTTTCCTGATGTTAAAGGGCTTTCAGTGGATTCGTTCCCTGATCTTCATGATTGTGATCTACGCTTGGATGCTGATCCTCGGCATTGTATTTCTGCCCTACGCGATCTTCACGAAGCGCGGTGCGCGGCAAGCCTGCAAGACATATGCCCGCAGCACCATGTGGCTTGCGCGCTGGATGGTCGGTATCCGGTGCGAGGTGCGCGGCACGGTCCCAACGGGTGAAGTTGTCGTAGGTGCCAAGCACCAGTCTTTCCTTGATATCATCATGATTTTCGCCGCCGTCCCGAATGGTAAGTTCATCATGAAACGAGAGCTGCTATGGACCCCGGTCATCGGAATGTATGCCCGTCGTTTGGGTTGCATCCCGGTCAATCGCGGCAAGAAAGGTGTGGCGGTGGCCAAAATGGTCAAAGACGTCGCAAAGGAATTCGCCGAACCCGGCCAGTTGGTCATCTACCCTCAGGGCACCCGTGTCGCGCCCGGTGTGTCCAAACCCTATAAGGTCGGCACGGCGATCCTGTATGGGGGGTTGGGCTTTCCCTGCGTGCCGGTTGCGACCAATGCCGGCGTATTCTGGCCGCGCAGCGGTATCTTGCGCAAGCCGGGGCTGGCGATCGTCGATTTCCTGGACCCGATTGAACCGGGCGTCGAACGGGACGCGTTTCTGAGCCGTTTGGAAGACGTGATCGAGACACGCTCAGACGCGTTGATGAAAGAAGTGGGGTTTGATCCGGATGGAGTTCATTGAAGACATCCCGAGCCTAGAGGCACTTTATGGCACGCCCGGCGCGCCATCGTTGCGCAAGGTCGCGCACAGCCTGACGCCGCTCTACCGGCGATGGATCATGGCATCGCGCCTATGTGTTCTCAGCACCGTTGGCCCAGAAGGGGTCGATGGCAGCCCGCGCGGTGACGATGGGCCAGTTGTTTCCGAGCTTGATCCCAACACGTTGGCAATGCCGGATTGGCGGGGAAACAACCGTCTGGATTCCTTGCGCAATATCGTTCGCGACCCGAGGGTTTCGGTGATGTTCATCGTGCCCGGCTCCAACACTGTGGTCCGCCTGAACGGGACGGCGCGCGTATCTGCGGACGAAGGGTTGAGGGCGCGGTTCGAAAAACAAGGCAAGCAACCGGCCACCGTAATTGTTATCTCGATTGCCGAGATCTACACCCAATGCGCCCGGGCCTTGATGCGGGCTGGCACGTGGACGTCCGGCGATCAAAGCGATGGATTGCCTACAGTTGGCGAGATCCTTGCAGAAGCCTCATCCGGTGAGGAAGGCGGCGCGCAATACGACCAGGAATGGGGCGTGCGTGCCGCAAAGACGATGTGGTAGGCACGGCAGCTAGACCGCCTGTGCGCCAATTCTGGCGACCTTGGATATCCAACGATCGACGCTTCCAGGCTTTGGTTCGCTGGCCCCTGCGAAATATGTAAACCGCGTTGGCTTGAAACCGACAAAACCGAGTATCTGATCACGAACTTGCCGGATCAGCGCTTGACGGTAGATCAGGCGCATGAACCAGCCAGGTGTGTCCGAGGTCAGGATGACTCGCGCGGTGCGGCCGGTCAGCATCGGGGCCGGAAAGCCCAGCTTGGTGGTGTTTCGTGTATCGAATGTTCGTCCCGGGATGAACATGCGATCAATCAGGCCTTTCAGCTTTGCGGGCAGGCCGCCCCACCACATTGGCGCTGTCATAACGAGATGATCGCTCCATTCGAAATCCTGCAACAGCTTCTCAAGCTCGGGTTCCAGGGGTTTGAACGCGTGATAGTTGCCCTGTCCAAAATCGAGATCGAACTGAAGGTCGCTCAGATGGATCAGGCGGACGTCATGACCGTTCTGGCGCGCGGCGTCGCCGTAGGTTTTCGCAAACGTCCGGGACAGGCTGTTTTCGGCTGGGTGTCCGTCGAGGATCAGGATTTTCTTGGTGTGCATGGGATGTCTCCTAAAAATGACCGTGGTCAGTTTATATGGTAAAAAAATGACCGCGGTCAATATTAAATTTGACCACGGTCAAAAAACATGCAATCTGGCCTCATGCAAAAGACAGTTCAGAAACGCACGTTGAAAACCCGCGCCCGCCTGATGGCAGTGTCGGAAGAGTTGATTCAGAAAAACGGGTATGAGGGCCTTCGGGTGGAAGAGGTTGTGCAATTGGCCGGTGTCGCCAAGGGCACCTTCTTTGCCCATTTCCGCGACAAGGATGCGTTAATGGAGATCCTGATCACAGACAGATTGAATACGTGCCTGGATCAGGCCGAGGCGGGGCCGTCGCCGAAAACCGTCAAGCAGCTTATCGCTGCGTTGGAACCGGTCCACAGTTTCATGATGTCCGAGCGGTATGTGTTTGATCTGCTGATCCGGTACTCTGGCGCAACCGCTATCGCGGATGTTGGGCCGATCGCTTATTGCTTTGAGCGGTATTTCCGGGTGGTTATGATGTGGCTGGACGCAGCCGAGATGCGCAAGGACGTGCCGTCCGAGCTTTTGGCCGAAGGTGTGCAGGCCTTTGCGATTCAGGCCATGTCGCTCAGGTTCTGTGCGTTGCACTCGGCGACAACGTTCACCGACAGGCTGGAAACCTACCTGAATGCCTGGTTGACCCCGACAGGCTGATCGCTGCCGGGGTCAGAGAGATTTAGCTGTGAATTGGGCCGTCACCACAGGCCAGAGCGGCCTCACGCACCGCTTCCGAATAGGTCGGGTGGGCGTGGCAGGTCAGGGCCAGATCCTCGGCTGAGGCGCCGAATTCCATTGCCACGCAAACCTCGTGGATCAGATCGCCCGCAGCGGGGCCAATGATATGCGCGCCCAGAATCCGGTCGGTTTCCTTGTCTGCCAGAATCTTGACGAAGCCGTCAGAGGCAAAGTTGGCCTTGGCGCGGCCATTGCCCATGAACATGAACTTGCCGACCTTGTAGGCGCGGCCTTGCTCTTTCAGCGTTGCCTCGGTTTCACCCACATTGGCAACCTCGGGCCAGGTGTAGATCACGCCGGGGATGACGCCGTAATTCACGTGGCCGTGCTTTCCGGCGACTTGTTCGGCCGCAGCCATACCTTCGTCTTCGGCCTTGTGGGCCAGCATCGGGCCTTCGATCACGTCGCCAATGGCGTAGATGCCGGGGATATTTGTTTGCCAGTCAGCGCCCACCTTGATCTGCCCGCGCGGGGTCATCTCAACGCCAAGTGCGTCCAGTCCCAGCCCATCCGAGTAAGGCTTGCGCCCCGTCGCAACCAGCACGGTGTCGGCGTCGATCACATGCTCGCTGTCATCTTTGAGCAGCTTGTAAGTCACCTTGGCTTTGGTCTTGGTGGCTTCGGTCTTTTGCACCGCCGCGCCCATGACAAAGTTCAGGCCCTGTTTCTTCAGGATACGCTGGAAGGTCTTCTGCACTTCGGGGTCCATACCCGGCGTGATTTCCTTGAGGAATTCGATCACCGTCACTTCGGCGCCCAGACGGCTGTAAACCGAGCCCAGCTCCAGACCGATAACGCCCGCGCCGATCACAACCATCTTTTTCGGAATCTTGCCCAGCGACAGCGCGCCGGTCGAGGTCACGACGACCTTTTCGTCCACTTCGACACCCGGCAGCGCGGATGGCTCGGACCCCGAGGCGATGATGATGTTCTTGGCTTCATGCACCTCATCGCCGACCTTGACCTTGCCAGCAGCAGGGATCGAGCCCCAACCTTTCAGCCAGTCGATCTTGTTCTTCTTGAACAGGAACTCGATGCCTTTGGTGTTGCCGTCGATCACCTCGTCCTTGTAGGCCTGCATCTGCTTCCAATCGACCGAAGGCGATTTGCCCTTCAGGCCCATCTTGGCAAAGTTATGCTCGGCCTCATGCAATTGGTGCGAGGCATGCAACAGCGCCTTGGACGGGATACAGCCCACGTTCAGGCAGGTGCCGCCCAATGTTTCGCGCCCTTCGACCACGGCGGTTTTCAAGCCCAACTGCGCGCAACGGATGGCGCAGACATAGCCGCCGGGGCCGGCGCCGATTACGATGACGTCATAATTTGCCATGGGTCATTTCCCTTGTTTGTTTGGTATCCGCTATTTGCGATTGGCTGCCAGATGCAGCTTGGCTTCTGCATCAAAGCGTTTTCGTTGGTTTCGGGGAAGCGCATTTCTGTACCTTGCAATGTTTCTGAGCGCCGCAGCCTTGGCCGGGTCATTCAGGGCCAGAATTGCACCAAAGATCGGGGGGATAAGCATGAGGTAAGCGGCCAGTGTGAGGGACAGGGCGCTCGGCTGTCCTGCAGGTGCAATCACAAGACCCACAGCAGCAAGCGCGATCAGAGCGTAGAAGAACCAGTTCGCCCACAAGGGTCTGCTGAGCCCGTAAAGTTCGCGAAACCGGCCATGCGCGACAAGCATCGCTGCAATGAATGTCAACTGAACGACAAATCGCGATGCGTCCCGGAAATTCAACAGATCCAGTGCCCAGCCGGTCAGGAAAACCAAAGCGGACACCATGGCAACCAACCGGATGAAAGTCAGCACCACAATTCGCGTGTCTGTTTCCAGCGCAGAATGATCGCTGATCTGCTGGGCCAGCGAACCCAAGTCCTGCGAAGGATCAGTCAAATCAGTCTGCTGCGACGAAGACATCTTTCTATCCCCGTCGCGTTTCCCGTCTTTCAGCACCCGGATTCTCCAGCTCGCAATCGATACTTCATCTCTTTGGCGGTCCCTTCGTGACCGAGGGCCGCAGGGAAAGTGAAAAACTGCCCCTGCGGGTAGGCTTATACCGGTTCCAGCAGTTTGATGCTGATATGTGCGATGCCGCCCCGTTCGTGGTGCATCGCCAGCTCTTCCGAATCGAAAAAGGCCCGCGCCTTGTCGAGGTTTGTAACCTCGAACATGGCGATTGCATGGTCGCGCTGATCGGGATCGCGCCAGATATGCAGGTCGCGAATGCCCGCAGCCTCGCGTATTGGCTGGTCTTCCCGGAACACGCTTAGCCAGGCATCGAAATCGGCCACATCGGCCTGCCAGAGGACATGAGTTGCCATGATCACAGGTCCATCAACAGGCGGCGTGGATCTTCCAGCGCCTCTTTCACGCGGACAAGGAAGGTCACCGCGCCTTTGCCATCGACGATCCGGTGGTCATAGGACAGCGCCAGATACATCATCGGACGGATCACAACCTGACCGTTGATCGCCATCGGACGGTCCTGGATTTTGTGCATGCCCAGAATGCCCGATTGCGGGGGGTTCAGGATCGGCGACGACATCAGCGAGCCATAGACACCACCGTTCGAGATGGTGAAGGTGCCACCCTGCATCTCGGCCATGCTCAGCTTGCCGTCACGGGCGCGTTTGCCTTTCTCGGCGATGGCTTTCTCGATCCCGGCGAAAGACATCGAGTCCGCATCGCGGATGACCGGAACCACCAGACCTGTGGGCGTACCGGCGGCGACGCCCATATGGACGAAGTTCTTGTAGACGATGTCTGTACCGTCAATCTCGGCATTCACCTCGGGCACTTCTTTCAGCGCGTGGCAGCAGGCCTTGGTGAAGAACGACATAAAGCCCAGACGCACGCCGTGCTTCTTCTCGAACTGGTCTTTGTACTGGTTGCGCAGGGCCATCACCTCGGTCATGTCCACCTCGTTATAGGTGGTCAGCATGGCGGCGGTGTTCTGGCTGTCTTTCAGACGCTTGGCGATGGTCTGACGCAGGCGGGTCATCTTGACCCGTTCTTCGCGCGCGGCGTCATCGGCGGCAACCGGTGCACGCGGCGCAGGGGCTGACGCCGGAGCGGCGGCAGGCGCGGGTGCAGCAGCCGTTGCCACGGCGCGGGCTACGTCCTCTTTCATGATACGCCCATCGCGACCGGTGCCAGAGACCTGAGCGGCAGACAGACCAGCCTCGGCCATGGCTTTTTCCGCCGACGGCGCGTTGGCAACATCCTTGCCGGTTGCAGCTGCAGCCGGGGCTGCTGCGGCGGCAGGGGCGGCTGCTGGGGCAGCGCTTGCACCGGAGCCCGAGATCACGGCCAGTTTGGCCGATGCATCCACGGTTGTGCCTTCGGGCGCGACGATTTCCGCCAGAACGCCAGCGGCGGGGGCGGGAACCTCGACCGAGACCTTGTCGGTCTCCAGCTCACACAGCATTTCATCCTGCGCAACGGCGTCGCCAACCTGCTTGAACCAGGTCGAGACGGTGGCTTCGGTCACCGATTCACCCAGCGTGGGCACCATCACATCGACGCTGCCACCCGACGCTGCCGGAGCGGCCGCGGGTGCCGGGACTGCTGCTGCCGGGGCAGGGGCCGCGCCTTCACCTGCGGCGATCGTGGCCAGCAGGGCATCCACGCCAACGGTCTCGCCTTCTGCGGCGACAATCTCGCCCATCACGCCAGCTGCGGGCGAGGGCACTTCGACCGTGACCTTGTCAGTCTCCAACTCACACAGCATTTCATCCACGGCCACGGCGTCACCGGGTTTCTTGAACCAGGTCGCAACCGTGGCTTCAGTGACAGACTCGCCAAGCGTGGGAACACGAACTTCGATCGTCATCGTTTACTTTCCTTCAATGCTCAGCGCTTCGTTCACCAGCGCTTCTTGTTGGGCTTTGTGTTGGCTGGCCAGACCCGTTGCAGGCGAGGCCGAGGTGGCGCGACCGGCATAGACCGGACGTGAGTGTTTTGCACCGATGCGGGTCAGGACCCATTCGATATTGGGCTCGATAAAGGTCCAGGCACCCTGGTTCTTGGGCTCTTCCTGACACCAGACCATTTCGGCCCCCTTGAAGCGCTCAAGCTCGTTGATCAGCGAATGCGCCGGGAAGGGGTAATACTGTTCGATCCGCATCAGATAGACGTCGTCGATACCGCGCGCGTCGCGTTCCTCCAGCAGGTCGAAATAGACCTTGCCCGAGCACATGACGACCCGCTTGATCTTGTCATCCGCCACCAGTTTGGTGTCCGAATTGCCTTTCTGTGCATCATCCCACAGCACCCGGTGGAAGCTGGAGCCGGTGGTGAAGTCATCCGCAGCGCTGACAGCCAGTTTATGGCGCAGCAGCGACTTCGGTGTCACCAGTATCAGCGGCTTGCGGAAGGTCCGGTGCAGCTGACGGCGCAGGATGTGGAAATAGTTCGCAGGCGTCGTGCAGTTCGCCACGATCCAGTTGTCCTGCCCGCACATTTGCAGGAACCGTTCCAGACGTGCTGACGAGTGTTCGGGGCCTTGCCCTTCGAACCCGTGCGGCAACAACGTCACCAGACCGGACATGCGCAGCCATTTGCTTTCGCCCGAACTGATGAACTGATCGAACATGATCTGCGCCCCGTTGGCGAAGTCACCAAACTGCGCCTCCCACAGGGTCAGAGCGTTGGGTTCAGCCAGCGAGTAGCCGTATTCAAAACCCAGAACCGCATATTCCGACAGCATCGAGTCGATCACGTCGTAATGTGACTGACCTTTGCGGATGTTGTTCAGAGGATAGTAGCGGTCCTCATTCTCTTGGCTGACCAAGCCCGAATGGCGTTGGCTGAATGTACCGCGCGTCGCGTCCTGACCGGACAGGCGCACCGGATACCCCTCGGTCAGCAAAGACCCGAAGGCCAGCGCTTCGCCAGTGGCCCAGTCAAAGCCCTTGCCCGTTTCAAACATCTGTTTTTTGTGATCCAGCAAACGCCCGACCGTCTTGTGCAAGGCAAAGCCTTCGGGGGCGGTGGTCAGCGCCGACCCGATCTCGGTCAGAGTGTCCGGGGCAATGGCCGTATCGCCGCGCACGTAGTCTTCTTTGTTCTTGTCCAGATGCGACCAGCGCCCATCCAGCCAGTCGGCCTTGTTGGGTTTGTAGTCTTTGCCAGCCTCGAACTCATCATTCAGATGAGCCTGAAAGGCGGCCTTCATATCCTCGATCTCACCTTCTGGGATCAGGCCATCCTTGACCAGACGCTCGGTGTACAGAGACAGCGTGGTCTTATGCGTCTTGATCTTCTTGTACATGATCGGGTTGGTGAACATGGGCTCATCGCCCTCGTTGTGCCCGAACCGGCGATAGCAGAAGATGTCCAGAACCACGTCTTTGTGGAATTTCTGGCGGAACTCGGTTGCGACCTTGGCGGCGTGCGTGACCGCCTCGGGGTCGTCGCCGTTCACGTGGAAGATCGGGGCTTCGACCATCAGCGCGATATCGGTCGGATACGGGCTGGAGCGCGAGAAATGCGGCGCGGTGGTAAAGCCGATCTGGTTGTTCACGACGATATGCATCGTTCCGCCGGTCTTGTGCCCTTTCAGGCCCGACAGGCCGAACCCTTCGGCCACCACACCCTGACCGGCAAAAGCCGCATCGCCATGCAACAGAATGGCCATGACCTTGGTCCGGTCAGTGTCCCCTAGCTGATCCTGCTTGGCGCGCACCTTGCCCAGAACAACCGGGTTCACGGCCTCTAGGTGCGAGGGGTTGGCGGTCAGTGACAGGTGAACCGAGTTGCCGTCAAATTCACGGTCACTGGAGGCACCGAGGTGATATTTCACATCGCCCGAGCCATCTACGTCTTCGGGCTTGAAGCTGCCGCCCTGGAATTCGTTGAAGATGGCGCGATAGGGTTTCCCCATCACATTGGCCAGGATGTTCAAACGACCGCGGTGCGGCATGCCGATGACGATGTCACTCAGGCCCAAAGCGCCGCCGCGCTTGATGATCTGCTCCATCGCGGGGATCAGCGCCTCGCCGCCGTCCAGACCGAACCGCTTGGTGCCCATGTATTTGACGTGCAGGAATTTCTCGAACCCTTCGGCCTCGACCATCTTGTTGAGGATCGCCTTGCGGCCCTCTTTGGTAAAGGCGATTTCCTTGCCGTAGCCTTCGATCCGTTCCTTCAGCCATGCGGCCTGTTCGGGATCCGAGATATGCATGTATTGCAGCGCAAAAGTGCCGCAATAGGTGCGTTTCACAATCTCGACGATCTGGCGCATGGATGCCATCTGCAGGCCCAAAACGTTGTCGATAAAGATCGGGCGATCCATATCGGCATCGGTGAAACCATAGGTCTTGGGGTCCAGCTCAGGATGGTTGGTGGCCTTGCGCATCCCCAGCGGATCAAGATCGGCGGCCAGATGGCCCCGGATCCGGTAGGCCCGGATCAGCATCAGCGCCCGCAAACTGTCCAGCACGGCGCGCTTGATCTGGTCATCGCTGACCTCGACGCCCTTGTCGGCTGCTTTTTCCTTGATCTTCTTGCCTGCCGCCTTGGCATCGATCTCGGTCCACTCACCCGTCAGCGCCCCGGTCAGATCATCCGTTGGCATCGGCGGCCAGTCGGTCCGCGCCCAGGATGGCCCCTCGGCCTCGCGCTGAACGTCCGGAGTGGCGTCCCCCATGGCCTTGAAGAACTCGGCCCAGGCGGCATCCACCGCGCCGGGGTTCTTGGTGTATTGGGCATAGAGCTGCTCCAGATACTCGGCATTGTGGCCTTGCATGAAGCTTGAGGCATGGAACGCGGAATTGGGCGTGTGTTCGGTCATTGGGCTACCTCATATGGGTTGGGACCGTATTGGTTGGTGCCTGGTTGAGACGGGCGGGTCAGCCACCACAGAACCAGGAGGGGCGACACTACCAGAACAAGCAGTGTCGGAATGACGATCAGCAGAGTGGCACGTGTGAACAGAATGTCCAGATTGCCGCCGTGCTGGAAATGTGAGGCAAGGCCGATGCCGAAGATCAGAACCGCAAACGCCCCGAGGATCAGAATGATCGGCAGCAAAGCGTAAAGCCCGCTGCGCCCGGTATCATGCATCCGCCGCCACGCGACGGCCAGATGCGGGAAAAAGACGATCAGGGCCACGATGCTTTGCACCGGGCCTGTTGAGGTGGCCGTGACCGATTTGGACGTCTCGGTTTCGGTCACTGCGACCTGAGTGAAGAACTGCCAGTCAATGATCCCGGCAATGAAGCTCCAGATCACGATGAACAGGAAAAACAACCAGTATTCGGGCCGAGAGGCCCTCCCTGAGAAGGTAAAGAACTTGGAGAAACAGGTGCGGATGGCGTCGGAGAAGGTCATGGTGCGACCTCTCCATTGTTAGCTATTGGATCAAATCGATTTCGGTTTTGCTCTGATTGCCGCGCCAACCAGACGATCACGCAAATCACACCAATAACAGCGATCAGCCAGGCAATCACAAACATCGCGCCACTTTGCGGCAGCCTCACCGTTTCCGCTATGTCGAGCTCTGCCGGAATTGCACTGCGATCAATTGCGACAGGTTGCGACGTTAGAAAGATAATCAAAGCCGAAAGAGCGAACGCAGGAATCGGCAAGAGTACGTGCCAACCCGGGCGGCCAATGTCGTGCATTCGCCGCCAAGCCGCAGAAAGAAGAGGTATTGCTGTCAAGAGTTGTAGTGCAAGCCCCATCCATCCGCCGTCATAGGAGTAATGTGTTACCAAGCCTTGTGTCTGTTCGCCTTGCGAGTTGACTGACACTTTAAAGCTCTGGGTTACGGTTGGCCCGAAAAGCACAGAATTCAGAATTGTGACTACGACTGATGCAAGCAGCAGGAACAGTACAAATTTCCAGAATTCGGGCCGAGAGGCTCTTCCCGAGAAAACAAAGTACTTTATGAAGCATGCACGTGTGGCTTCAATAATTGTCATCATACTTCCCGGGGCGCATCTCAGTTTCAAACAGGGCGGACGCCAACCGTCCACCCTGACTACCGAGCTTAGCTCTCAGAGCATATGCCCGGTCCTTGATCACTTACCCAATCGCTTCCAACACAGCCTCACCCAGCTGCGCCGGGCTTTCAGCCACGACGATACCGGCCGAGCGCATGGCTTCGATCTTGTCTTCGGCACCGCCTTTGCCGCCGGCGACGATCGCGCCCGCGTGGCCCATGCGGCGGCCCGGAGGGGCTGTGCGGCCTGCGATGAAACCGGCGGTTGGCTTCTTGCGGCCCTTCTTGGCCTCGTCCGCCAGGAATTGCGCGGCTTCTTCCTCGGCCGAGCCACCGATCTCACCGATCATGATGATGGACTCGGTCTCGTCATCGGCCAGGAACCATTCCAGCACGTCGATATGCTCGGTGCCTTTGATCGGGTCGCCGCCGATACCGACGCAAGTGGACTGGCCGAGACCCACATCGGTGGTCTGCTTAACGGCCTCATAGGTCAGCGTGCCCGAACGCGACACAACGCCGACCGAGCCGCGCTTGTGAATGTGGCCGGGCATGATACCGATCTTGCAGGCGTCGGGCGTGATTACACCGGGGCAGTTCGGGCCGATCAGGCGCGAGCTTGAGCCTTCCAACGCGCGCTTCACCTTCATCATGTCCAGAACCGGGATACCTTCGGTGATGCAGACGATCACTTCCATCTCGGCGTCAATCGCCTCAAGGATCGAGTCAGCCGCAAACGGCGGCGGCACATAGATCACGCTGGCATTGGCTTCGGTCACATGCTTGGCCTCGTGGACCGAATTGAACACGGGCAAGCCCAGATGCTCCATCCCGCCTTTGCCGGGGGTCACGCCGCCGACCATCTTGGTGCCATAGGCGATGGCCTGTTCGCTGTGGAATGTGCCCTGCGAGCCGGTAAAGCCCTGACAGATCACTTTGGTATTTTCGTCGATGAGGACTGCCATCTGGCGTTCTCCTTTGTAGGGCGGGCTTCAGCCCGCCGAAATCTTGGGAAAGGTGGGCTGAAGCCCACCCTACGGGATGACACTCAGCCTTTGACGGCCTTCACGATCTTCTCGGCACCGTCTTTCAGGTTGTCCGCCGCGATCACGTCCAGGCCAGAGGTGTTGATGATCTCTTTGCCTTTCTCAACGTTCGTGCCTTCCAGACGCACGACCAGCGGCACTTTCAAACCGACCTCTTTCACCGCGGCGACGACGCCCTCGGCAATCACATCACAGCGCATGATGCCGCCGAAGATGTTGACCAGAATGCCTTTGACCTGCGGGTCCGAGGTGATGATCTTGAACGCCTCGGTCACTTTCTCTTTGGTGGCGCCACCGCCCACGTCGAGGAAGTTGGCAGGCTCAGCGCCATAGAGCTTGATGATGTCCATCGTCGCCATCGCCAGACCGGCACCGTTGACCATGCAGCCAATCTCACCATCCAGCGCGATGTAGTTCAGGTCGTATTTAGACGCTTCCAGTTCCTTGGGGTCTTCTTCGGTGGTGTCGCGCAGCTCGGCGATATCCGGGTGGCGATAGACCGCGTTGCCGTCAAAGCCGACCTTGGCGTCCAGTACTTTCAAGTCGCCCTTGTCCGAGACGATCAGCGGGTTGATCTCCAGCATCTCCATGTCCTTCTCGACGAAGGCATTATAGAGCTGGTTCATCAGTTTGACGCATTGCTTGACCTGAGCGCCCTGCAGGCCCAGCGAGAACGCGATGCGGCGGCCATGGTAGGCCTGATAGCCTGTCGCGGGGTCAACCGAGAAGGACAGGATTTTCTCGGGCGTGGCAGCGGCCACTTCTTCGATATCCATGCCGCCTTCGGTCGAACAGACAAATGAGATGCGGCTGGTCTGGCGATCCACCAGCAGGGCCAGATACAACTCGCGTTCGATGCCAGAGCCGGCCTCGATATAGATGCGGTTGACCTGTTTGCCTGCGGGGCCGGTCTGATGTGTGACCAGTGTGCGGCCTAGCATCTTCTTGGCCTCTTCGGCGGCTTCTTCTACCGACTTGGTCAGACGGACACCGCCTTTTTCACCTGCGTCGGCCTCTTTGAAGCTGCCCTTGCCGCGCCCACCTGCGTGGATTTGCGCCTTCACAACCCACAGAGGGCCGTCCAGTTCACCGGCTGCGGTTTTGGCTTCCTCGGCGCGCAGAACCGCGCGACCGTCGGAGACCGGAGCGCCATAGCTGCGAAGAAGCGCCTTGGCTTGGTATTCGTGAATGTTCATCGAAATTGTCCCGTCTGACTACGATTAAACCGATATAGAGGTGTCTAGGGCGCATTTATAAAGGCTTTTTTGATCTCCGAGTGGTTTTTAGTGAAGATTTTTCACATTTGTGATCACGGGTTTTTAGGGTGTGATCACAAAATTGAGCAGAACAATGATTGATTCGAACCTACGGCGAGCGGAGTTTTAAAACCGGTTCAAATTAGGCATTTGCGACGTTTGCCCTAACATTCCCGGCGTTAGATTGGAATCTCATTGGGTGGACCGCACAAAAAAACCGGCCCCAATCAGGGCCGGTTCCAGAATTGGTTCTACAGGGGTTTAAGCCAGCGAGCCATCAATGCCCTTGCACGCCTCAATCAGGCCTTTCACGGCGTTGACCGAGTTGTCGAAACCGGCTTGTTCGTCTTCGTTCAGCTTGATGTCGACGATCCGCTCGACACCGCCTGCGCCAATGACAGTGGGCACGCCCACATACAACCCGTCAACACCCAGCTCACCGTTGCAATAGGCCGCGCAGGGCAGAACGCGTTTCTGGTCTTTCAGGAAGGCTTCGGCCATTTCGATCGCCGAGGTCGCAGGCGCATAGAAGGCTGAGCCGGTTTTCAGCAGGCCAACGATCTCGGCGCCGCCATCACGGGTGCGCTGAACGATGGCGTCCAGTTTCTCTTGCGTGGTCCAGCCCATCTCGACCAGATCGGGCAGCGGGATACCAGCGACGGTGGAATAACGCACCGACGGCACCATGGTGTCGCCATGACCGCCCAAAACGAATGCGGTGACATCGCGCATCGAGACGTTGAACTCTTCCGACAGGAAATGCGCGAAACGCGCCGAATCCAGAACGCCCGCCATGCCGCAGACCTTGTTGTGCGGCAGGCCCGAGAATTCACGCAGCGCCCAGACCATCGCGTCCAGCGGGTTGGTGATGCAGATCACGAATGCGTCGGGTGCATGGGCTGCGATGCCTTCGCCGACCGATTTCATGACTTTCAGGTTGATGCCCAGCAGGTCATCGCGGCTCATCCCTGGTTTGCGGGCGACACCTGCGGTGACGATGCACACGTCTGCGCCTGCGATATCCGCATAGTCGCTGGTGCCCGACATAGCGGCGTCAAAGCCTTCGGACGGGCCGGACTCGGCGATGTCGAGCGCCTTGCCCTGAGGCAGTCCGTCAGCGATGTCAAACAGGACGACGTCACCGAGTTCTTTGACAGCTGCAAGATGCGCAAGCGTGCCGCCGATGTTCCCAGCGCCGATCAGCGCTATCTTGGGTCTGGCCATTTGGAATATCTCCGGTCGGTATTGAAATCGCGGGTTTGCTAGTCGCTAAATGGGTTTTGCGCAAGGGTCCTGCAACGCGGCATGCCACCGCATACCGTTTGCCATTCCCAATCCGGTTGCGCTAAACCGCCTTTGAATCAAGCCAATTCCCGGGACGCTGCATGTTTGAATTGAACCTGATGTTTTTTGCAGTGGCGATCCCGGCGGTGATCTTTGCGGGCATCTCGAAGGGTGGGTTCGGGTCGGGCGTGGCCTTTGCGTCCTCGTCGATTCTGGCTCTGATCCTGACGCCGGGGCAGGCGCTGGCGCTGATGCTGCCGATTCTCATGGTGATCGACGTGGCCACGCTGGGACCCTACTGGAAACGCTGGAGCTGGCCAGATTCGCGTCTGCTGATCCTGGGTGCGGTTCCGGGTGTTCTGTTGGGTGCCTGGCTATATCGCGTGACGGATGACGATCTGCTGCGCCTGCTGATCGGAGGGATCTCGGTCGGGTTTGTGATCTGGCACGTCGCCCAAAGCAGGGGCTGGATTCGCGGCTTCACCCGTCGGTTGCCTTCCTCTGCGGGTCTGTTCGCGGGGGTGGTGGCCGGGTTTACCAGCTTTGTCAGCCATGCGGGTGGCCCACCGGCTGCTGTTTACCTATTGTCCCAGCGCCTGTCGAAGACCGAGTTTCAGGCCTCAACCGTTTTGGTGTTCTGGGTGATCAACGCGGCGAAGTTCGTGCCCTACGCCTATCTTGGCCTGTTCACATGGCACACGGCGCTGGCGGATCTTCTGCTGACCCCGTTCGCCATATTGGGGGCCTGGCTAGGTGTCCGGGCGCATTTCATGCTGTCCGAACGCCTATTCTTTGGCATCGCCTATGTGTTGCTGACCCTGACCGGAGGCAAGCTGATCTGGGACGCGCTGACTTAGGTGTTAGGCGGCAGGGCATCGGCCATCTGCTCATAGGCCTGCCCCGACGCCACAAGGCAGGTCATCCCATCTGGCAGGGTCACCGTGATCGTCCAACTGCCGGATTGGTCCGAGGCAAACAGCTCCATCACGGCACCTTGACGGGCGATGCCGATCCCCCGGCGCGTTTCGCCATAGGTTTCCGCAAGGCGTTGCAACACGTCGGCCCGAGGGGCGCAATTGCGGGCCTGCGCCTGAACCTGTTGTGCCGCGAGGGCCATGATTCCCAGCCCGATTGTCATCTTCAAAACTGTCTTATTCATCTCTGACCCCATCTGTCACAAATCGCCAAAAGACTGCGGGCAAGAGGGTGATATTGCATTAAAGCAAAGAGCGTTGCGTCATTTATGCTGCGCTGCGGCGATTTTTGTCTTGAACTTTCCTGAAAAAAATGCCCCTTTCCGCGCAACATTATTTCAACGGGAGAGGCCAATGCACCCGCGTCAGCGCCCTTATCGCTCGGTTCTATACATTCCCGGTTCGCGTGACCGGGCCTTGGACAAGGCCCGCACCTTACCGGTTGATGCCATCATCTTCGATCTCGAAGACGCAGTGTCTGCCGACGAAAAGGTTAATGCGCGCGAGACCCTCAAGGCAGCTCTGGCCGCTGGAGGATACGGCCCTCGGGTCAAGATCGTGCGCATCAACGGGCTGGATACTCCGTGGGGCGCAGATGACGCCAAAGCCGTGCGCGAGATGGATGCGGATGCGGTTTTGTTGCCCAAGGTGAACTCGGCCGCAGATGTGGATGCGCTCGCCGCCATCACAGGGGACCTGCCGATCTGGGCGATGATGGAAACCCCGCGCGGGATGCTGAATGCAGCCGAGATTGCAGCGCATCCGCTTATGGCGGGTTTCGTGATGGGGACCAACGATTTGGCCAAGGACCTGCAAACGCGTTTCCGCCCGGATCGTTTGCCGCTGATGACCTCGCTTGGCCTTTGTCTGCTGGCGGCCAAGGCCGAAGGGCTGATCATCGTCGACGGCGTCTACAACGCCTTCAAGGACACCGATGGTTTGGCCGCTGAATGCGATCAGGGCCGCGATATGGGCTTTGATGGCAAGACATTGATCCACCCAGCGCAGGTCGAGGTCACCAACGCCGCCTTCGCCCCGTCGGATGACGAGATCGACCTCGCCCGCCGTCAGATCAGCGCGTTTGAGGAAACCGAGGCGCAAGGGCAGGGCGTTGCAGTTGTCGACGGTAAGATCGTCGAAAACCTGCATGTTGTAACTGCCCGCGAAATTCTGGCAAAAGCGGAGGCGATTTCAGCTTTGCAAGCGGGGTAAGCCAGCATGGGCTTTGTTCTACTGATCCTTGGTGTGGCGCTATGGTGGGCCGCACATCTGTTCAAACGCGTGATGCCTGCGCAGCGCGCGGCCATGGGCGATGGCGGCAAGGGGGCTGTGGCGCTCGCGCTGTTGGCCGCGATCCTGCTGATGATCTTCGGTTACCGCATGACCGAGTTCATTTATGTCTGGGCGCCGCCAAGCTTCATGACCCACATCAACAATCTGTTGGTGCTGATCGCGATCTACATGATGAGCCCGGCCCCCAAAAAAGGCCGCCTGCTGCACAAGCTGCGCCATCCGATGCTGGGCGGGTTTAAGCTATGGGCTTTTGCGCATTTGCTGGTGAATGGAGATCTGGCCTCGATCGTCCTGTTTGGCGGGCTTTTGGCCTGGGCCGTGGTCGAAGTGATCGTGATCAACAAATCCGAACCCAACTGGACCCCGGGTGAACCCGGCACCTATGGCATGGACGCGATGTTCTTTGTTGCCTCGATCGTGCTGCTGGGTGTGATCGGCTATATCCACGGGCTGGTCGGCCCGTCTCCATTTGGATGATAAGGACCTGAAAGAATGGCAAAACTCTATCGTCTGCTGACCGAGGAGGACACCTCGGCCTTCTGTCACAAAGTGTCGGATGCCTTGGCAAAAGGGTGGGAGCTTTATGGCGATCCCTCCTACGCCTTCGATCAGGCCAACAACGTCATGCGATGCGCGCAGGCCGTGACCAAAGAGGTCGACGCGGACTATTCACCTGAGATGAAACTGGGACAGCAATAATGGCAAAAACCAATCCGGGCCGCTTTTTCGAGGATTATTCCGTCGGGCAGGTGCTGCCGCACGCCGTTCCACGCACCGTGACGGAAGGAGAGCGCGGCCTTTATCACGCACTCTATCCTGCGCGTCATGCGCTGTATTCCTCGGATGAGTTCGCGCGGGCCTGTGGTTTGCAGGAAAGCCCGATTGATGATCTGGCGGCTTTCCACGTGGTGTTCGGCAAAACGGTGCCCGATATCTCGCTGAACGCCGTGGCCAATTTGGGCTATGCCGAAGGGCGCTGGCTGTTGCCGGTTCATGCGGGGGATACCTTGCGGTCGGTGTCCGAGGTGATCGGGGTAAAGCAGAATTCGAACGGTAAGACTGGCGTGGTCTGGGTTCGGACGCGCGGCCTGAACCAGTTGGACGAAGTGGTCATGGAATATGTCCGCTGGGTGATGGTGCGCAAGGCAAACCCGGATGCGCCGGCACCGGAAACGGTTGTGCCCGAGTTGAAGAAAGTGTTGGAGCCGAGCGATCTTGTCATCCCCGAGGGGCTGGATTTCTCGAACTACGACTTCACCCTTGCAGGTGAGCCGCATCGCTGGGGCGACTATGAGATCGGCGAGACCATCGACCATGTGGATGGTGTGACCGTGGAAGAGGCCGAGCATATGCTGGCCACGCGCCTGTGGCAGAACACGGCCAAGGTGCATTTCGACCTGACCTTCCGCCCCGAAGGCCGCCTGATCTATGGCGGCCACGTGATCTCGATGGCGCGGGCCCTGTCGTTCAACGGGTTGGCCAATGCGCAGATGATCGTGGGTCTCAATGGCGGCGCACATGCCAATCCCTGTTTCGCAGGAGACACGATCAAGGCGTGGTCCGAGGTTTTGGACAAGGCCGAAACCGGCGTGCCCGGGGTTGGAGCGATCCGTTTGCGTCTGGTGGCGACCAAAGGCGGCGCGCCATTCGAACTGCGTGGCGAAGACGGAAAATACACGTCAGATGTGTTGCTGGACCTCGATTATTGGGCCCTGATGCCGATCTAATTAGGTTACAGTGATGTGAATGCAGCACCCGCAATCCGTGCTAGGGTGTCGGCATGTTTCTGCGTTTTCTCACACTTTTCCTGTGCCTTGCACGCCCCGCCTGGGCGTGTGATCTGGCGCTGGCCTTGGCGGTGGATGTTTCTGGCTCTGTCGATAGCGGCGAATACCGCATTCAGATGGATGGCCTCGCCGCTGGGCTGCGCGACCCCGTGGTGTCCGAGGCCTTGGTACGTGGTCAGGCGCGGTTGATGCTGGTGCAATGGACGGGTGCCTCCCGCCAGCGGGTGACAATCCCGTGGACGAAGATTGACAGTTTTATCGCTCTGGAGAAGTTCGCTGATCAGGTCGCGCAGGATCCGAGGGTCTGGCGCAATTTCTCGACCGCAATCGGAGAGGCTTTGGAAGCCACCCTGCTCCGGTTCGACGACGTGGCAGAATGCAGGCGGTTGCTGATTGATATCTCGGGCGATGGAGTTTCCAACGAAGGGATCGAGCCGACGCAGATCCACGGCCTTCTGAAAGATCGAGGCGTGACGGTAAACGCCATAGCCATAGAAGAAAGCGAACCGGATCTGACGGCCTATTTCTTTGAGAACGTCATCTTCGGAGAGGGGGCCTTTGTGGTCTCGGCCTCGGGGTTTGCAGATTATCCCGAACGGATACGAAAAAAGCTGCTGCGCGAGGTGACGCAGCAATCTGCAAGTTTTCGCTAACATGCAGAGATTCGTGATCACATTGCCTGAGCCTTGAAAACGCTAACATAGTATCAGGGATATATAATTTGTGATCACACCAACAAATTGCGTGATCACATTTTGCCAAAATCGCGGTTTTTGGGGCAATTTTACCTGTTTTTGCAGGTGCAGCACGTGACAGAAGCGCAAAAACCAGTAAAACCACTGGTAGCCAAAGTAAGAGGAGCCGCCATGGCCGATGTCAATCGGGGCAACCGCCCGCTCTCGCCACATATTATGATCTACCGCCCGCAGATGACATCCATGTCGTCCATCATGGTCCGATTGTCCGGCCTTGGGGTGTTTGCCGTTGCCATTCTGGTCGTCTGGTGGCTGCTGGCCGCGTCAACTTCGGAAAGTGCATTTGCGCTGATCGACGGGTTCCTGACCAGCTGGTTCGGCATGCTGATCCTGATCGTCGCGACCTGGGGGCTTTGGTATCATACGCTGGGCCGCCTGCGTCACGTGTTTTGGGATTTCGGCTACTGCCTCGACGTGAACACCTCGGAAAAGCTGGGGATGGGCATGTTCATCGGGGCCACCGTCCTGACCATTCTCACCGTGCTTGTGGTTTAAGGAGACGGACATGCGATATCTGACCGACCGCAAACGCGCGCAGGGCCTGGGCGCAGGGAAATCGGGAACACAAACCCATTGGCGGACCATGGTGCGCGCGATGATCCTGACCGTGCTGGTCCCCGTATTTGTCATCACCTTTGGAATGGGCCTCGGCGGCACGTACGAAGAGGTTCTGGCTTATTTCAGCCGCCCCTTCCCAGCGATTGTCACTGCCCTGACGCTGGTCGTGGGTCTGCAGCAGCTTATGTATGAGGCGCAGGAAACCATCGAAGACTATATCCATGGGATTCTTGAGAAAATCTCTCTCGTTGCGATGTGGGCGCTTGGCTACACGCTGATGGCTGCGGGGCTGTTCGCCCTGATCAAGCTGGCCCTGTGACGCGCGATAAGGAACAAGAACAATGACAGCAGCATATGAATATGAAACCCACGAATACGACGTCGTTGTCGTAGGCGCAGGTGGTGCCGGTCTGCGGGCAACACTGGGCATGGCCGAGCAGGGCCTGCGCACGGCCTGTGTCAGCAAGGTCTTCCCGACACGATCGCATACGGTTGCGGCGCAGGGTGGTATTGCCGCGTCCCTGTCCAATATGGGGCCGGACCACTGGCAGTGGCATATGTATGACACGGTCAAG
The DNA here is from genome assembly GCF_059609705.1 of Ruegeria sp. YTSC192. Lineage (NCBI taxonomy): Bacteria > Pseudomonadati > Pseudomonadota > Alphaproteobacteria > Rhodobacterales > Roseobacteraceae > Ruegeria > Ruegeria sp. YTSC192. The sequence continues at coordinate 48,913 of NZ_JBXWMG010000011.1, forward strand.
GGCTCGGACTGGCTGGGTGATACCGATGCGATGGAATACCTCGCGCGCGAAGCGCCAAAGGCGGTGTATGAGCTGGAACACTACGGCGTACCTTTCAGCCGCACCGAGGAAGGCAAGATCTATCAGCGCCCCTTCGGTGGTCACACCACCGAGTTCGGCGAAGGCCCCGCCGTGCAGCGCACCTGTGCGGCCGCGGACCGGACCGGTCACGCGATCCTGCATACGCTCTATGGTCAGTCGCTTAAGAACAACGCCGAATTCTACATCGAATATTTCGCCATCGACCTGTTGATGAGCGATGATGGCCAGTGTCAGGGCGTTGTCTGCTGGAAACTGGACGACGGCACAATGCATGTCTTCAACGCCAAGATGGTTGTGCTGGCGACCGGCGGCTATGGCCGCGCCTATTTCAGCGCCACCTCGGCCCATACCTGCACCGGTGACGGCGGCGGTATGGTCATGCGCGCGGGTCTTCCGATGCAGGATCTGGAGTTCGTTCAGTTCCATCCGACCGGCATCTACGGGTCGGGTTGCCTGATCACCGAAGGCGCACGGGGTGAGGGCGGTTACCTGACCAACTCTGAAGGCGAACGGTTCATGGAGCGGTACGCGCCCCAGTACAAGGACCTTGCGCCGCGTGACTATGTCTCGCGTTCGATGACCATGGAAATCCGCGAAGGCCGTGGTGTTGGTGGTGAAGGCGACCACATCCACCTGAACCTGTCACACCTGCCGGCTGAAGCTCTGGCCGAGCGCCTGCCCGGTATCTCGGAAAGTGCAAAGATTTTCGCCGGTGTTGACGTCACTAAAGAGCCGATCCCGGTTCTGCCGACGGTTCACTACAACATGGGTGGTATTCCGACCAACTACTGGGGTGAGGTGATAAACCCGACCGAAGAAGACCCGACAGCCGTGGTTCCGGGCCTGATGGCCGTCGGTGAAGCTGGCTGTGCCTCGGTCCATGGGGCCAACCGGCTTGGGTCGAACTCGCTGATCGACCTCGTGGTCTTTGGACGTGCGGCGGCGATCCGCGCCGGCAAGGTTGTGGATCGCGACAGCCCGGTGCCGACCAGTTCGGCTGACAAGATCGAGAAAGTGTTCGAACGCTTTGACGGGCTGCGTTACGCGCAAGGGGCCACCCCGACCGCTGATCTGCGTCTGGAAATGCAGAAAACGATGCAGCGCGACGCCGCGGTGTTCCGCACAGCCAAGACCATGAAAGAAGGGGTCGAGGCGATGACGGAAATCGCGGGCAAGATGTCCGATCTGAAAGTGACGGATACCTCGCTGGTCTGGAACTCGGACCTGATGGAGACGCTGGAGCTGACGAACCTGATGCCGTCGGCAATCTCGACCATCGTCAGCGCCGAGGCCCGTCACGAAAGCCGTGGCGCCCATGCGCATGAGGACTATCCCGAACGGGACGATGAAAACTGGCGGGTTCACACCGTCAGCCGTGTGGATGAAACCGGCACCAAGGTTGATCTCAGCTATCGCCCGGTGATCGTCGATCCGCTGAGCACCGAAGCCGAAGGCGGCATCAGCCTCAAGAAAATCGCGCCCAAAGCGCGGACGTTCTGATCAGGAGCGGACAGAAGGCAATGCGGTGCAAGCGCCACATACCCACCGACACGACAAACGCCCCTTTCGGGCGCGGTGAGGGGTGCTTGCCATGACGGTTGAACAACTGCCCTCGGGCCGGCGAGACCCAAAGATCATCCTGATCGGTTTGAACCGCTGCGCCACCACGTCGCTGCACAAGCTGTTTCAGAACAGCGGCATTGCGTCGGCGCATTGGGTGGATGATCAGGGCGACAATCTGGCCCAGAAAATGGTGACGAATATCGCCATGGGTCGGAAACCTCTGGAGGGGTTCGGTTCCGTCCGGGCCTTTACCGACATTGCCTTTGTGAATGCCCGGTTCATGCTGGATGGCACGCGGTTCTTCCGCGAATTGCATGCGGCTTATCCGGATGCCTATTTCCTGCTGAACACGCGCGATCGCGAGGATTGGATTTTGTCGCGCGCGCTGCACAGCAATGGCGGCTATCTCGAACGCTGCTGCAAGGCCAACGGGATGGGCGCAGACGACGTGAAACAGGGCTGGCGACGGATGTATGACGTACATCACGCCGAGGTGCAGGCCTATTTCGACGGGAACCCAAGGTTCCTGCGCTTTGATATCGACCGCGACGACCCTCAGGCGATTGCCGACTGGTTGTCAGCGGATTTTGACGTGAACGCTGCCCATTGGGGGCACCACAATCGAGGCGCGTCTGACCGCGCCCGGACAGGCTGAATGGAGAATTGACATGGTTCAACTGACCCTGCCCAAGAATTCCCGGATTACGACCGGTAAGACATGGCCCAAACCGGACGGCGCGAAGAACCTGCGCAAGTTCCAGATCTATCGCTGGAACCCCGATGACGGACAGAACCCGCGTGTCGACACGTATTTCGTCGATATGGACAGCTGCGGCCCGATGATTCTGGACGCGCTGATCAAGATCAAGAACGAGATCGATCCGACCCTGACCTTCCGCCGTTCGTGCCGGGAAGGCATCTGTGGTTCCTGTGCGATGAATATCGACGGGATCAACACGCTGGCCTGTATCTACGGTATGGATGAGATCAAGGGCGACGTGAAAATCTATCCGCTGCCGCATATGCCTGTGGTCAAGGACCTGATCCCCGACCTGACGCATTTCTACGCGCAGCACGCCTCGATCATGCCGTGGCTGGAAACCAAAACCAACCGCCCCGCGAAAGAGTGGAAGCAGTCCATCGAAGACCGCAAAAAGCTCGACGGCCTGTATGAATGCGTGATGTGCGCCAGCTGCTCGACCTCATGCCCGAGCTATTGGTGGAACGGCGACCGTTACCTCGGCCCCGCCGCGCTGCTGCATGCCTACCGCTGGATCATCGACAGCCGCGATGAAGCTACGGGCGAGCGTCTGGATGAGCTGGAGGATCCCTTCAAGCTGTATCGCTGCCACACGATCATGAACTGTGCCAAGACTTGCCCGAAGGGTCTGAACCCGGCAGCAGCGATTGCGCAGATTAAGAAGATGATGGTCGAACGCTCTGTCTGATCGACCGGAGCGCTTGCCGTGCTGCGGCAAGCGCATGCCCCCTTTGCAAAAACGTCCGATGTCGTCAGACCACTGACGCGGTATGTTTGCAAAAGGGAGGAGTGATGAAATCAGGATCACTCCGATGAGTACACAAACAAACACACCGAAAACCGACGCCAAGGAAGCTCTGACCCTGTTGGAGCAAGCTTGGGCGTACTACACGCCTGAACCAGCTGTCGCAGAAGATCAGCGAGAGCCTGAACTTTTCGAATACGCAAACGCAGCGTGACACCAGCCTTGCCATTTGCGGCTGGAACGGGCCAAACAGAACTATGCCTGTTCTTCTGCTTCTTCTGGCCGCCGGGGTTTTCGCCTATTTCTTCTGGCGATCTCGCACGTCTTCGCTGACGCGCGACTGTCGCTGGCGTCAGCACCGAGACGAAGGTATGTGGGTCTGCGCCTTTTGCGGCGCGACATCAGATGGTCTAGATCGTCCTTCGAAATGTCTGCGGCAATCAATCGGTAAATAGAAATCGGGCCCAGACATGCTCGGCCCGTTTCACGTTATGCAGCGTCCGGGAAGGCCGCTTGCAGCGCGATCTCGACCATGTCGCCAAAGCTGCGCTCTCGCTCGGATGAGGGCAGGGCCTCGCCCGTCAGCAGGTGGTCCGAGACGGTCAGAACCGCAAGCGCCCGGCATTTGTGTCTGGCCGCGAGAATGTAAAGCTCGGCCGCTTCCATCTCGACCCCCAGAATGCCGTGACGCACCATCTGTTCGTTCAGATCGGGGCGCTCATCATAGAAGACATCTGACGAATAGATCCCGCCCACATGGGTCGGTGTTCCCTTGGCCGCCGCCGCATTGGCTGCGGCGTGCAGCAGGCTCCAATCGGCGCAGGGCGCGAAGTTCAGTTCCTTCATGATGCCTCGGGACGGCGTGCTGAGCGTGGTCGACGTCATAGCCAGAATAACATCCCGGACATTGACGCTGTCCTGCATACCGCCGCAGGAACCGATGCGGATCAGTGTCTTTGCGCCGAAATCCCGGATCAATTCGTTTACGTAAATGGAAAGCGAAGGCATTCCCATGCCGCTGCCCTGAATAGTGACGGGGTTTCCTTTCCACGTACCGGTAAACCCGAGCATGCCACGTACATCATTGACTAACCGAACGTCATCCAGAAAGGTTTCCGCCGCCCATTTTGCCCGATAGGGATCTCCGGGCAATAGAACGGTTTCAGCGATGTCACCTTTTTCTGCGCCAATATGAATTGTCATTTCTAAAACGCCCTCAAATTCAGATTTCCAACTCGGCGATATCGGTGCCGGAATTCAGCGCGTCATGCACCCATTTAGGCTTGCGCCCACGTCCCGTCCAGGTTTGATCGGGCGCGTTCGGGTTTCGGTATTTCGCTTTTGATTTCTGTTGCTTGGTGCTTTTCGAAGAACCATCCAAGAGATCTGACAGAGGAAATCCGAACTCTGCAGCGGCCTTTTCAGCAGCTTCCAGAGCGGCTTTACGCTCGCGCTTTTCGGCATTTACCAGGGCTTTATCAATATCGTCGCGCAATTGTAGAAGTTCATTGCGCGACATGTTTTCAAGCTCAAGTCCCATTATTTTTCCCTCTTTCAGGCGTGAGTGGTTGCGGTTGTAAAATACAAGCCGCATTTCCACACGCGGATATAGGCCATTCCCTTGATTTCGGGAATAGCCTTCAAGAGTTTTTCCAAACGAGTTTTTATTCGGCAGCGATTTCCTGCGGGTCCACCAGCGCGACGATATCACCCATAATTGCATTCAGCTCGAAATTCTTCGGCGTGTAAATTCGGGCGACGCCTATTTTCTTCAAAGCCTCGGCATCTTCGTCAGGAATAATTCCGCCAACGATAACCGGCACATGCGACAGACCTGCCTGCTTCAGACGGGCCATCACATCTTCGACCAGAGGCAGATGACTGCCAGACAGGATCGACAAGCCGATTACATGGGCATCATCCTCGGACGCGGCGGAAACGATTTCTTCCGGCGTCAGGCGAATGCCGTCATAGCTGATATCCATGCCGCAATCGCGGGCGCGGAAGGCGATCTGCTCGGCTCCGTTCGAATGGCCATCCAAACCGGGCTTGCCCACCAGGAACTTCAAACGACGCCCCAGCCGGTCACTGACCGCATCGACCGAGGCGCGCAAATCCTCCAACCCTTCGGTTTTGTTCGAGACCGAACCAGACACGCCGGTCGGACCACGATAGGTGCCGTAGACCTTGCGCATTTCCTCGGCCCATTCGCCTGTGGTTGCGCCGGCCTTGGCCGCAGCAATCGAGGGCTCCATGACATTCGCGCCGGTTTGCGCGGCCTCACGCAGTGCAGCCAAAGCCGCCGTTACGGCTGCGTCATCACGCTCTGCCCGCCAGTCGTTCAGTCGATTGATCTGTTCCTGCTCGACCGCCGGGTCGACGACCATAATGCCGCCATCCTCGGTCTGCAGGGGCGAGGGTTCACCTTCGACCCATTTGTTCACGCCGACCACAATGGTCTCGTTCCGTTCGATGCGGTTCAGGCGTTCCGCATTGGAATCGACAAGGCGGGACTTCATGTATTCGATCGAGGCGACAGCACCGCCCATAGAGTCGAGATTGGCCAACTCAGCCCGCGCGCCCTCTTTGAGTTCTTCGACCTTGGCATCAACCGCCGGGTTGCCATCGAACAGGTCGTCATATTCAAGCAGGTCCGTCTCATAGGCTAGGATCTGCTGCATTCGCATCGACCATTGCTGATCCCATGGACGGGGCAGGCCAAGCGCCTCGTTCCACGCGGGCAACTGCACGGCACGGGCGCGGGCCTTTTTCGACAGGGTCACGGCCAGCATCTCGATCAGGATACGGTAGACGTTGTTTTCCGGCTGCTGCTCGGTCAGACCCAGCGAGTTCACCTGAACGCCATAGCGGAAGCGGCGGAACTTGGGGTTCTCGACGCCATAGCGTTCTTGCAGGATTTCATCCCAAAGATCGACAAAGGCCCGCATTTTGCACATTTCGGTAACAAAACGGATGCCAGCATTCACGAAGAAGGAAATGCGTCCGCACAGGGCGGGGAAGTCCTCGGCAGGGACGCGCGGGCGAAGCTCATCCAGCACAGCGATGGCCGTGGCCAGCGCGTAGGCCAGTTCCTGTTCGGGTGTCGCGCCGGCCTCTTGCAGGTGGTATGAACACACGTTCATCGGGTTCCATTTCGGCACGTTGGTATAGCAATACTCGGCCACATCCGCGATCATTTTCAGCGATGGCTTGGGCGGGCAGACATAGGTGCCGCGGCTGAGGTATTCCTTGATCAGATCGTTCTGAACGGTGCCTTGTAGTTTCGAAACATCCGCGCCCTGCTCCTCGGCCACGGCGATGTAAAGCGCCAGCAGCCACGGGGCTGTCGCATTGATCGTCATCGAGGTGTTCATCTGCTCCAGCGGGATCTGATCGAACAGGACCCGCATGTCGCCCAGATGGCAGATCGGCACACCCACCTTACCCACCTCACCCCGCGCCAGCGTATGATCGCTGTCATAGCCCGTTTGTGTCGGCAGATCGAAAGCCACCGACAGGCCGGTCTGACCTTTGGCAAGGTTGCCGCGATACAGCGCGTTCGAAGCTCTGGCGGTGGAATGGCCGGCATAGGTCCGGATCAGCCAGGGGCGGTCTTTCTGCATCTGCGTCATGGGCGGGCCTCGTGGTTCGATGGGTAACAAAATTACGTATGTGGGTTCTAAATCGCAATTTTCGGGCATTGTCAATTCGCTGCGTTGCGGCATCTGTGAATTGTCTAGATTGTGAGCCGTCTCGATTGGTGGCAGTGTGACCCGATGATGAGAACCGTGGAACTTCCGCTGTGGCTATTCCTGTTGATTGTGGTCTTTGCCATGGTCACGTTTGCCTCGCATTTTCTGTTCCCGTCTGTCCGCTGGTTCTTTCGCCGCAGGCTTGAGAGGGCGGTCTCTCGCTTAAACACGCGTCTGCAACGGCCAATCCAGCCGTTCAAGCTGGCGCGGCGGCACGACATGATTCAGCGGCTTATCTACGATCCTCAAGTCGGGCACGCTGTCCAGCAGCATGCCCATGACGAAGGTATCCCCGAAGCCGTTGCGTTCGAAAAAGCCCGCCGATACGCGCGGGAGATCGTGCCGTCCTTTTCCGCCTTTGCCTATTTCAGCTTTGCCATTCGCCTGTCCCGGTTGCTCAGCAACACGTTCTACAACGTTCATCTCAGCTATAAGGATGAAAGCGCGATCAAGGATATCGACCCCGAGGCGACGGTTGTTTTTGTGATGAACCACCGCAGCAATATGGACTATGTTCTGGTCACTTATCTGGCGGCGCAGCAATCCGCCCTGTCTTACGCCGTGGGTGAATGGGCGCGGGTTTGGCCGCTCAGCCGGTTGATCCGGGCAATGGGGGCCTATTTCATCCGACGCAAATCGGGCAGTGAGCTATATCGTCAGGTTCTGGCCAGCTATGTTCGCCACGCGACCGAGGCGGGGGTCACACAAGCGATGTTCCCCGAAGGCGGGCTAAGTCTGACCGGCGCATTGGGGCGGCCTAAGCTGGGGTTGTTGAAATACATCATCGATGGCACCTCGCCCGAGGGGCGCGATGTTGTGTTTGTGCCCGTGGCCCTGAACTATGACCGCGTGCTTGAGGATACGATTCTGACGCGCGCCGCCCTCGGAACCGATCGACGGTTTCGCGCCCGGATCGGGGTGATCACAAGTTGGGTTCTCAAACAGGTCTGGCGTCGTCTTATTGGTCGCTACAAGCGGTTCGGACTGGCCGCGGTTCGGTATGGTGAGCCGATCTCGCTGAAAGAATTCGAGGCGCGCGCCGGGGATGAGGTCATGACTGACCTCGCCCGCGCGTTGATGCAACGAATTGGCGCAGCGATTCCCTTGGTGCCTGGTCCGGCCGCATGCTGGCTGCTGCGCGAAAACGGTCCAATGCCCGAACACGAGATACGGAGCCGTATCCTTGCCCTTATGGAGGCCGATGGCCTGGCACTTGCGGAGGCAGAGGGCGCGATCAAAAGCGCAGTGGATCAAATGGTCGAGCGGCGCATTCTGACCCGCGCGGGCGGTATTTTGGACCTGTCAGGGCAGCGCGAGGATCTTTTGGAATATTACGCAGACTCGGTACCCGAACAGTTGAAATCTTTGAATGCTGCGCTCGCGAAGGATATTTCTGCACCTGCAGGGTCATAAAATTACAAAAATGATCCAAACATGGTTGCAATGTTGCGCAACCCCTCCTATCCCTGCTGTAGCACAGGCGGCGATTCTGCGTCGCGGCAAAGGTATTGAAAAAGGAGGCCAGCATGGCTTTGGACACCGAAAGCGGTATCGCGTCGTACGAGGCACCCGAAAAGGACCTCTATGAAATGGGGGAAATTCCTCCGATGGGGTTTGTGCCCAAGCAGATGTACGCTTGGGCGATCCGCAAAGAGCGTCACGGAGACCCAGACACTGCGATGCAGCAGGAAGTGGTTGATATTCCCGAGCTGGATAGTAACGAGGTTCTCGTCCTCGTGATGGCGGCGGGCGTCAACTATAATGGCGTCTGGGCCGCTTTGGGTCAGCCGATCAGCCCGTTTGATGGCCACAAGGCCCCTTATCACATCGCCGGTTCGGATGCGTCGGGCATTGTTTGGGCCGTGGGTGACAAGGTCAAGCGCTGGAAGGTCGGCGATGAGGTGGTGATCCACTGCAATCAGGATGATGGCGACGACGAAGAATGCAACGGCGGCGATCCGATGTACTCGCCCAGCCAGCGCATCTGGGGATATGAAACTCCGGATGGGTCATTCAGCCAGTTCACCCGGGTGCAGGCGCAACAGCTGATGCCGCGCCCCAAGCATCTGACCTGGGAAGAGGCGGCTTGCTACACCCTGACGCTGGCGACAGCCTACCGGATGCTGTTCGGGCATGAGCCTCATGACCTGAAGCCCGGTCAGAACGTTCTGGTCTGGGGCGCGTCGGGCGGTCTGGGGTCTTACGCGATCCAGTTGATCAACACGGCGGGCGCGAATGCGATCGGTGTGATCTCGGACGAAAGCAAGCGGGATTTCGTAATGGGGCTGGGCGCCAAGGGCGTACTGAACCGCAAGGATTTCAACTGCTGGGGTCAGCTGCCCACGGTCAACACGCCTGAATATGCCGAATGGTTCAAAGAGGCCCGCAAGTTCGGCAAAGCGATCTGGGACATCACCGGCAAGGGTAACAACGTTGACATGGTGTTCGAACACCCGGGCGAAAGCACTTTCCCGGTGTCGACCTTCGTGGTGAAAAAGGGCGGCATGGTCGTGATCTGCGCTGGCACCTCCGGGTTCAACTGTACCTTTGACGTGCGCTATATGTGGATGCACCAGAAACGCCTGCAGGGGTCGCATTTTGCGCATCTGAAGCAAGCGGCAGCCGCAAACAAGCTGATGGTCGAGCGTCGTCTGGATCCCTGCATGTCGGAAGTGTTCGCGTGGAACGATCTGCCCGAAGCGCATATGAAGATGCTGCGCAACGAACACAAGCCGGGCAACATGTCGGTTCTGGTTCAGGCCCCGCGCACCGGCATGCGCACATTGGAAGAGGTTCTGGACGCGCGTCCGTAAACCTATTCTGAAATAGACAAAAAACACCCGTGAATCGGATTTTCGATACGCGGGTGTTCTGCCTTTCTGGCGGCCCCTTTTTCCTTTCAACAGGTTGGAATTTTGTCCTTCCCTATTTTTGGGGAGTAGAAACCGGTGAATAGGTCAAAAAGATCACACATGTTATGGTTGTTGTTAACACTTCGTTAACTGTTTCAGAGAGACCCTTATGGCGCAAAATGAGTGGATACTGGACGTATTGTCGGACCTCAACGCGTTCGCTGTCGCGAATGGGTTGACCGCCTTGGCCGAACAGCTGGATGACACCAAGCTGATCGCCGCGGCCGAGATTGCGTCCATGACAGATAAGGCACGGGCGCCCGCGGATGGGAACAGAACTCGATTTGGGTCAGATCCTGAAGGATTTGGAAAACACCAGCACGCTTGATGAGCTTGGCGCGGTCGCCATTCGCCTGCGCGACTGTCTGAAAGTCGAACATCTGACATATCATTGGGTGGATGCCGCCGGGGATCAGTACGGCTATACCACCTATTCCGATGCCTGGGACGAACGGTATCGCGAAAAGAACTATCACCGTATCGACCCGGTGATTGTAGGCTGTTTCCAACGATTTCACCCGGTCGACTGGAAGGCGCTGGACTGGTCCAGCAAGGTTTCCAAGGCGTTTCTTCAGGATGCATTGGAACATGGGGTGGGCAATCAGGGCTATTCTATTCCGATCCGGGGGCCGAACGGGCAGTTTGCACTATTTACCGTCAGTCATAGTTGCGACGATGCTGCCTGGCAGGAGTTCATCTCGACTTTCGGGCGCGAGTTGATTCTTGTGGCGCATTACATCAACCGCAAAGCGCTGGAGTTTGAAAAAGAAAGGCAGCCTGAAGCGACCCGAGGTCTGTCCCCGCGTGAAATTGATGCGATGACCTTGCTTGCGCAGGGTTTCAGCCGCGCGCAGGTCGCGCATTCGCTGTCGATCTCGGAACACACGCTCAGGGTCTATATTGAAAGCGCGCGCTCGAAACTGGGCGCGCAGAACACGACGCATGCGATCGCAACCGCGCTCAGCCGAGGGTTAATAGTCGCTTAAGCAACGTACGGTCCTAAAACAGTAAATTAACTGCGACTTCGTACCCCTTTCGTTCCTGCACAGGACGACAAGGGGAATTAATCATGTTGCGTTATTTGTATGCGGATGAGCTGCATAATTTTCCAGCTTTGGCCGAAGGTATGTTTCGCGATCGCGCGGACCAGTTCAAGACCAGGCTGGGATGGGACGTTTACGTCAATGAAAAGGGAGAGGAGCGGGATCAATATGATGACCTCAACCCGCTCTATGTGATTTGGGAAGAACCTGATGGCAGCCATGGCGGCTCGATGCGGGTTCTGCCGACCACGGGTCCGGTCATGGTAAATGAGGTGTTCGGTCATCTGAACGAAGGTCAGCCGATCTGCAGCCCTCTGATCTGGGAGGTCACGCGCTTTTGCCTGTCGCGCACGGCCAGCCCGCACACGGCCGGAGCCATCATGCTGAGCGGGGGCGAAATGATGGAGGGCTTCGGCCTGACCCATATCGCGGGTGTCTTTGATGCGCGGATGATCCGGATCTATCGTCTGATCGGGTCGTCTCCGATTGTGCTGGGGGCCGAGGGGAAAGGGCGCGATCAAATCTCGGTTGGTCTGTGGCCTTATTCTGCGGATGATTGCAACCGCGTGGCCGAACGGGCGGGCATCCCGCGTGAGCTTTCGCGCCTATGGTTCAGGACCGCGTTCGGCCCGGCCAAACAGCATCGATTTGCGCTGTCAGCTTAGGCCTTGGAAAACCCAAATCCGTATCTGGTGAAGGGTGGCGCGGCCCTGTAGGGTCGCGCCATGTCTTTGCCGAATGTTACCTTCTCAGAAGATCAGGCCGCCGCCTATGACAGCATCGCCGAGATGCTGCGCTCTGCCGGGGTGGACCTTGAAGATGATGCCCTGCTGAAACTGCCCGGAAACGGCGAATCCGGGGTGATGGCGGTGATCGGCAAGGCCGGTTCGGGCAAAACCCTGCTGCTGGCAGAACTGTACAAGGCGCTGGCCGATACGGGCGTTCAGATCGTCTCGGGCGACTATGAAAGCCGCAAATCCCGCGACAAGCGCAGCCTGGCGATTCTGGCGCCCACGAACAAGGCCGCCAGCGTGCTGCGCCTGCGGGGGGTGCCCGCGACGACCATCCACCGCATTCTCTATACGCCGGTCTACGACCCTGAATATGAACGCATCGCTGAATGGCTTGCGGGCAATGACGAACGGCCCGAAATCGAAGGCCTGACGGATGAGGCGCTGGATCGCGCGGCAGCCTTCTATCAGAACAACAAGTCGATCCCCGGTGCTCTGGCCGCTGCAGGTCTGCGCGGGTCGGACTTCATTACCGGCTGGAAACGCCGGGAAGAACCGTTGGACGTTGGCTTTGTCGACGAAGCCTCGATGCTGGATGACCGCCAGTTTGATGATCTGAAAGAGATTTTTCCGACGCTGTTGTTGTTTGGCGATCCGGCACAGCTGGCACCGGTGAATCAATCCGGCAGCATGGTGTTCGAAACCCTGCCTGAGCCGCGCAAGCTGACCCTGCACCGCATACACCGTCAGGATGCCGACAATCCTATCTTGGATCTGGCCCATGCTCTCGCCGACCCCGCCATGGGGTTTGAGGATTTCGAGCGTCTGGTCGAGGACACCGCGCGCCGCGATGACCGTGTGGTCTGGGGTCAGCGGGTCGAGGTTGACCTGATGGCCCGCAGCCCGGTTCTGGTCTGGCGCAACGCAACACGCATCCGTCTGATTCAGGCTTTCCGAAACGTCCACGGCGCGCCCGAGACAGAGCTGCTGGAAGGTGAGCCGCTGATCTGCGACGGGATCGAGCTGCCGTTGAAGCACCGAAAGAAACGGTTGGATCTTGAGGCGCGCGGCCTGATCAAAGGTGCGCAGGTCATCTATCTGGGGCCGGGGCGAAAGCCCGGTTTCTCGCGCCTGCATGTGATGGGGGCCGAGGACCCTCAGGTCAGTGCGGCGTCGATAGTGCAGATCGAAAAGCCGGATGAAGAGGAGCCGTTCATCCCCTTTGCCGCGCGTATGGGCGCGACCTTTCTGCATGGGGCAGCGGTGACCATCCACAAGGCACAGGGTTCGCAATGGAATACGGTGCAGGTCTTTGCGCCCGACATCTACGCCGCTGCCCGTATGGGCCGGAGTGAGGCCGGACAACCCCTGTGGAAGCGGCTTGCCTATGTGGCCATCACCCGCGCGCAGGAACGGTTGATCTGGGTGGTGCGCAATCGGTTGTCCAAACCCACCCATCCTCTGCGCGTTGATGATCTGCGTGCCATACCGGCGGCGACCCTGACACTGGAGTCGGAAGAGATATGAAATCCATCCTCATAACCGGTGCGAGTTCCGGGATCGGAAAAGCCACAGCCGAGCTGTTTCTGGCCGAGGGCTGGATCGTCGGCCTGTTGGCGCGCAGCGAAGACAAACTGACAGAAATGGCCGAAGGGCATCGCAACGCCATCCCTCTGGTCGCGGATGTGACCGATCCGGTTGCGATTGCGCGCGCCTTCCGGTCTTTTTCGAATAGGGCCGAGCGGCTGGATGTTTTGTTCAATAACGCGGGCATATTCGCGCCCGGGGGCACGATTGACGAAATCGCGCTGGAGGACTGGTACCAGAGTGTCAATGTCAACCTCAACGGCATGTTCCTGAGCGCGCGTGAGGCGTTTCGGATCATGCGTCACCAATCCCCGCAAGGCGGACGTATCATCAACAATGGCTCAATCGCCGCGCATGTGCCGCGCCCGAACTCGGTGCATTATTCGGCGACGAAACATGCCATTACGGGCCTGACGCGCAGCTTGTCTTTGGACGGGCGCGATTTTGGCATTGCCTGTGGTCAGATCGACATCGGAAATGCCCGCACCCAGATGGTGCAGGGGCTGGTCGACGCCGCGATCGCAGACGGTACGACGCCCGACCCGACCATGGATGTGGAAGACGCTGCCAGATCGGTGTTGCACATGGCAAATCTACCGCCCGAGGCCAACGTGCAATTCATGACCGTAATGGCTACGACCATGCCTTATATCGGTCGGGGCTGAGCGCTACTTTTCGCGCAGCAGACGGAAAGCTGTCGAGGCACCCCACCCAGAGGCAATCGCGATAAACAATGACATCAGCCCGTACCAGATGGGCTGTTCGCGGGACATGTTGTAGAGGAACCGTTCTAGCCCCACTTTGCGCACGTCGATTGTGGTTTCGTATTGCGACACCACCTGGCCGCCCCGCGTCAGGAAAATACGTGCTGCGTAGTCACCTTCGGTCAGGTCGGCGGGCATGTCGATTGAAGTGCGGAACAGGGTCTGTTCATCGACCGCAACCGTGTTTTCGCGGATCGAATACAGGCTTTCGCTTTCGCGAATGCGTATAACGGCATCCGCAAAATCCTGCGCACCCTCGACATGCATGGCCGCCCCGACCGAGCGGATGGCCCGTTCGATTGAAATCCGATAGCGGAGATCCTCAGTATTGGTAAGGATTTCTTTGAATGGCCCGCTCGTGGCAACAGCGTAGAAGCTGGGGGCCAGGTCGACCACGACACTGTCGATGTTCACCCAGATCCCCAACTTGCGTTCCTTGCGGCGAACGGTCAGCGGCTCGGACGGACCGGCTACGGTAACGATCACCTCAAGCGGAGGACCTTCGGGAATCGGGGCTTCGCGTTTAATGGCCCCGAAAATTAGAATTTCAGATCCGTCGAATGTGGCGGTAATGGCGACCCGATCCTGGCTAAGACCTAGGACCACCTGCTCTTCAGCGGCGGCGGCGGGCAGGCAGAACAGGCACAGGGCAGCAATGAATGAGCGGACCATGATCAGTGTCCCCCACCAGCGCCAAGCGAATACAGCTCGGACGGCTCCAGAAGCAGATCAAGCGCCAGCTTGCCACAGACGACCAGAACCAGCGCGGCCAGCAGAACCCGCAATTGCTCGGCTGGCATGCGGGCGCCGATCACGGTCCCGATCTGGGCGCCAACAACGCCGCCGACCAGAAGAAGAACAGCCAGAACCACATCCACGGTGTAGTTCGTGGTGGCGTGTAGCATCGTGGTGAAGGCGGTTACGAAAATGATCTGAAACAAGGACGTTCCGACCACAACCTTGGTGGGCATGCCCAGCAGATAGATCATCGCGGGCACCATGATAAAGCCGCCGCCGACGCCCATGATGGCCGACAGAACGCCCACACAGAGGCCGACCAGAACCGGCGGTATCACCGAAATATACAGACCCGAGGTGCGAAAGCGCATCTTGAACGGCATCGCATGGACCCAGCCGCGCTGACGGCGTTTGGCAGGCGCGGCCCCACCTTTCTTGGACTTTCGCAAGGCCCGCAGGCTTTCGACGAACATCAGGCTGCCGATCACGCCAAGGAAAACGACATAGCAAAGGGTCACCAGCAGATCGACCTGACCCAAGCTCTTGAGGTAGTTGAACACCACAACGCCAAGCGCGGCCCCGATCAAACCGCCGATCAATAGCACCGTGCCCATCCTGAAATCGACCGTCTTTCGCCTGAAATGCGCCAGAACGCCCGAGAAGGACGAGGCGACGATCTGGTTGGCCTCGGTCGCGACAGCAACCGCCGGGGGGATGCCGATAAAGAACAGCAGCGGCGTCATAAGGAACCCGCCGCCAACGCCGAACATGCCCGACAGAACGCCGACCATGCCTCCTAGCCCTAGCAGCAAAAAGGCGTTGACGGAGACTTCGGCAATCGGAAGGTAAATCTGCATGGTATGCTCTAGACGTATTGAGTTCGGCTGTGCAACGCGGCGGATTCGCCGACATCGGAATTGCGTGCAGCCTGAATATCGGGTGCTGCGGTCACTGGCCTACCACTCGCCTTTGGCAAATACGAGAGGGGGGTTGGACTCTTTTCTATCAGAGGAAACACGCACATACCCTCTTAGAGCGGTTGCGGCATGCAAAATCAACTCTGCATGCCGCTCTGCAGCGAACAGGACCCAGATTTGGCTCTGAACTGGACTTATCACCGCTCTTTTACGTAGGGCTCGCCCCCGGCGCGGGGTGGAACCGCCTTGCCGACGAAGCCCGCAAGAATCACCACGGTCAGGATATAGGGCAGGGCGTCCATCACCTGTACCGGGATCACGATGCCGCCAAGGTCGATATTCTGGAACCGCAGCGCGATGGCCTGAAGCAGGCCAAACAGCAAACAGGCCCACATCGCATGCCAGGGCCGCCATTTCGCAAAGATCAGTGCCGCAAGTGCAATGAACCCGCGACCGGCGGTCATTTCCTTGACGAACCCGGCCTGCAGGGCTGTTGCCAGATAGGCCCCTGCGATACCGCAGAGCACACCGCAGATGGCGACAGCCGCAAAGCGCAGACCAACGACCGAAACACCGGCTGTGTCCACGGCGGCCGGGTTTTCACCCACCGCGCGCAACCGCAGACCGAACCGGGTGCGATAGAGGATCCACCACGTCGCGGGCACCATCAGGAAGGCGATATAGACAAGGATCGAATGGCCCGACAGCAGCTCGGAATAGATCGGCCCGATGAAGGGCACGTCACTCAGCGCTTCGGCGAAGGGGAAGTTGATCGGCTCAAACCGGCCTTGCCCGAACAGCGACGGGGTGCGCCCACCCTGCTTGAACCAGCTTTGCGCGATCAGAACCGTCAGGCCTGAGGCCAGAAAGTTGATGGCCACGCCCGAGATCAGTTGATTGCCCCGGAACGTGATCGAAGCAACGCCATGTAATGCCGACAAAACCAAAGATGCCGCGATCCCCGCCAACAACCCTAACCAGACTGAGCCGGTCACCGCCGCCACAGCCGCCGAGAAGAAGGCCGAGATCAGCATTTTGCCCTCAAGCCCGATGTCGAAAATCCCGGCGCGCTCGGAATAGAGGCCCGCCAGACAGGCCAGCAGCAAGGGTGTCGCCAGGCGGACGGTGGAATCGAGAACCTGGATCAGTGTTACGAACGAATCCATCACTGAGGCTCCTTCCGCAGGGCAAGGAACAGCTTTTCAAGCGGCATCCGCACCATATTGTCCAACGCTCCGGTAAACAGGATCACCAGCGCCTGAATGACGACGATCAATTCGCGCGGGATGGATGTCCACAAGGCCAGTTCGGCACCGCCTTGATAGAGGAAGCCGAACAGAAGTGCGGCAAGGAACACGCCGAACGGGTGCGAACGACCCATCAAGGCTACGGCGATTCCGATGAAACCTGCGCCTTCGGTTGAGTTTAGCACCAGACGCTCGGCCTCACCCATTACATTGTTGATGGCCATCAGACCGGCCAGCCCGCCCGAGATCAGCATGGCGATGATGGTGATGCGAACCGGCGAGATCCCGGCATAGACGGCACCGGTTTCCGAATGTCCATAGGCCCGAATTTCATATCCCAGCCGAGTGCGCCAGATCAGTGCCCAGACCACGAAACAGGCGATGATCGCCACGAAGAACGAAATATTGGCCGGCGCGCCGCGGAACATCACGTTTTCAGCGGTTGAGAACATGGATTGGAAGGTCGGCAGGTGCACCGCCTCGGGGAAGCGCGCGGTCGCCGGGTCCTGCGAACCTTGCGGGCGCATGACATTGACCAGCATGTAGTTCAGGAAGGCGGCTGCGATAAAGTTGAACATGATCGTGGTGATCACGATGTGGCTGCCGCGTTTGGCCTGCAAGTAGGCCGGGATTGCGGCCCATGCCGCGCCGAATACAGCAGCACCCACCGCTGCAGCTACCAGAGCGATGCTCCAATGCGGCCAGGGGATGTAGAGACACACCATGGCGACACCAAGACCACCCAGCATGGCCTGACCTTCACCGCCGATATTGAACAGCCGCGCATGAAAGGCCACGGCCACCGCCAGCCCGGTGAACATGAAGTTGGTCGCGTAGTAGAGCGTATAGCCCCAGCCATAGGTTGACCCCAACGCGCCTGTGACCATCAGGTTCACGGCCTCAACCGGGTTTTCTCCGATGGCGAGGATCACCAGCGCCGACAGGATCGTGGCCAATAGCAGACTGATCACCGGGATCAGGACGACATCGGCCCATTTGGGCATTTTTTCCATGCTACGCGGCCTCTCCCGCAACACCGGCCATCAGCAGGCCCAGTTCTTTTTCATCGGTCTCATGGGGCAGACGCTCACCCATGATATGTCCATCAAACATTACGGCGATCCGATCAGAGAGCGAGAAGATCTCCTCCAGCTCGACCGAGACCAGAAGGATCGCTTTGCCCTGGTCGCGCAGGGCCACGATCTGTTTGTGAATGAATTCGATCGCGCCAATGTCGACGCCGCGGGTCGGCTGGCCGACCAGTAGCAGATCTGGGTTCCGCTCGATCTCGCGTGCGACGACGATTTTCTGCTGATTGCCACCCGAGAAGCTCTTGGCGGTCAGCCAACCGTTCGGCGGGCGCACATCGAATTTCTCGATCTTGGCCTCGGTGTCCGCGCGCAGGGCGGCGTTGTCCATGAACAGGCCGCGCTTGTAGGCCGGGTCGCGGTGATAGCCGAAGGCAACGTTTTCCCAGGCATGGAAATCCATGATCAGACCTTCGCGCTGACGGTCCTCGGGCACATGTGCGATGTGCTGCGCGCGACGCGCCTGACCGTCGGACCCGGCCCCGCTGAGGGGCAGCGACGTACCGTTCAGCTTGATCGACCCCTCACCGGGACGCATCCCGCCCAGAACTTCCAGCAATTCCGACTGGCCGTTGCCTGCGACGCCTGCGATGCCGACGATCTCTCCGGCGCGGACGGTCAGGTCGATGCCTTTGACACGTTCAACACCCGCCGCATCGAACACGCGCAGGTTTTCGACCTCAAGAATGGGTTTTCCGGGCTGCGCGGGCACCTTGTCGACTTGTAGCAGGACCTTGCGGCCCACCATCAGTTCGGCCAGATGCTCAGGGCTGGTCTCGGAGGTTTTCACCGTGGCCGTCATCTCTCCGCGCCGCATGACCGAGACGGTATCGGTGTTCTCCATGATCTCGCGCAGTTTGTGCGTGATCACGATGATGGTTTTTCCTTCGGCCCGAAGACGATCGAGGATGCGGAACAGCTGGTCGGCCTCGGCCGGGGTCAGAACCCCGGTGGGCTCATCAAGGATCAGGATCTCGGCCTTGCGATACAGCGCCTTGAGGATCTCGACCCGTTGCTGCATGCCCACGCCGATTTCATCGATGCGCTTGTCGGGGTCGACGAACAGCTCGTACTCTTCCTCCAGCGCTTTCAGCTCTTTGCGGGCCTTGGCCAGAGACGGGGCCAGCAGCCCGCCGTCTTCGGCGCCCAGAACGATGTTTTCCAGAACGGTGAAGTTTTCGACCAGCTTGAAGTGCTGGAACACCATCCCGATGCCAGAGGCGATGGCCGCCTGACTGTCGGGAATGTCGGTCTTGGTGCCGTTGATCCAAATCTCACCTTTGTCGGCTTTGTAGAAGCCGTAGAGAATGCTCATCAGCGTGGATTTGCCCGCACCGTTTTCACCGATGATCCCGTGGATCGTGCCGGGGGCGACGCTGATGGAAATGTCTTTGTTGGCCTGAACCGGCCCAAAGGCTTTGGAAATCCCTTTGAGCTCAATGGCGGGGACGGTCATGTCTTGTCCTTGGGTTGCCGAAAGGCCGCGCGGTTCGCGGCAGAGTGGGACCGAGGCGGAGGTCTCCCCCCGCCCCGTGCGATATCAGAACTGCAGTGCCGGGCAGCTGTCGTTCTCGTAATAGCTGACAACATTGATGTCGCCATTGATGATCGCTTTGCGTGCGTCGTCCACAGCGTCGCTCATGCGAACCGAGACCAGCTCTTTGTTGTTGTCGTCCATGGCAACGCCAACGCCGTCTTCGGCCAGGCCCATAGCGAATACGCCGGTTTCCAGATCGTCGCCCGCTTTCATCGCGTCATATACGGCCACGTCCACGCGCTTGAGCATCGAGGTCAGAACCTTGCCCGGATGCAGGTGATTCTGGTTGCTGTCCACGCCGATCGACAGGATGTCTTCATCCGCCGCGGTCTGCAGAACACCAACGCCGGTGCCGCCTGCGGCAGCATAGATCACGTCAGCGCCCTGGCTGATCTGCGCCTTGGTCAGCTCGGACCCTTTAACCGGGTCGTTCCATGCGGCAGGGGTGGTGCCGGTCATGTTGGCAACCACGTTGATGTCGGGGTTAACTGCCTTTGCGCCTTGCGCGTAGCCGCAGCCAAAGTGGCGGATCAGCGGGATATCCATGCCGCCGATGAAGCCGACAGTGCCTGATTCCGACGCCATCGCAGCCATCATGCCCACAAGGTATGAGCCTTCGTGTTCGGCAAAGCCGATCTGACGGATGTTCGGAGCGTCCAGCCAGGTAACGTCAACAGCGACGAACTTGGTGTCAGGATAGTCGCCCGCAACGGCAGACAGCGGATCGGCCATGGCAAAGCCCATGGTGATAACCGGATTCGCGCCAGCTTCGGCGAAACGGCGCAGGGCCTGTTCACGCTGTGCTTCGGATTGAAGCTCGATCTCGCGATAGGTGCCGCCGGTTTCGTTGGCCCAACGCTGTGCGCCGTTATGTGCGGCTTCGTTGAACGACTTGTCGAACTTGCCGCCCAGGTCAAAGATCAGGGCCGGTTCGGCCAGTGCAGCACCTGCGGTCAGAGCGACGGCGGCGGCAGCGCCCATCAAAGATTTCATCAGGGTCATTTGTTACTCCCGTTGTTTTTGTCGGTTCGAGGTTAAACTAGCCTCGTTTACCCACCTATAGCGAGCATAACCGTTGTGATGACGGGAATTAAGGCCGTATGCAACAGGAAGGGTCAACTGCAATTTGACCGATTGGTCTAAAAAATGGCACTTGGGACTATGGCAAAGCGCGTTCCATGACGGTTGCATCGCAATTTTGGGCAGAGCCGCGTGTATAATAGCCTTCTCGCCGCCCGCATGGGTGGTATCCAAAGCGTTCATACAGGGCAATGGCGGCCTCGTTGTCGGCGGCAACGTCAAGAATCGCACGCGTTGCCCCAAGGTCAGCTGCGATAGCGTGCCAGTTTTTCATACAGGCTGCTGCCAACCCCTGACGCTGATGAAGCGGATGAGTCGCGATGGTCAGCAACTCGGCCTCGCCCGCGATGACCTGAAACAGGGCAAAGGACTTGGGGTCTCCGACAACATGGGTGAAGCGGTTTTGCAGCAGGCCTTCGAACTCGGCAGCCGTCCACGGGCGCGCCTGTGTGAAGGCCGCATCGTGGGTCAGGGCCATGTCTTCCGGAGTCATTCGTCCAGCAGCACAGGTGGGAGGTCGCGCGAAGGGGCCGCATCCGCTGGGCGAACATAAAGCGGTGCGGGTGGTTCCGTTTCCGTGCGGTATCGGCGCGCCGCGACATGGGCGATGGCCTGAACATGCGCACTGGGGTCAGTGGCGGAGTTGAGGGCGCCAAGCCCCTCGGCCTCTGCCCGAGGCATCAGGCGCGGGCCTTCAGAGGTCTGCACATAGACCTGATCGCGCGGGGCTGAGATCGCAGGCAGGTGACCGTCGGGCATGATCTCGGCCAAAGCGTCAAAGCCTGACACGCCGACGGCCGGGATCTGTAAGCCCAATGCAAGCCCACGCGCCGCCGAGACCGAGATTCGAATGCCTGTGAAGTTTCCGGGGCCAACGCCAACACCAATCGCGTCCAGATCCTTCCAGCCAAGCCCGGCTTCAGACAGCACCTCCTCCAGCAGGGGCATCAGGCGTTCGGCCTGCCCGCGCGACATGGCCTCGACCCGCGTGATGACAATTTCCTGGCCACGCAACAAAGCGGCCGCGCAATGCGCGGCCGATGTGTCAAATGCCAGAAGGGTCGGTTCAGACGGCAACGGGGCGAACCTCGGTCACTTCGGGGATATAGTGGCGCAGCAGGTTCTCGATCCCCATCTTCAGGGTCAGGGTCGAGGACGGGCAGCCCGCGCAGGCCCCTTGCATGTGCAGGTAGACAACGCCGCGATCAAAGCCGTGGAAGGTGATATCGCCACCGTCCTGTGCCACCGCCGGGCGCACGCGGCTGTCCAGCAGGTCCTTGATCTGGTCAACGATCTCCGAATCCTCGCCGGTATGTTCGGCATGGCCGGATGCGGGTGCCGCCTCGGCCCCCATGACGGGCTGGCCGGATTGGTAATGTTCCATCACCGCGCCCAGAATGCTTGGCTTGATGTGGTCCCAATCGACGCCATCAGCCTTGGTGACGGTGACGAAATCATTGCCGAAGAACACGCCGGTCACGCCGCTGACCGTAAAGATGCGGTGGGCGAGCGGCGATTTTTCGGCCGCTTCTGCGGACGGGAAGTCGGCTGTGCCCGCCTCAAGCACCGTCTGGCCGGGCAGGAATTTCAAGGTTGCCGGGTTCGGTGTGGATTCAGTCTGAATAAACATGAGGCAGCTCCGTTTTCGTTGCTTCTGATATGCGGGCAGCTGCCTTGGAAGTCAAGATTTGGAACGATTCTAAATCTTCAGAGCGTAGTCTAGCGCATCAACCAATCGGTCATCGCCCCAGAACACCTCATCCCCGACGACAAAACTGGGCGCGCCGAACAGGTCGAGGTCCTTGGCGCGGTTGGATTGCTCGAAGAGCGCCGCTTTGATCTGCGGGTCTTGCGATTTGTCCAGAAAACCGG
Organism: Ruegeria sp. YTSC192; assembly: GCF_059609705.1. Taxonomy (NCBI): domain Bacteria; kingdom Pseudomonadati; phylum Pseudomonadota; class Alphaproteobacteria; order Rhodobacterales; family Roseobacteraceae; genus Ruegeria; species Ruegeria sp. YTSC192. The sequence continues at coordinate 71,330 of NZ_JBXWMG010000011.1, forward strand.
CGGGCAGACCTGCGGCGTCAAGGCAATCGATCAAAGTTGACGCGACCGAGATATCGCGACCCTCGCCAAACTCGGCAGAATAGACTGCACGGGCAAAGGCAGCGCGTTGGTCTTGCGTGGGTATAGCGAGGGCCAAACGAGCCGCTGTCAGGGAATTCTGGGGGAAAGATTCGGGTCGCTTGAATGGCAGCGAACGTGCGGCGCACAGACGCTCCATATCACGCCACATGTAACGGCCCTTGGCGGGGTAGATGGTGAAGGGCGACGTGTTCCAGCCCTGTGCCACAAAGATCGGTCCCAGAGGAAACGGCTGCCAATCAACACTGATATCTCTTTCAGCGGCCAGCTGTTCGATCCGCATCGCGCTCAGATAGGAATAGGTTGAGGCGAATTCGAACCAGAACTGAAGGGTCGCAGCCATGATACCTCACGTAATCGCTTCTAACTTTTCCTTGCTCAGGTCGCCCGGCACAATGGTGATCGGGATCGGCATGCTGCCCGAGTTCTTGGTCAACTGAGTCACCAGCGGACCCGGCCCTTTCTTGTCGGTGCCGGCGCCCAGAACCAGAACACCAATCTCCGGGTCGGACTGCACGTGTTCGATGATCTGCGCCACCGGATCGCCTTCGCGAATAGCCAGTTCAGGCTCGACGCTTTGCTTGTCGCGCATCCATTTGGCGAAGACTTCGAAATGGGCGTGGATGCGTTCGCGGGCCTCTTCTCGCATGGTTTCGGCTACACCGATCCAGTGGTTGAATTCATCCGGGGGGATCACGGACAGGATTGTCACGCCGCCGCCGGTATGCGCGGCCCGCATTGCGGCGAAACGCATGGCGTTCAGGCATTCGCGACTGTCATCCAGAATGACGAGAAACTTGCGCATTTGGGTCCTCTTGATTTTGTGGGATCATGCCCGACCTGTGACGTGCTGGCAACTCGGGTAAATCCCTAGCGTTCATTTGCGGCCCAGTCCCAGTAAAGCGCGCGTGCGCGACGGGCGATTGGGCCAACCTGATATTGCGTGTCGTCCAGTGCGGTGACCGGGGTAACCTTGTTCATGTTGCCAGACATGAACACCTCATCTGCCGCATGGAAATCGTCAAAGCTAAGGACCGCTTCGTGCACGGTGACACCGTCGGCGCGCAGGTTCTTGATGTGCCGCGCGCGGGTTATCCCGGCCAGAAAGGTGCCGTTGGGCATCGGGGTAAAGACTTCTCCGTCTTTGACCATGAAGATATTGGCGGTTGCGGTCTCAGCCACATTGCCCATCGCATCCGCGACCAGCGCGTTGGAAAACCCTTTGGATCGTGCCTCGGCCAGCATCCGTGCGTTGTTCGGGTACAGGCACCCGGCCTTGGCGTTCACCACGGCGGATTCCAGCACCGGACGCCGGAACCGGGTGGTTGTCAAAGTGACCGAGGCGGTCTCGGGTGCCATTGGGATTTCTTCCAGACAGATGGCGAAACCGGTGCTGTCTTTCTCGGGTACGATGGCCGTGGCATCCCCGTGGATGCCCCAATACATCGGGCGGATATAGACGGCCTGTTCCGGGCCATAGGATTGCAACCCATCGCGCACCAGATCGACCATCTGTTCCGGCGACACGGTCGGGGTCAGCATCAGCGCTTCGGCGGAACGGTTCACGCGGGCGCAATGGGCCAGCAGGTCAGGGGCCACCCCGTCAAAGTAGCGCGCGCCATCAAAGACCGAGGACCCCAGCCACGACCCATGATCCGCCGCCCGCATGATTGGTGCGTCCCCATCATGCCATTGGCCTTCGAAATAGGTGCGGATATTCTTGCCGACTGCCATAGCGCCCTCCCCATGCTTTCGGCAAACCTAGGAGGGCGCCCGGCGAAGGTCCAGTAGCAATCAGCGAGATGCGCCGCCGACCATGCCCACAATCTCGTAGGTTTGTCGCAGGATCGGGGCGGCAATCGCGCGCGCCTTTTCCGCACCACGGGCAAGGATCTGGTCAATCTCGGACTGCTCGCCCATCAGGCGGGCCATCTCGGTCGAGATCGGAGACAGTTTTTCAACCGCCAGTTCCGCGAGCATCGGTTTGAACTCACCGAACTGCTTGCCGCCAACATCGGCCAGCACTTGTGCGGCAGAGCTGTCGCTGAGTGCGGCGTAGATATTGACCAGATTTCGCGCCTCGGGGCGACCTTCCAAGCCGTCGACTTCCGAGGGCAGGGCATCCGGGTCGGTTTTGGCCTTGCGGATTTTCTTGGCGATCGTGTCGGCATCGTCGGTCATGTTGATGCGGCTCATGTCCGATGGATCAGACTTGGACATCTTCTTGGAACCGTCCCGCAAGCTCATCACCCGCGTCGCAACCCCTTGGATGACTGGCTCAGTCAGCGGAAAGAACTCAACGCCATAATCATGGTTGAACTTGGTGGCGATATCACGGGTCAATTCAAGATGTTGCTTTTGGTCGTCTCCAACCGGCACGTGCGTGGCGTGATAGATTAAAATATCTGCTGCCATAAGCGCTGGATAGGCAAACAATCCCAGTGACGCATTCTGTGCGTTTTTACCGGCCTTGTCCTTGAACTGAGTCATCCGCTGCATCCAACCCATGCGGGCGACGCAGTTGAATATCCATGCCAGTTGCGCATGCTCAGGCACCTGGCTTTGATTGAACAGAATAGATTTTTCCGGATCCAAACCAGAAGCGATATAGCCGGCACACAGTTCTCGTGTTGCGTGACGCAGTTCATCGGGCTTCTGCCAGACGGTGACCGCGTGCAGATCGACCATGCAATAGATAGTCTCGTAGTCGTCGCCCTGCATGCCAACCCAGTTCCGGAGCGCACCCAGATAGTTCCCGAGATGCAAATCTCCTGAAGGTTGTGCACCGGAAAACACGCGCGGCGTGAATTGGGTCTGGGTCATCGAATGGAACTCCCGTCTGGAAAAATCAGCCCTCGTCGCTTACCCATGAGGCAAAGGGACGTCAACAGCCGCGAAAGGCCAGCCCAATGAGCAGTGAGCATTATACACCCGCCGTGAACCCTCTGCCGCCTGTCGTGGTGGCCCTGGTTCTGTTCATCATGGGGATCGAGTTGGCGTTTACGCTGGGCGCCCGTGGTTTGGTCGGAGGGCCGGGCGCAGTCGGATGGCGGCTGGATGCGCTGCAGAGCTACGCGTTCTCGGCCGATATCTTTGATTGGATGGTCCAGAACGGGCGCTGGCCGTTTGAGCATGTCATCCGCTTTGTAACCTATCCGTTCGTCTCGGGCAGTTTCACGCAAGCGGTGTTTGTCTGCGTTTTTGTGCTGGCCATGGGCAAGATGGTGGGTGAGGTCTTCGGCGGCTTTCCGATGCTGCTGATCTTCGTCCTGTCGGGTATCGGTGGCGCGCTTGCCTATGCGCTGTTTCTGGACCCGTCTTATCCGCTGGTCGGAGGGTTCCCTCCGGTTTATGGGCTGATCGGGGCGTTTACTTGGCTGCTGTGGCGCAAACTCTCGTCGGTTGGGGCCAATCAGGCACGCGCGTTTCAGTTGATTGCGATGCTGATGGGCATTCAGTTGGTGTTTGGTCTGCTCTTTGGCGGCACATCTGACTGGGTGGCCGATCTGGGTGGCTTTGCAACCGGGTTCGGCCTGTCCTTCTTTCTGGCGCCGGGCGGCTGGGCGCGGATCAGAGGCCGCATCCGGCGCGAGTGATCAAGACCGGCGCAGGGCCGTTTTGAACTCGGACAGTTTGAACGCGCCCAGCAGGTGGCCCAGTGCGAAATAGCTGACCGCCGCAACCATGATCAGCGCAAGCAGGGCCAGATAGCGCCATCCGGGCATATCAAGCGTCCAGCCGAGCATTTGGATGGCGGCAAACAACACCGCGCCCATCCCGATTGAGGCCAAGGCGATCCGCCCGGCGCGTTGCCGGAAGCGGTCATCGAACCGCGCCTCATCCCCCATGCCACGCGCGCCCAAGGCCAGCAGGGCCACCATCGCCCAGCCAGCGACAGAGGCCGCGATGGCGGGCGCGATCCACCCGACAATCGGGTATAAGCCGAAGGCGAGCGCCGCGTTGATGATCATTGCCACCACCGCATAGTGGAACGGAGACCGCGTGTTCTCGCGCGCGAAGTACAGCGGTTGCAGCAGCTTCTGCAGCATGAATGCGGGTAGCCCGATGCCATAGATCGCAACGGCCAGGGCTGTCGCGGCTGTATCTTCGGCGGTGAACTGGCCCCGCTGGAACAGGACCGAGACCAGCGGGTTCGGGATGATCAGGAAAGCCACGGTCGAGGGTAGGGTGAGCAGCAACATGAACTCTCCGGCCCGCGAAAACGCATTGCGCGCGCCTGCTTTGTCATCCGCGCGCAGGCGGCGGGACAGGTCGGGCAGAAGCACGATTCCGATGGCAATCCCGACGACGCCCAGAGGCAGTTGATACAGGCGATCCGCCGCAAACAGCCAGCTGACGGCTTTCTCGGTTTTCGAGGCCACCAGTTGACCTACGACCAGATTGACCTGCGTCACCCCCATAGCCAGGGCAGCGGGCAGGGCGATACGGACCATATTCCGCATCTCGGGCGTCAGACGTGGCAGACCAAAGCGTATGCGGATACCGGCGCGTTCGGTGGCGAACCAGACCAGCGCCAACTGCGCCATACCTGCGACAGGGATCACAGCGATGAGCCAGCGAATGACCTCACCCCCGGATATCGCGCCAGCGATCAGGGCGGTGCAGGCGAAGATGTTCAGAAGTACGGGCGCTGCGGCTGCGGCGGCAAACCGCCCGGTTGCATTCAGAACGCCCGAAAACAGCGCCGCGAGTGACATGAACAGAATGTAGGGGAAGACGATATAGCCGTAGTCGACCGCCAGATCGAAGCGTTCATCGCCGTAAAACCCCTCGGCCGTCAGCCAGACAAGACCGGGCATGAACACCATAGCCAACCCGACCAGGGCCAGAACCACGGCGACCAACAGGTTGAAGGCGCCTTGCGCGAATTCTTGCGCATTCTCTCCGCCCTCTAGCCGTTTGGAGAACATGGGCACGAATGCTGCGTTAAACGCGCCTTCAGCAAAAAAGCGGCGGAACATGTTGGGCAGGCGAAAAGCCGCGACAAAGGCGTCCATCACCGGACCGGGCCCGATGAACGCGGTCAGCAGGATTTCCCGCAGAAAGCCCAGAATGCGACTGGCCAAAGTCCAGAAACCGACGGTGAAGAAGCCCGAAAACAACCGGATTTGCTTCATGAGGCCGCGCGCGCTGCGCCCTCGGTGATGGCTTTGCGCAGTTTGGATTCCAGCCCGCGCTGTTTGTTCTCCGAATGGTATTTCAACCCGAACATGTCCTTGACGTAGAAGGTGTCTACCACCTGCTCGCCATAGGTCGCGATCACGGCATTGGCGATGTAGACATTGGCCGCCGCCAGCGTATGCGTCAGATCGTAAAGCAAGCCGGGGCGGTCGCGGGTATCGACCTCGATGATCGTGTAGATCTCAGACCCGTCATTGTCGAAGGTGATATGGGTCGGCACGTTGAAAGCGCGTTCGCGTTTCTTGATCTTGTCTCGCGATTTCAGTGCCTCGCGGGCCACGACCTCGCCCTTCAGCGTTTTGTGGATCATCTGGGTCAGACGCGGCAGACGGCTGGCTTCGAACGGGTGGCCTTCGGCATCCTGTATCCAGAACGCATCCGTTACATAGCCATCCTTGGTCGTATAGCTGCGGGCATCCACGACGTTAGCACCGACCAAGGCCAAGGCCCCGGCGATCCGCGCAAAGATACCGGGGTGATCACCCATGGCAAAGCAGGCGCGGGTGGCATCGCGATCCTCGTCCGGGTGCAGGCGGATTTCCATCGCGCCGGGATCGCCGCTGTGTTCCAGCGCCCGTAGCATCTCGGCAAATTCCACGTGGGTCGAGACGTTCAGGCCCTGCCAGTACGGAGCATAGTGCCGCCCGGTTTCCGTCTTCAGATCGGCCTTGGACCATTCGGCCAGTTCTGCGCGCAGCAGTTTCTTGGCCTCGGCCCCGCGATTGGCACGGTTCAGATCCTCCATGCCCGTTTCCAAGGCACGTTTGGTTTCCGCATGCAACGCGCGCAGCAACGTGGCCTTCCAGTTGTTCCAGGTATTAGGCCCGACACCGCGAATGTCACAGACGGTCAGCACGGTCAGCAGATCCAGCCGTTTGACCGTTTGCACAGCCTTGGCAAAATCCCGCACGGTCCGAGGGTCCGAGATATCGCGCTTCTGCGCCATATCCGACATGAGCAGGTGATAGCGCACCAGCCATTCAACGGTTTCGGAATCGGATTTGTTCAATCCCAGCCGTGGGGCCACTTTGCGCGCGATTTGCGCCCCGAGGATCGAGTGATCTTCGGGCCGCCCCTTGGCAATGTCGTGCAACAGCAGCGCAACATAGAGGACCTTGCGGTTCACGCCCCCTTCAAGGATCGAGGAGGCCAGCGGCAGGGATTCAACCAGCTCTCCGCGTTCGATCTGGGCGAGGTTGACGATGCATTGGATGGTATGCTCGTCCACGGTGTAGCTGTGATACATATTGAACTGCATCATCGCCACGATCGGCTCAAACTCGGGCAGGAAGGCCGATAGCACCCCAAGTTCGTTCATCCGCCGCAGGGCGCGTTCCGGGTTGCCATGTTTCAGCATCAGGTCAAGGAAGATGCGCCGGGCTTCCTTGTTGTTGCGCATATCGTCGTCGATCAGGTGCAGATTGGCCGTGACCAGCCGCATGGCATCCGGATGGATCAGCATCCCCGTGCGCAGGCCTTCTTCGAACAGGCGCAACATGTTCAGCTTGTCGCCAAGGAATGCATCCGGATCGGCAATATCCAGTCGCCCGTGAACCACGCTGTACCCGGCCTTGACCCGAGGGCGGCGGCGGAAAATCCTCTCCAGCAGCGGTGCGCCTTTCATATGCAGGGCTTCCAGCTTGGTCAGGAAGATCCGCGTCAATTCCCCAACGCTGGTGGCATGGCGGAAATAGCGCTGCATGAACACTTCGACGGCCCGCCGCCCGGCCCGGTCTTCATAGCCCATGCGCGCCGCAACCTCGACCTGCATGTCGAAGGTCAGCTGCTCGGTCGCGCGCCTCGTGACCAGGTGCAGGTGCGAGCGCACGGCCCAGAGGAAGTTTTCAGCTTCGGCGAAGGTCTTGAATTCATCGGGTGTGAACAGGCCCAGCGGAACCAGCTCGGCCACGTCTTGCACACCGTAGATGTATTTCGCGATCCAGTAGAGCGATTGCAGATCGCGCAGCCCGCCCTTGCCCTCTTTCACATTGGGCTCGACCACGTAGCGCTGGCCCTGCTTGAGGTGGCGCTCGTCGCGTTCCTGAAGCTTGGCCTCAATGAACTCGCGCTCGGTGCCCTTGAACAGATCAGCCTTGAGGCGTTGGTCCAGCTCTTTGGCCAAACCCGTGTCTCCGGCCAGATAGCGCTGTTCCAGCATCGCGGTGCGGATGGTGAAATCTTCGGTCCCCAGACGCAGGCAATCTTTGATCGTGCGTGAGGAATGGCCGACCTTCAGGCGCAGATCCCACAGGATATAGAGCATGGATTCAATCACGCTCTCGGCCCAGGCCGTGATCTTGTAGGGTGTCAGGAACAGCAGATCGACATCTGACGCGGGTGCCATTTCGCCCCGGCCATAGCCACCGACGGCGAGAACGGCGATGCGTTCCCCTTGGGTCGGGGTGGCCAGCGGATGCAGATGCTCGCTTGCCACGCGCATTGCAGTGCCGACCAGACAATCCGTGAGGTAGGTATAGGTCCGCGTCAGAGGGCGCGCGTCAAAGGGGCGGGCGGCAAAGGCCTCGGCAATGGCGGCGCGCCCGGTTTCTTGCGCCTCACGCAGAATGCGCACCGTTTCGGCACGTAGCGCAGAATTGTCAGGGCTCGTCTCAAGCGCCGCGGCAAGCTGAGCGTCAACGCGGGCGCTGTCGAAAATATCCTCGGGCGGGCAGATCAGTGTGTTTTCAGGCACTATGGTCAGGTGAGGCTGGTCAGAAACCGGCCCCTGAGAAGCTTTGCGGGGCAGGGTCAATCACAACCACCTGTTTGTTCTGGATCGTGGCAACCGCCAGACCGCGTTCATTGGTACCGTCCGAGCGCAGGCGGAAGATGCCGCCAACGCCCTGGAAACCGGCGCTCTGGGTCAGCGCAGCCCCGGTCAGAGCGTTCGACTTGCCCTGGCTGACAAGCGCACCGATGGCGGCGATCCCGTCATAGGCCAGCCCGCTGATCGGATGAGGCGCTTCGCCGTAAGTCGCATTGTAGCGTTGGCGATAGGACTGCGCTTTCGAGGGGTCAGGCAGGGCAAACCATCCCCCCTGCACACCGGGCAACTCCAGCGTTTGGGCGGGAATGTCCCACCGGGTCAGACCGATATACTGGGAGGTCGACGTCGAAATCCCTGCTTCGGGCAGCAATTGCGAAAACAAAGGCAGCGCACCCGCGGTCGTTGCAGTCAGGAACACCGAATCAGCTCCGGTAGAGTCCATGGCGGATTTGATGTTGGGTACCGCGTTGATCACGCCCTGCTGCGACCGGTCATAGCCGACGCTCCCGGCGTTGTTCATACTGCTGCTGGCCAGCGCATTGGCAATGGCGGAACGGCCAGCCTCTCCGGCGGCGTCATTGCTGTGTACTATGATTGCTCCGGTCTTGCCCTGTCTGCCGCCAAAATTGGCCAGTCGATTGGCGGTGTTCTGGAAGGTCGGGCCCAGCACAAAGACATTTCCGCCCGCGATGCTGGTGTTGTTTGAGAAGGACAGGACGTTAACGTTATTGTTCAGCACTGCAAGACCGGCTGCGTTGGCGGCCTGTGCATATACCGGTCCGATGATGATCTTGGCGCCGTCCGCCACAGCCTGTTGCGCTACACCCGTTGCCGTGCCCGCGTTGCCAGCCGTATCATAAACACGCAGGTCAATCTTGACGTTCGGCAGGTCTGACATCGCCAGACGCGCCGCATTTTCAAGGCTTTGCGCCAGCGCCGCGTCGCCGGACTGGCCCGATCCACGCGGAACCAGAAGCGCGACGGGCACCGGTTCCGAGGTGTTGATCGAGGGGCCTCCGCCGATGCCTGTGGTTTCACATGCGGCCAGAAAAACGGCAGTGGTCAGGGCAATGGTGGTTTTGGCGAACTTGCTTACGGACTTGCAAACGGTAAACATCTAAAAGAAAACTCCCTGATCCGGCGGCTTGCGACGCTGCTGTTCTATCGAGCCGCGATAATAAACGTCACGCTGTGAGGGTCCAGCTTTGAATTTCCAAAACATAAGTTTGGCTGCGGGCCTGTATTTTGTTGCCACTCCGATCGGTACGGCGCGCGACATTACGCTCAGGGCTCTGGATGTTCTGGCTTCGGCTGACATGATTGCAGCGGAAGATACCCGCAGCCTGCGTCGGTTGATGGAAATCCATGGTATCCCCTTGGGCGGACGACGCATTCAAGCCTATCACGACCACAGCGGAGCAGGCGCACGCGGCAGGATCATGGAGGCTTTGACCGCAGGGCAATCCGTTGCCTACGCGTCCGAGGCCGGTATGCCACTGATCGCCGACCCGGGCTACGATCTGGGGCGGCAAGCGGCCGAAGCCGGTCACACAGTCACCTGCGCTCCGGGCCCGTCCGCCGTGCTGACGGCGCTGACGCTGGCGGGCCTGCCGACGGATGCGTTCTTTTTTGCGGGCTTTCTGCCCAATGCCACAGGCGCGCGTCGCAGCCGGATCGAGGCGCTGCGGGATATTCCCGGAACGCTTGTGTTCTACGAATCGCCCAAGCGCGTAGCTGGCTGCCTGTCGGACCTGTCCGACATTCTGGGCGCCGACCGGCAGGCGGCTTTGTGCCGTGAGCTGACCAAGAAGTTCGAAGAAGTCCGACGTGGCCCGTTACATGAACTGGCAGAAGTGTACCAAGACCAAACGGTCAAGGGTGAGGTCGTTTTGTTGGTTGATCGCAGCCATTCGCCAAACGTTAACGAATCCGACGTAGAAGAGGCATTGAAACAGGCCTTGCAAACCCATTCGGTTCGGGACGCGGCGGATTTGGTGTCAAAGATGTATGACCTTCCCCGACGCCCCATCTACCAGCAGGCCCTCAAACTGGGAAAGGGATGACATGGCGCAGCGTTCGGTGCGGGGGGCGGTATCTTATCACGCGGGGCAATCTGCAGAATTGCGGGTTGCGACCGACTATGAACGCCGTGGATTCTCGATCGCTCATCGACGCTGGCGCGGTGCAGGTGGTGAGATCGACTTGATTGCGCGGGATGGCGACGGGCTGGTTTTCATTGAAGTCAAGAAAAGCGCCAGTTTCGATAAGGCTGCGGCGCGGATCACCCGTCGGCAGACCCAGCGCATCTGCGCCTCTGCCGCGCAGTTTCTGGAAAACGAGCCGGGCGGGCAACTGACGAATGTTCGGTTTGATGCAGCGCTGGTAGATGGCACGGGTGCCGTTCGAATCATCGAAAACGCGTTCGGACAGGCCTAAGCCCCATTGAACCCCTCGCCCTGCTGCGCCATGTATCTGGCATGAAGTTGAGGGACATGCCATGAAAATCGCCTTTCAAATGGACCCGATCGGGGCCGTGGATATCAATGCCGACAGCTCGTTCCGCCTTGCGGAAGAGGCGCAGGCCCGCGGGCATGAGCTGTTCTTCTACGGGCCGGACCAACTGGCCTATCAGGAGGGGCGGATCACTGCGCGGGGACAAGACATGCAGGTTCAGCGCGTCGCTGGAGATCCTGCGATTCTCGGCCCCGAACGTGAGGTCGATCTGGCGGAATTTGACGTGGTGTGGCTGCGTCAGGACCCGCCGTTCGATATGCATTATATCACCTCAACGCACCTGCTGGATCGGTTGAAGGGTCAGGCATTGGTGGTCAACGACCCGTTCTGGGTACGCAACTACCCCGAAAAACTGTTGGTTCTGGATTTTCCGGAATTGACCCCTCCGACCACGATTGCGCGGGATTTGCAGACCATCAAGGCCTTCAAGGACAAGCATCAGGACATTATCCTGAAACCACTCTACGGCAATGGCGGGGCGGGGGTGTTCCGGCTGGACGCGAACGACCGCAACCTGACATCGCTGCACGAGCTGTTCACCGGATTCTCGCGCGAGCCATTGATTATTCAGAAATTCCTGCCGGATGTGAAGAACGGCGACAAGCGTGTGATACTCGTGGATGGAGAGCCGGTGGGCGCCATCAACCGCGTCCCGGCCGAAGGTGAGACACGATCGAACATGCATGTCGGCGGGCGACCCGAGAAGATCGGTTTGAGCGAGCGTGATCTCGAAATCTGCGCGGCCATTGGCCCTTTGCTAAAAGAAAAAGGTCAGATTTTCGTCGGAATCGACGTGATCGGAGACTACCTGACCGAGATCAACGTCACCTCCCCCACCGGCATCCAAGAGCTTGAGCGTTTCAACGGTGAGAACATTGCCGAAAAAATCTGGCAGGCGATCGAGGCCAAGGTTTAAGCGCAACAGTCGTGGGGCAGCGCTAGGTTGTTCGGTGCGGCCGGTTCTTTGGAATGGACGGCCGCACTGTTGGCTGGATTGCCCACTAGATCGCTTTGCGTTTGATTTGAATCGAAATACGCGGCCTCTCCCTGCGGTCGAACGCGCATTTCGATGGTCTCGCCTCAAGCAATACGCAAAACGCTTTAGAACATGGCGCAATAGGTAGGCTGCCGGGCTTGTCGCTGACGTTGGCCAGTGGTCTACCTCGCATAGTTTGTTTTCATGGGTCTTTGACTGCCGAACCGAAGGCCAACTGCTTTTCTCGCTGCCTCGGTCGCCATCGGCTAGGCCTTCATGCCATTCGTGCTGTGGCCGAAATGGCATCGGGAAAACTCTGCTCGCTTGTGTCGATCGGGGCGGTAACGTTTTGGTTCCATTGTCAAATGAGCAGGCGAATCGGAGGGTCTGACAATACGGTCTAAAAAAGGCTGTTCGGGCTTTATATCTGCATCTCTATCAGCCCAACAAATGCCAAGAGTATGCGCTTATGCCATGACCCGTGCGCTGATCCGAAAACTCAGCGCTTCGGCCACGTGAGGGCGGTGGATGTCGGAGGCGCCATCCAGGTCGGCTATGGTGCGCGCGACCCGTAGGATGCGGTGGAACGCGCGCGCCGACAGGCCAAACCGGTCGGCGGCCTTCAGCAGCAACTCTTTGCCCTCGGCATCCGGGGCGGCGACCTCGTCCAGCAGTTTGCCTTCGATATCAGCGTTTTGGCGGACGCCCTCGTGACCTTCAAACCGGGCGGCCTGAACCGCGCGCGCCTGCTCGACGCGCGCGGCCACGGTGGCCGAACTGTCGCCAGAGGGTGGTAAATCCAAATCTGTGAAGGCGACCGGAGGCACCTCGATGCGCATATCGAACCTGTCCATCAAGGGGCCAGATATGCGGTTCAGGTAGTCCTCACCACATCCCGGTGCGCGGGAACAGGCGCGGGATGGGTCAGTCAGGTACCCGCATTTGCAGGGGTTGGCTGCGGCAATCAACATGAAACGGCAGGGGTATTTTACATGGGCGTTGGCGCGGGCGACCATGACTTCTCCGGTCTCGATCGGTTGGCGCAGGGTTTCCAGCACCGTGCGGGGAAATTCGGGAAACTCATCCATGAACAGGACACCGTTATGGGCCAGAGAGATCTCTCCGGGTTTTGCGCCGCGCCCGCCACCGACAATCGCCGCCATCGAGGCGGTGTGGTGCGGTTCGCGAAAGGGCCGCGTCCGGTTGATGCCGCCTTCGTCCAACAAGCCACAGAGGGACTGGATCATCGATGTTTCCAGCGCCTCAACCGGGGTCAAAGGCGGCAGGATGCCGGGCAGGCGCGCGGCGAGCATGGATTTGCCGGATCCCGGCGTGCCGATCATGATCAGGTGGTGCCGCCCTGCCGCAGCGATCTCAAGCGCGCGTTTGGCGCGTTCCTGCCCTTTGACGTCGCGCAAATCGCGGGTGCTGGAGGACAGGCTGACTTCGCCCGGTGTGGCTGCGGCCAGTGGGGCCTGACCCGAAAAATGGCGCACCACGTCGCCCAGTGTACCGGCTCCGATGACCTGAGTGGCGTCCACCCATGCAGCCTCGGCGCTTGAGGCGCGAGGGCAGAGCAGGGCGCGATCTTCGGCCGCCGCCGTCATCGCAGCGGGCAAAGCACCCACGACCGGAACCAGCGACCCGTCCAGGGACAACTCGCCCAACGCGACAGTGCCTTCGGCCGCGTCTGCCGGGATGATCTCAAGCGCGGACAGGAGGGCAACGGCGATGGGAAGGTCGAAATGGCTGCCCTCTTTTGGCAGGTCGGCGGGGGATAGGTTGATGGTGATCCTCTTTGACGGCAATGCGATGGCCATGGAGCCAAGCGCGCTGCGCACCCTGTCTCGCGCCTCGGACACGGCCTTGTCCGGCAGACCGACGATGGAAAAGGCGGGCAGGCCCGGTGAGACGGCGCATTGCACCTCGACCGGGCGGGCATCGACCCCTTGAAACGCAACTGTATGAGCGCGGGCAACCATGGCAATCCTGTTCTTGGTTAACAGGACGTTGCTGCCATGGCGGCGGTTTAAGAATGGTTAACGGCTGCACGCATTGCGGTGAATTTTGGCCACGCATCCGGGTCAGCGATGGTTTTGTCGCGGCAGAACGTGTTGCAGAACCCCCAGCGATGGCCCTCAAGGTCGAGGAAATCGGTGACCGGGTCGCCGGAATACGGGCAGTGCGCGTTGATCGAGGGGCCTTCGTCGGCGGGTCGTGCCTCGGACGGTTCTCCAACAGGCCAGTGGGCCGAAGGGGAGTATTCCGGGTAGGGGTACGGATCATATTGAACGGTCAGCCCCATCGCGCGCCATTGTCGGACCGATAAATCTGACATTATGCTTAGGCAATAGCTGCGATTGTCGGCTGAGACTGGCAGATCATACCCAATGATCCGCGCTGCGACAGGGGTGTAGAAGACATCAGCCAGCGAGTAGGCACCGAACAATGGCCCTTCTGACGCGCCCGAGATCGCCCGAGCATGCGCCCAAAGCGTCTCAATCCGGGCGAGGTCTTTCAAAGTGCCTGCTGATGGTTGAAAACCCTTCCAAACATGCGCCAGCTGCATCGGGCATTCCCCGCGCAGCGCGTTAAATCCTGCGACCATTTCGGCGCATAGCCAACGGGCAGTTGCGCGCGCGGCGGAGTCTGCAGGCCAAAGGCCAGCTTCGGGATGGTGTTCGGCCAATGTCTCGGCCATCGCGAGGCTTTCGCCCACGACAGTGCCATCGGGCAGACGTAGAGCGGGCACCAGACGGGCCGGGGCAAGGGGTTCCATATCCACGGCCATGGTGCCGGAATAGAGGCCAACCAAGTGGCTGCGATAGGGCAGGTCGAACTTCTCGAGCATCAACCAGCCGCGCATGGACCAGCTGGAAAACAGGCGGTCACCGATAAAGAGATCATAGGTCATGATCAAAGGATGGCGGAGCCGGAAGCGCTCGTAAATCAGTGATTTGTGACCTGAGGGGTCACGGAAGATGATTGATGGCCCCGACGGACCATTCGCCCGCGTGATACATGATTTCTGTCACCGACAGGTTGTCGATCCGGTGTGAAAACGCCTGTTGCGCCTCAATATCCAAAGCGCGCTGTACTTGCGTCAGGATCACTCCGAAATGGGCAACGATGACCAGATCCGCGCCTCCATGTGCTGCCATCAGCGCATCGACGGTTTTGTCGACCCGTGCGCGGACGTCGTTCCAGCTTTCGCCGTTCGGAGGGCGCACTTCGCCGGGATTGTCCCAATAGGCAAAGGCAAGCTCGGGGTCTTCAGCCTCAATCTCGGCGAAACCGCGCAGCTCCCACGTGCCGAAGTTGATTTCGCGCAGGTCGGGGTGGTGAGGCAGGCGCAGGCGTTGGCCTTGGATTGCTGTTGCCGTATCCGCTGCGCGCGACAGGTCGGATGAGACGACGACCGCATCCGCAGGTATGTGATCGTGCAACCGTTGCAGCGCGGCCTGATCGCTTAGATCGGCGGGCAGATCAGACCAGCCGACCATCGTTTTAGCATGGGTAGGGCCGTGACGGACCAGATGCAGGCGGGTCATTGCAGGTGTCCTTTCAAGACCATCGGCAGCCCCGCCGTGACCTGCACCACCAGATCAGCCTGCGCCGCCAGCGCAATGTTCAACCGGCCCTGCGCCTCGCGGAACCGGCGGGCGAGGGCGTTTTCGGGCACGATGCCGTGCCCGACCTCATTCGAGACGATCACAAGCTGCGCAGGGCAACTGTGCAGGGCGTTCAGCAGTTGGGTTTGGGCCTGACCCAGATCGTTCTCGGCCAGCAAGTGATTGGTCAGCCACATCGTGGCGCAGTCAATCAGGCAGGCTTGGTCGGTGCTCAGCTCTGCCAGCACCGGGGCAAGGTCCAGCGGAGCTTCGACCGTTTCCCAGCCGGACCCGCGCTGTGCGATGTGGCGATCGACCTTTTGCCGCATCTCGCCATCAAACACTTGTGATGTCGCAAGGTAGATCCTGCTTTTTCCCGAGGATACAACCAGTTGTTCGGCATAGGCCGACTTTCCCGATGCGGCCCCACCCAGCACAAAGGTGAAATTGGCGGTCACAATTCTTACCTTTCTGGTGATCCACTTGGTGATGATCTGCGTATCGACCCTAAGTCGGCAAGGCAAGCCCGGCTGATGCCTGCAAAAAAAGGGAGAGTTTCATGGCACTGGACAACGCATCCGATTTCTCGATGTCCCGCAAAGCGATGAAGGCCGAACTGCTGGACGCGGAAACCGAATTGCAGCTTGCCTATGCCTGGCGCGACAACCGTGACGAACAGGCGCTGCACCGGCTCATCACCGCCTATATGCGTCTCGCTATTTCGATGGCGGCCAAGTTCAAGCGTTACGGCGCGCCGATGAATGATCTGATCCAAGAGGCCGGTCTTGGATTGATGAAAGCCGCCGACAAGTTCGACCCGGATCGCGGCGTGCGGTTCTCGACCTATGCGGTGTGGTGGATCAAGGCCAGCATTCAGGACTATGTGATGCGCAACTGGTCGATGGTGCGGACCGGCTCGACCTCATCCCAGAAGTCGCTGTTTTTCAACATGCGCCGCGTTCAGGCCCGTTTGGAACGTGAAGCTGCAACTGAAGGACTTGAATTGGATCGGCACCAGCTGCACCAGAAGATCGCCAGTGAAATCGGCGTGCCTTTGCGGGATGTTGAGATGATGGAGGGGCGTCTTTCCGGTTCCGATTTTTCGCTTAACGCGGTGCAATCGGCTGATGAAGATGGGCGCGAGTGGATCGATGCGCTGGAAGACGACCGCGAACAGGCCGCCGAAGCGGTCGAACATCGCCATGATACCGAACAATTGCGCGAATGGTTGCTGTTGGCGATGCATTCCCTCAATGACCGCGAAAGATTTATCGTACGGGAACGCAAGCTGCGCGAACCGGCCCGGACCCTTGAAAGCCTGGGCAATGAGCTGGGTTTGTCGAAGGAACGTGTACGCCAGCTTGAGGCCGCGGCCTTCACCAAGATGCGCAAGAACCTTGAAGCCCAATCGCGTGAGGTGCAACACTTCATCGCATGACAAGATTTGCGATTCTGCTGTGTGGGCTGGCGGTTGTAACCAGCGTCGTGCGCCCGGTCCAAGCCGGTGAGTTGATCCCCGAGGATGTCCTGACCGCGATGCGGGACGCCGATGTGGTGATCCTTGGTGAAATCCACGACAACCCGCGTCACCACCTTGTGCAGACCGAGGCGCTGGACGCGATCGCTCCGTCGGCTGTGGTGTGGGAAATGGTGACCGAAGAAGGCGCGCAGCGTCTGGCACAGACCGCCGCGTCCAACCCCGAGGAATTGTCTCGGATCCTGCGCTGGGCAGAGTCTGGCTGGCCCCCTCTGAGCATGTATTACCCGGTCTTTCAGGCCTCGGACGCGCCGATCTATGGCGCCATGGTTCCACGCACTGCCGCGCGCGCCGCGATGGAGAAAGGCGCGGCAACCGCCCTTGGTGCAGATGCGGCACGCTATGGCCTGACTGTTCCTTTGTCGTCCGAGGATCAGGCCGCGCGTGAGGCGGATCAACTGGCCGCCCATTGCGATGCCCTGCCCGCCGAGATGTTGCCGCAGATGGTCTCGATCCAACGCCTGCGTGACGCGGTGCTGACCCGCGCGATCCTGCGCGCGGACGAGGAAACCGATGGTCCGATTGCCGTGATCACCGGCAATGGCCACGCGAGAACCGACCGGGGCATCCCGACCTTTCTGTCGCGGCTGAAGCCGGGGCTGAAGGTCTTTGTGCTGGGTCAGTCCGAAGGCGGCGTAATCGACGGGACCTTTGATGCGGTGATCGACAGCCCGGAAATCGAGCGTGAAGATCCATGCAAAGCGTTTGAGATGCAGAATTAACCGCTGGAACTACCCGGTGGCCTTGCCTAATGTCAGGACCGACCGGGACGGGAAGGGCTGAACATGCTGGCATCAAAACGCATTCTGCTGATCATCGGCGGCGGCATTGCGGCCTATAAGTCGCTGGACCTGATCCGACGGCTGCAAGAGCGCGGCGCGCAAGTTACTCCGGTGCTGACCCGCGCCGCCGAAGAGTTCGTGACGCCGCTGTCGGTCTCTGCACTCGCGGGTCGGAAAGCCTATCGCGATCTCTTCGACCTGACCGATGAGGCCGAGATGGGGCATATCCAACTGTCGCGTTCCGCTGATCTGATCGTGGTCGCGCCTGCTACTGCGGATATGATGGGCAAAATGGCTGCGGGTCTGGCCAACGATCTGGCCTCGACCCTGCTGATGGCCACGGACACCCCCGTTCTGTGTGCGCCTGCCATGAATGTGCGTATGTGGGACCACCCGGCGACCCAGCGCAATCTGAAACAGTTGCAGCAGGACGGCATCCGGTTTGTAGGACCCAACGAAGGTGACATGGCCTGTGGTGAATACGGTCCGGGCCGGATGTCTGAACCATTGGAGATCGTTGCCGCCGTTGAGGCGTATCTGGCCGACGGGCCGCTAAAGGGTAAACGCATCCTTGTGACCTCCGGTCCGACGCATGAACCCATTGATCCGGTGCGCTACATCGCCAACCGCTCATCCGGGGCGCAGGGGACTGCCGTTGCCCGCGCCTTGGCGGCGCTTGGGGCCGAGGTGGTTTTTGTCACGGGCCCTGCCGACGTTCCGCCGCCCCAAGGCGTGCAGGTCGTGCAGGTTGAGACCGCACAGCAGATGTCGGACGCAGTGGATGCGGCGCTGCCCGTGAATGCAGGTGTGTTTGCCGCCGCAGTCGCCGACTGGAAAGTGGCCAGCGCCTCGGATCGAAAACTGAAGAAAAGCCGCGATGGTCTGCCCTCGCTGGAGTTTGCTGAGAATCCTGACATCCTGAAACGCGTTTCGCAGATGGGTGCGGGTCGCCCTGATCTGGTCGTGGGTTTTGCAGCGGAAACCGACGATGTGATCGACAACGCGACGGCAAAGCGTGCCCGCAAGGGATGCGACTGGATCGTGGCAAATGACGTCAGCCCGGCAACCGGCATCATGGGTGGTTCGGAAAATGCAGTCGTCCTGATCTCGGATCAGGGGGCCGAGAGCTGGCCGCGCATGGGCAAAGACATGGTCGCCGCGCGTCTGGCACAAAAGATCGCCGACGCTTTGGCCGGATGATACAAAAGGAATACAAATGGTAGCTATCCGCGTGATCCGGGAAGAGGGGGCAGACGCCTCTGTTCCACTGCCGTCCTATGAGACCACAGGCGCGGCCGGGGCCGATGTGCGCGCCAACCTGCCCGAAGGCGCGTCGATCTTTCTGGAGCCGGGGCAACGCGCCCTTGTCCCCACCGGCCTGCGGATCGAAATCCCGGCAGGGTATGAGGTGCAGGTCCGCCCGCGCTCCGGGCTGGCATTGAAGCATGGCATTACCCTGCCCAATACGCCGGGGACCATCGACAGCGACTATCGCGGCCCGCTGGGTGTGATCGTCATGAACGCAGGGCAGGACCGGTTCGAGGTCACCCACGGAGAACGCATCGCGCAGCTGATCGTCGCGCCTGTCGTGCAGGCCACGTTCGACCTGACCGAAACCCTTGGCGAGACCGCGCGTGGGTCGGGCGGTTTCGGCTCAACCGGGCGCGGCTGATGCTGCTGGTTCTGGTCCTTGCGGCGGGTCTGTGGGGCGTCGGCTATATCGCGGGCGTGTCACGGGCGGCGCGTGTGACCTCGGTCAGTGTGCTAATGGCCGGGGTGATCCTGTCGCATTTGGTTTTGCCAAACGGTCATCCCTTGCGCGAAGCAACCGGAGGGTCGGCGGCGCTGTGGCTGATGCTGGCCGGGGCGGCCGCGCTGGTCATGGCTTATGGCAAGGGGTTGAAAGCGCTGCGAAATCGTGCGCAACCCAAGACGGATCAGTCCGATGCCAAACCCTCGGACCGGTTCACGGAAACCGAGCTGGACCGCTATGCCCGCCACATTGTTCTGCGTGAACTCGGCGGGCCGGGGCAGAAACGGTTGAAAAAGGCCCGCGTCCTGGTGATCGGGGCAGGCGGGCTTGGCGCACCGGCCTTGCAGTATCTGGCCGCAGCGGGTGTTGGCACGATCGGGGTGATCGACGACGACGTGGTCGAAAACGCCAACCTCCAGCGTCAGGTCATCCACCGCGATGCCGATATCGGCGTGCCCAAAGTGTTCTCGGCCCAAAAGGCGATGGAGGCTCAGAACCCCAACGTCACCGTCCTGCCCTACAATCGGCGGCTGAGCGAGGAAATCGCAACGGACCTGTTGGGGGACTTCGACGTGATTCTGGATGGCACCGACAATTTCGAAACCCGCTATCTGGCCAATCGCACGGCCGTTGCGTTGGGCAAACCGCTGATCTCGGGCGCGTTGTCTCAATGGGAAGGACAGCTGAGCATCTTCGACCCGGCCAATGATGCCCCCTGCTACCAGTGTATTTTCCCCGAAGCCCCCGCAGCCGGTCTGGCCCCGTCCTGTTCCGAGGCGGGCGTGATCGGCCCCTTGCCAGGCGTGGTTGGGTCCATGATGGCGGTTGAGGCGATCAAGGTGATTACCGGGGCCGGTCAGGCGCTGCGCGGCGAAATGCTGATCTATGACGCGCTCTATGGGGAAAGCCGCAAGATCACCCTGTCCAAGCGCTCGGACTGCCCGATTTGCGGCGCGGGTGATCAATAAACGCAGTGTAGCTCTGGATCATCTGACCGACCCTTCCTAGGTTGTGGTCAAAGGAGATCTGAATGACCAACCCGATCCTGTCCGACTGGACCACTCCGTTCGAACTCGCCCCTTTTGCCAAGATTTCGGATGATGATTTTGCCCCCGCTCTGGAGGAGGCGCTGCAGGCTCATAACGCGCAGATTGACGCGATCGCCGCAAACGCTGAGGCCCCGAGTTTTGCCAACACGATCGAAGCGCTTGAGGCGGCGGGTGATCAGCTGGATAAAGTTCTGTCGGTTTTCTTCACCGTCGCGGGCGCGGACAGCAATCCGAAACGAGAAGAGCTGCAGCGGGAATTCTCGCCAAAGCTGGCCGCGCATTTTTCGGGCATATCTTCGAACAAGGCGCTGTTCAAACGTGTGGCCGACCTGTGGGCGCGGCGCGATGATCTGGGCCTGAGCGACGAACAGGCCCGCGTGTTGATGCTGTCTCATCGCGGTTTTATCCGCGCCGGCGCGGCGTTGGAGGGCGAGCAGGACGCCCGGATGCAAGAGATCAAGGCGCGGCTGGCGTCACTTGGAACATCCTTCACCCAAAACCTGCTGGCGGATGAGCGCGACTGGTTCATGGACCTGTCCGAGGATGATCTGCAGGGCCTGCCGGATTTCGTTGTCGATGCCGCGCGCGCGGCGGGTCAGGAAAAAGGCGCCGCTGGTCCCGTTGTCACCCTGTCGCGGTCGATCATTGTGCCGTTCCTTCAGTTCTCCACTCGTCGCGACCTACGGGAAAAAGCTTATCGCGCCTGGACCGCGCGCGGGGCGAATGGCGGTGAGACCGACAACCGCGACATCGCCGCTGAGATCCTAAGCCTGCGCGAAGAACGCGCCAAGCTGTTAGGCTATGACAGCTTTGCCGACTACAAGCTTGAGACGGAAATGGCCCGCTCGCCCGACCGTGTTCGCGACCTGCTGATGCAAGTGTGGGAGCCTGCGAAGGCGCGCGCCGACGCAGATGCCGACGTGCTGACCGCGATGATGCAGGAGGATGGCGTCAACGGCCCTCTGGCGGCGTGGGATTGGCGCTACTACGCTGAGAAACGCCGCAAGGCCGAGCATGATCTAGATGAGGCCGCGCTGAAACCCTACCTGCAACTGGATCGGATGATCGAGGCCTCGTTCGCCTGCGCCAACCGTCTGTTCGGGTTGGAGTTCAAACCGCTGGACGTTCCGCTCTACCACCCTGATTGCCGGGCGTGGGAGGTGACGCGCGACGGCAAGCATATCGCGGTCTTCATCGGTGACTATTTCGCACGCGGGTCTAAGAGATCAGGCGCATGGTGCAGTGCGATGCGTGGGCAGGCGAAGTTCCCCAAAGAACAGGCTCCGGTCGTGATCAACGTGTGCAACTTCGCCAAAGGCGATCCGGCGTTGTTGTCCTATGACGACGCACGCACGCTGTTCCATGAGTTCGGGCATGCCCTGCATCAGATGCTGTCGAATGTGACCTATGAAAGCATCTCGGGCACGTCCGTGGCGCGCGATTTTGTCGAATTGCCAAGCCAGCTTTACGAACATTGGCTGGAGGTCCCCGAGGTGCTTGCCGAGTTCGCCACCCACGCGGACACCGGCGAGGCAATGCCGCAGGAAATGCTTGAGAAAGTTCTGAAAGCCGCGAATTTCGATCAAGGGTTCCAGACGGTGGAATATGTCGCCTCGGCTTTGGTTGATCTGGCGTTCCATGAAGGCGCGGCCCCGGCGGACCCGATGGCGAAACAGGCCGAGGTTCTGGACGGTATCGGTATGCCCTCGGCCATCGGCATGCGCCACGCGACCCCGCATTTCGCACATGTCTTCGCGGGCGATGGCTATAGCTCGGGCTATTACAGCTACATGTGGTCCGAAGTGATGGATGCCGACGCATTCGAGGCCTTTGAAGAGGCCGGAGGGGCTTTTGATCCCGAACGTGCCAAAGCTCTGGAAGACAACATCCTGTCCACTGGCGGCTCGCGCGATGCTGAGGAGCTGTATCTGGCTTTCCGAGGTCGGATGCCGGGCGTCGAAGCTTTGCTGAAAGGGCGCGGCCTGATCGCAGCTTAATCCGTTCTCCCTCAGCCCTTGGGGGGGATCAATACCCTAGCTGGCGATCCACCAGATGCACAAACGGCTCGCCAGCTTCGCCGCGCCGGATATTCTCGACAATCACCTGCGCCGCTGTGACCGGCCGTGTTTCCGAGGCGATATGCGGCGTCACTGTCACGTTCGGATGCGCCCAGTAGGGATGATCAGCGGGCAGAGGTTCAACCCGGAACACATCCAGCGTGGCATGTCCGATCTGGCCCGTGTTCAGCGCCTGCAATAGCGCGTCATCGTCGATCAGAGGCCCACGCCCCGGATTGATGATCCGCGCGCCTTTGGGCATCAGCGCAAGGGTTTCGGCGTTCAGAGTGTTCTCGGTCGCCGGTGTATCGGGCAGCAGCAGAACGGCGATCTCGGCCTTTGACAGAGCCTCTCGTAACCCGTCTTCGCCGCTCAGGCAGGTTACTCCGGGGACGGCTTTGGGAGTGCGGCTCCAACCGGTGACGTTGAAATTCAATGCAGCCAGTGCTTGGGCTGCCTCCTGCCCCAATGCGCCAAGGCCCAGAATGCAGACCTTGCGTTCGTTCGCCAATGGCGGTGCGTCGGGCGTCCACACACCGGCTTGCACCTTGATGTGCTGGTCCATCCCCAAATGATAGCGCAGCACATGTCCCACGACCCATTCGGTCATACCTTGGGTTAGACCGTGATCTACCATCCGCGCCAATGGGACTGTCAGCGTCTTGTTCCCCGCGATCTTCTCGACCCCGGCCCAGAGGCTGAGAACCGCTTTCAGCCGGGTGTAGGGCGTGAAATCCAGCAGCCCGCCGCTTGGGGCGTAGACGATGTAGTCCACCTCATCCTCGGGGAATTCGGTTGCCAGATTGAAGGCGACGCCTGCCTTTTGCAGCCCCTCAGTCAGAAGCGGCTGGTACACCGGCCAAATCTCAGGACGCGCGGAGAACAGGATATTGATAGGCATGAAGGGGCCTTCCGATCAGCGGGGGCGGTGGATATGGGCGCTTTGCACAACGCCGAAGGCGGCCATCAGAACCAGCATGGCCGACCCGCCATAGCTGACCATGGGCAGAGGTACCCCGACAACCGGGGCCAACCCCATCACCATCGACATGTTGACCGCAAAGAAAAGGAAGAAGTTCAGCGCGATCCCCATGGTGACCAGCGACGAAAACCTGTCTTTGGTCGACAGAGCGGTAACCATGCAGAAGATCAGGATCAGCGCGTAAAGCAGCAAAAGGGTGATGCCACCGACAAAGCCGAACTCTTCGGCCAATGTGGTGAAGATGAAATCGGTGTGTTTTTCGGGCAGGAAGTTCAGCCGTGATTGCGTGCCCTGCATGAAGCCGCGCCCATTCCATCCACCTGACCCAAGGGCGATCTTGGACTGGGTGATGTGATAGCCCGCGCCCAGCGGGTCAGTAGACGGGTCAAGAAACGTGTCGATCCGGCGGAACTGGTAGTCTTTCAGCAACTGCCATTCGGTCCCTCGGCTGTTGAAAACGGCGGCAATCAGGCCGACCACTGCCGCGATCACGGCGGCGAAATAGGCCCAATGGACACCCGCCAGAAACATGAGCCCTCCGCCAGCGGCCAACAGCAGGATCGAGGTCCCGAGGTCCGGCTGTCGCAGCACCATGAAGGTAGGGATCAGGATCAGCACAACCGGGATCAGAACCCAAAGCGGGCGCGAGGTTTTTTGCGAGGGCAACCAGTCGTAATAGGCCGCCAGCAGCATCACCAGCGCGACTTTCATCACCTCGGACGGTTGCAGGCGCATGAAGCCAAGGTCGATCCAGCGCTGTGCGCCCATGCCGATGGTGCCGAACAGTTCCACAAACACCAACAGCGCGATTGATCCCAGATAGGCCAGCACCGACATATTGCGCCAGAACCAGATCGGCACCAGCGCGATGATGAACATCACCGTCAGGCCCAGCCCGAAACGTTCGATCTGAGGCTCGGCCCATGGCATCCAAGACCCACCCGCCACCGAGTACAACATCAGGAAGCCGGCACTGGCCGTGCTGATCAGCAACAGTGTCAGCGGCCAATTCATATACAGGAACTTGCGGAACCCCGATGGCGTGGTCTTGACCGCATATTCAAGATAGCTCATGCGCGGTCCTTCTCGCTGGGGCGCGCTTTGGGGCGGCGGTCACCCTCGAGCCGTTTTTGCTGTTCCTTGATGCGCTCTCGATCTCCGGCCGGGTAGGCCTCAAGCGGCGGGGTGCCGTTATAAAGCGCCTGAAGCATGATGTCGCGCGCGACCGGGGCCGCCGCCTTGGAGCCGCCTCCGCCGTGTTCAACCACAACCGCAATGGCGTATTTGGGATTGTCATAGGGGGCGAAGCTGACGAACAGCGCATGGTCGCGCCGTTCCCATGGCAGGTCCTCGTTGCGGATCACACCTGCGGCGCGTTCCGCTTTGGTGATATTGCGCACCTGACTGGTGCCGGTTTTGCCCGCCATGCGGAGGTCATCGGCGATGATCCGGCTGCGATAGGCCGTGCCGCGCCGGTCGTTTGAGACCGACCACATCGCCTCGCGGATATGTTTCAGATTGACCGGATTGATCTCAAGCGGTTCGCCCGCGCCCGTTGGCTGTTCGACGCCATCAATCGAGCGGACCAGTCGCGGCTTCACTGCTCGACCGGTGGCGATCCGGGCGGTCATCACGGCTAGCTGCATGGGCGAAGCCAGCATGAATCCCTGCCCGATTGAGGCGTTGGCCGTATCGCCGCTCAGCCATTCCTCACCATGGGTCTTCAGCTTCCACTCTTGGTTAGGCGCCAAACCTGCTCGAACGGCGGACATGGGGATGTCGTGCTTGATGCCAAGCCCAAGGGTGCGCGACATTTCCGATATTTTGTCGATGCCAACCTTCAGCGCCACGTCGTAGTAGTAAACGTCGCAACTGCGCTTTAGCGAAGTATTGAGGTCGACCGTACCGTGACCCCCGCGCTTCCAGCAGTGGAAGCGGCGGCTGCCGACCTTGAGGTGGCCGGGGCAATATACGGTGTTACCGGGGCCAACGACGCCAGCCTCAAGCGCGGCCAGCGCGGTGACCATTTTGAAGGTCGATCCGGGCGGGTATGTGCCTTGAACCGTCTTGTTGGCCAGCGGGCGGTATTTGTCCTGCGTCAGGATCTGGTAGTCCGCAACCGAGATACCGCGCACGAACAGGTTGGGATCGAAACTGGGGGCCGAGGCCATCGCCCTCAGATCGCCGGTTTCGCAATCTATGACAACGGCGGCGGCGCTTTCTCCGGCAAGCCGTGCCTGCGCGTATTGCTGCAGGTCCGCGTCGACCGAGAGTTGCAGATCAGCACCCGTCTGGCCTTCCTGCCGGTCCAACTCGCGCATGACGCGGCCGGTGGCGTTGACCTCGACCCGCTTTGAGCCTGCTTTGCCGCGCAGGTCGATCTCTTGCTTGGCCTCAAGGCCAACCTTTCCGATCTGGAAGCGGGGGATGCGCAGCACCGGTTCGGGGTCTTCGATCTGGCTGAGGTCATAGTCGCTGACCGGGCCGACATAGCCGACGATATGGGCGAAATCCTCATAGCGCGGGTATTGCCGGGTCTGGCCGACCTCAGGCGTGACACCGGGCAGGGCGGGCGCATTGACCGCGACTTTCGAGATATCTTCCCACGTAACCTGATCGACCAGTGTGACCGGCAGGAACGGGGCCGAGCGGCGCATTTCCGTGCGCGCGCGTTCAATCTCATCCTCGTTCAGCGGGATCAGGTCCGAGAGTTTGGCGATCACCTTGTCGATATCACCGGCATCCTCGCGCACAATTACGATGCGGTAGGAGGGTGAGTTCTGCCCGATGACCTGTCCGTTGCGATCATAGATGCGCCCCCGTGTCGGCGGGATCAGGCGGATATTGATGCGGTTTTCTTCGGCCAGAAGGCGATATTCATCCGCTTGGTCGACCTGCATATACCGCATACGCGCGGCCAGCCCGCCAATAAAAACCGCCTGCAAACCGCCCAGTAGCAAGGCCCGCCGGGGCAGACGTTTATAGGCGACACCTTCGCTTTTGATCTTGCGTTGTTTCATGCACGCGCCCCCGCAGCGCTGGCATCCGCGGCCGAGACGCGGCGCACGCCGAATACACTCTGAGAGAGCAGAACAATGACCGGATAGGCCAGAATTGTCAGCACAAGCTGGATCAAAACCGGTAACAAAGCCGCCTGATCAACAGACAGGATTGCAAGGATGACCCGGTTGCCCAGAAAGACGCAAGCAACGACGGCTGTGACCGACATCCATTCTGCTAAAAAACCCGCATCTCGCATCCCGGGTGCTGCAGACCGCAAGTACGCCGCACCCAGCACAACCAATGCGGCCAACAGGCCCGGCGGGCGTTGCAGCAGAAAATCGGCCAGCAACATGACCAGAGCCACCAAAACGGTCGGCACATAGTCCGGCCGCCGGAGTCCCCAAGCAAAAGTAAGGACGATCAGAAAATCCGGAAAAGGCCAGCGATCCGGCTGTGTATCCAGCGGCAGCAGATGCAGAAACAGCACAAACACTGCCAGCCCCCCATAGAGACCGCGCATTGCCCATTTGTGAGAGGCCGGTTTATCCATCGTCGGCTTCCTCAGGTGACAACGAAGCAGCGGGACGTGAGGGGCCAACAATCTGACCCGGATCGCGGATTGTGGGGGCTGAGTTGTAGCGTAGAACGCGCAGGAACTCCAACCGTTCAAAATCGGCAGAGAGACGCACGCGCAGGCGGCCTCCGGGGTCGGCGGCGATCTGGCCGATCAGCAGACCGGCAGGAAACACGCCGCCATCGCCCGAGGTTACGACCCGGTCGCCGGGGCGCACAAGCTCACGGTTTTCCAGAAACTCGACCACTGGGGCAGGGGTGTTGTCGCCGGTGATCAGCGCAGTCTGACCCGAAGGCTGGATAGTTGCGGGAATGACGCTAGAGGCATCGGTCAGCAGAATGACGCGCGCCGTGTCCGGCCCAACACCCGAGATGCGGCCAACCAGCCCGATCCCGTCCATCGTGGCCCAGCCATCGACGATCCCGTCCCGCTCCCCCACATTCAAAAGTACTGACTGCCGGAAGGGTGAGCCGCTATCAGCCATCACAACACCGGTGACGTAGGTCAGGCGCGGATCAAGCCGCACATTATTCAAATCCAGCAGCCGCGCGTTTTCCTGTTCCAACTGCAGCGCCGCCTCTTTCCAGGCGCGCATCAGCCGCAGTTCCGAGCGCAGCTCGCGGTTCTGTTCGCTCAGGCGTTGATAGCTTTGGAAATCACGAAACAGGTTGACCGTTGCGGTGACCGGAACCATGGCCCAGTCCATCGAGGGCACAACAGCATCCACAACCTGCGCGCGGAACCGTTCGACCCGGGGGCTGTCGATCCGCCAGACAATGAAGATGCCCAGCAGGCACAGCACAACGATCCCCAGAAGCAGACGCCGCAGTGGGGCCGTATAGTCATCGCGCTGTGATCGGTCTTTTGCCACAGGTTACCTTCCCGTGCTGCTCGGGCCGAGTTTACCCTATTTTCTAAAGGGTGCGCGCCTTAGCTTTCGTAGTCAATCGCGTGGCGCAGCTGTTTTTCGTATTCTAGCGCTTTGCCGGTGCCCAAAGCCACACAATTCAGGCTTTCATCGGCAATCGACACGGCCAGTCCGGTCTGTTCGCGCAAGGCAAGATCCAGATCACCCAGTAGCGCGCCGCCACCGGTCAGCATCACGCCGCGATCCACGATATCTGCGGCCAGATCGGGCGGCGTGGTCTCCAGCGCGGTCATCACCGCCTCGCAGATTTGCTGGACGGGTTCTGACAGTGCCTCGGCCACCTGAGCCTGGCTGATCTCGATTTCTTTCGGCACGCCGTTCAAGAGGTCGCGTCCGCGGATATGCATCGACTGGCCACGGCCATCGTCGGGCATGCGGGCGGTTCCGATGGTGGTCTTGATGCGCTCAGCGGTGGATTCGCCGACCAGCAGGTTCTGCTGACGACGCAGGTATGAGATGATCGCCTCGTCCATACGGTCCCCACCCACGCGGACCGAGCGGGCGTACACGATATCGCCCAGCGACAGAACCGCAACCTCGGTTGTACCGCCGCCGATGTCGACGACCATGTTGCCGGTCGGATCGGTGATCGGCATGCCTGCCCCAATCGCTGCTGCAATCGGTTCGGCAATCAGGCCAGCACGGCGCGCGCCTGCGGACAGAACCGATTGACGGATCGCGCGTTTTTCAACCGGGGTCGCGCCATGCGGGACGCAGACGATGATCTTTGGCTTCGAGAAGGTCGAACGCTTGTGCACCTTGCGAATGAAGTGCTTGATCATTTCCTCGGCGGTGTCGAAGTCGGCAATCACGCCTTCGCGCATCGGGCGAATGGCCTCGATGGATCCAGGCGTCCGGCCCAGCATTAGCTTGGCGTCTTCGCCCACAGCCAGAACCTTTTTTACGCCGTCCTTGACGTGATAGGCTACAACCGAGGGTTCAGACAGGATCACACCGCGCCCCTTGACGTAGACCAGCGTGTTTGCCGTTCCAAGGTCGATAGCCATGTCCGCTGTGAACAGGCCGCCCAGATTGCCAAAGATCCCCATGTTTCCCCTGATCCTGTATGTCGGTTTTCTACTGCCCGCGACTCGACGGTTCCGGGACGGATGACTTATAGGGTGCCAACTCGCCCGGTAAAAGGGCTGATTCCGCGGCAATCAGCACCTTTTCGCCTCAATTGCAGGGACTGTAGAAGGCAACATGCTCTCATATCAACATATTTACCACGCCGGGAATCTGGCTGATGTGCAAAAGCACGCTTTATTGGCATGGACCCTGTCCTATCTGACCCAAAAGGACAAACCGCTGACCTATGTCGAAACCCATGCGGGGCGCGGGCTCTACCGGCTGGATTCAGATGAGGCGCTTAAGACCGGAGAAGCAGCTGCCGGGATTGAGCGGGTGCAGCGTGGTGCGTGGTTTGGCGATGATCATCCGCTGGCGCAGGCCATCGAGATGACCCGGGCGCGTTTTGGAGAGGCCAGCTATCCCGGATCGCCCTTGATTGCGGCTAGCTTGTTAAGGTCGCAGGACAGTCTTCACCTCGCCGAATTGCATCCGCAGGAATACGCGGCATTGTCGCTGGCGGTGCCGGGGGGCAATACGCGCGTCTACAAGCAGGACGGGTATGAGCTGGCGCAGTCACTGCTCCCACCGACGCCCAGACGAGGCATGCTGCTGATTGACCCCAGCTACGAGGTGAAGG
Organism: Ruegeria sp. YTSC192; assembly: GCF_059609705.1. Lineage (NCBI taxonomy): Bacteria > Pseudomonadati > Pseudomonadota > Alphaproteobacteria > Rhodobacterales > Roseobacteraceae > Ruegeria > Ruegeria sp. YTSC192. The sequence goes on from NZ_JBXWMG010000011.1 coordinate 100,851, forward strand.
CGGAATATGACCGCCTGCCGGGGATAATCGCCAAGCTGCATCGCAAGTGGAACGTGGGCGTGATCGCTTTGTGGTATCCGATCCTGAAGGACAGGCGGCACAAGCCGATGGTGGATGCGCTGAATGCTCAGGGTTTCCCGAAGGTGCTGAAACATGAGGTGTTGTTCCCCGCAGCGCGCGAGGGGCATGGGATGGTCGGGTCTGGAATGTTCGTGATCAACGCGCCCTTTGGTTTGGATCAGGAAACGCACAGACTGTCCGGCTTGTTCAAACAGCTCTGAGGCCTTGGTGGGAAACACGTAAAGCTCCCGCCCCGTTTGCCTGCATCAAAGATGCCGTCAAACGCGTTGGGCCCGGCAGCGCGCCATAGGCGCGCTGCCGGGCCCAAAACCCAAGGTGGGTCGGCGAAGCCGGGCCGCCGCGGGTGCGGGAGCCCTTTGCCGTTTCTAGGTCAGGTCTTTGTAGCTGATCTCACGCGTGTCTACGCCGGGGCCTGTTTTCTCGCGCCGGACGATCAGGCGGTTCAGCGCGTGGATATAGGCTTTGGCTGACGCAACAACCGTATCAGTGTTGGCTGACTGACCGGTGGCGATCATGCCGTCCTCGCTCAGCCGGACCGAGACCGTGGCTTGCGCGTCGGTGCCTTCGGTCACTGCGTGAACCTGATACAGTTGCAACCGGGCGTTGTTGGGATAGATCGCGCGGATCGCTTTGAACGTTGCATCCACAGGCCCGTCGCCGTGCTCGGTGGCGATGATGTCCTTGCCGTCCATCTCAAGCTCAACGGTTGCTTCGGCCTGACCACCGGTGCCGCAGGTCACTTTCATCGAGACAAGCTGCAGATAGTCGTCATGCTCATCCATGGTCATCAAGGCGATCAGGTCGTCGTCGAACACCTCTTTTTTACGGTCGGCCAGATCCTTGAACCGAACGAAGATGTCTTTGAGTTGGTTGTCGCCCACATCAAACCCCAACGTCTCAAGCTTGTCACGCAGCGCGGCGCGGCCCGAGTGTTTGCCTAAGGGCAGAGAAGTCCCTGAGAGGCCGATATCCTCGGGGCGCATAATCTCGAAGTTTTCGCGGTTTTTCAGCATGCCATCCTGATGGATGCCGCTTTCATGCGCGAAGGCGTTCTTGCCGACGATGGCCTTGTTGAACTGCACGTTGAAGCCCGACACCGTCGCCACGCGACGTGAGATATGCATGATCTTGGTGGTGTCGATGCCCGTGTGCCAAGGCATGATGTCGTTGCGGGTGCGCAGCGCCATCACGACCTCTTCCAAAGCCGTATTGCCCGCCCGTTCGCCCAGACCGTTGATGGTACACTCGATCTGACGCGCACCGCCTGCAACAGCGGCCAGAGAGTTCGCGGTCGCCAGGCCAAGGTCGTTGTGGCAGTGCGTGGCAAAGATCACCTCATCCGCGCCGGGCACAGTCTCGATCAGGCGTTTGATCAGGTCGGCAGACTCCACCGGGGCGGTGTAGCCCACCGTGTCAGGGATGTTGATCGTGGTTGCGCCTGCTTTGATCGCAATCTCGATCACACGGCAGAGGTAGTCCCACTCGGTCCGCGTCGCATCCATCGGTGACCACTGCACGTTTTCACACAAGTTGCGCGCGTGGCTCACGGTTTCGTGGATCTTTTCGGCCATCTCGTCCATCGTCAGGTTCGGAATGGCGCGGTGCAGGGGGGATGTGCCGATAAACGTATGAATGCGATTCTTCTCGGCGTGTTTCACCGCCTCCCAGCAGCGGTCGATATCGGCGAAGTTCGCACGGGCCAGCCCGCAGATACGGCTGTTTTTCGATCGTTGCGCGATTTCGGAAACGGCTTTGAAATCGCCCTCGGATGCGATGGGGAAACCGGCTTCGATAATGTCGACGCCCATTTCGTCCAACAGCTCGGCAATCTCGAGCTTTTCGTCATGGGTCATGGTTGCGCCGGGGCTCTGCTCGCCGTCGCGCAAAGTGGTATCGAAGATCAAGACGCGGTCTTGGTCGGTCACGTTGGTCATGGGGTTCTCTTTCTTCTTCTGTCCTAAAGCCTCTTGGCGCGCTGGCGTCCTCCTCTGAGCGGGCGCGCCGGTTGGCACGCTCAGAGGCGGATTAGGATCAGTAGGCCACGCAGCGACGCACCGCGAAGGGCGGTGTCGGCAACAAGGATATCTGCGCGGTTGATCATGAGGATGAGGTTATACCCAGCTTGCGCGGAATGAAAAGAACCAAAATGAGGGCGTGGTCCTTTCTGTGCGAATTCTTGGGGACCCAACATTGATCCAGCCGATACCGCCGCTAGGTCGAGAGACATGAAAACAGCTTTGGTTATAGGCGCCTCTGGCGGAATTGGTGCGACGCTTTGCGCGCGTCTTGAGGGACTAGGCGTGCAGGTCACAAGCCTGTCCCGGTCGGTTGACGGGTTTGATCTGACCCAACCGGACGAGGCTTTGCAGATGTTGGATGACCTGCCTGATCCGTTCGATCTGGTTTTGGTCACCTCAGGCGCGTTGGAGATCAACGGGGCGGAGCCGGAAAAGACGATCCGCGCTGTATCGGCACAGGCCATGATGGATCAGTTTGCGTTGAATGCGGTTGGCCCGGCTTTGGTCCTTAGCCATGCGCACAGATTGCTGCCGCGCGACAGGCGATCTGTTTTTGGTGTCCTGTCGGCGCGTGTGGGGTCGATCGGAGACAACCGGATCGGGGGTTGGATCAGCTACCGTGCCGCCAAAGCCGCTGTGAATCAGATCGTCCACACCTCGGCCATTGAGCTGACGCGCACGCATAAACAGGCGATCTGCGTGTCTTTGCATCCCGGCACCGTCAAAACGGGTTTCACGCAGAAATACCTAGGGCGGCATCCGGCTGTGGAGCCTGAAGAGGCCGCTCGGAATTTGCTAGACGTGGTCAACGGCCTGACAACCGATGACACGGGTGGGTTCTTCGACTGGGCCGGAAAATCCGTTCCGTGGTAGCGGGTCAACCGTCGGACGGTTCAGCCTGCGCTGGTTCTTCAGCGTTTTCGACCGGATCGGGTTGTTCCTCTTGCGCGGGGGCCTCTTCTGCGGCGCTTTGCGCGGGTAGAGCGTCATTGTCCCAAACGCCCGATTCCTCTTTCCCATTGGCATAACGCATAGTGCCTTCGCCGTGGCGCTTGTTGTCGAGGAAACCGCCCTCGTAAACATCGCCCGTGCTGTAGGTCGCAACGCCGACACCACTGATTTTTCCGTCAACCCAATTGCCCGTGTAGGTGAAGGCGTTGGGCGTTGTGATCGTGCCTTTGCCGTGGCGCTTGCCGTTCAGGAAATCTCCGTCATAGGCGGTACCGTCTGCGTAGCTTGCCTTGCCTTTGCCCTGCCGCGCGCCGTCGACCCATTCGCCGTCATAGCGGTAGCCGTTGGCAAAGGTGACAACGCCGGTGCCATGGCTGACTGCATTGCGGAATTCGCCGGTATAGACGACACCGTTCGGATAAGTAGCCTTGCCCCGGCCTTCGAACACGCCCGCAACCCACTCACCATCATAGACCGTGCCGTCGGGATAGGTGTTCTGGCCCTTGCCATGAGGCAGGTCCGCGCTGAGTTCGCCGATATAGGTTGAGCCGTCGGGATAGGTGATCTCGCCAAAGCCTTCGATCTGACCGCGGGACCAGTCGCCGGTATAGCTGTAGCCATCCGTCCCGGTGAAGGTGCCTTTGCCGTGGCGCTGATCGTCTTCGTAGTCGCCCTCATAGACATTGCCGTTGGCATAGGTTTCCTTGCCTTTGCCCTGACGGCGCCCTTCCAGCAATGCGCCCTGATAGACATCCCCGTTTGCCAGCGTCAGCCGCCCGGTGCCTGTCATCAGGTTGTTCTGCCACTCGCCGTCATATTCCACGCCATCGGATTGAACCAGACGACCCTGACCCTGGCGCTGTCCCTGTTCAATCTCGCCTTCGTAGACCGATCCATCGGCCAAGGTGATCTTGCCCGTGCCCTGTTTTTCACCATCGACCCAGTCGCCCTCGTAGGCGTACCCGTTGGGGTCGGACAGGGTGCCCTTGCCGTGATGGCGCGCGTCCTTGAACGCGCCTTCATAGCGCAGGCCATTGGCATATTGGGCCACGCCGGTTCCGTTGATGGCCCCGTTGGACCAGGTTCCTTCATAGGTGCCGCCATCAGGATAGGTGATCTTGCCCTGACCATCCGGTTGGCCATCGGCAAATGTGCCCTCGTAGATCGCACCATTGGCAAAGCGCGCCGTGCCTTGCCCCTGAATCTTGCCCTCGATCCATTCACCGGAATATTCAAACCCATTGGGCAGCCGATACGAGCCGGTCCCGTGCCGCAGGCCGTTCAGGAAGGTGCCCTCATAGACGCCTCCGACCTCGTCATCCTTGACGATGACGGTTCCGTCCTGTGCAAAGGCTGTCGCTGCGATCAGGGTCATGGCCCCTGCAGCAATCGAATTGCGGATCACATCCATTGTTGTTCCTGCCTGCCCGGTCATCATTGCTTGCTGTCTTCGGCGCAAAACTAAGGGACCGCCACGGGCAGAGCAACGGCTTTTGGCGCATGACCCTTTTACTCGCGCGGTGATCTGCTAAATGCAAATGGACTGACGAAGGCAAGAGGGCAGCATGGCCGACCGTTTCCGCATCACTCTGGCGCAGCTTAACCCCACCGTGGGGGATATTCCCGGCAACGCCGCCAAAGCGCGCGCAGCGTGGCACGAGGCCCGCGAGGCCGGGGCCGATATGGTGGCCTTCCCCGAGATGTTCATCACCGGCTACAACACGCAGGACCTTGTGATGAAGCCCGTGTTTCACCGCGCTGCAATGGCCGCAATTGAGGCGCTGGCTGTGGATTGCGCCGAAGGACCCGCCATTGCAATTGGTGGGCCGTGGGTCGAGGATCAAAGCCTCTATAACGCCTACCTGATCCTGAATGGCGGACGAATCACCAGCAAGTCCCTGAAGCACCATCTGCCGAACGAAACGGTCTTTGATGAGGTGCGCCTGTATGATTCCGGTCCGCTGGGTGGGCCGTACTCGGTGGGCAATTTCCGCATCGGCAGCCCGATCTGTGAAGATGGCTGGCACCCGGATGTGGCTGAGACGCTGGAGGAAACCGGGGCCGAGTTTCTGCTGATCCCCAACGGCTCGCCTTATTTTCGTAACAAATATGATGTGCGCCTGAACCACATGGTGGCTCGCGTGGTCGAGACCGGCCTGCCGCTGATCTATCTGAACATGGTCGGCGGGCAGGATGATCAGGTCTTTGACGGGGCCACCTTCGGCCTGAATCCGGGTGGTGAGCTTGCATTCCGCATGCCCGTATTCGACGAAGCCATGCGCCATGTGGACCTAGAGCGCGGCGATGACGGCTGGCGCATCGTTCCGGCTGAGATCGTCCCCCAGCCGGATGTATGGGAGCAGGACTACCGCGCCATGGTCCAATCCCTGCGTGACTATATGGGCAAGACTGGGTTCAAAAAGGCCGTTCTTGGGCTTTCAGGCGGGGTCGATTCAGCCCTTGTTGCGGCCATTGCCGTTGACGCGATTGGCGATGACAATGTGCGCTGCGTGATGCTGCCGTCGGAATACACCAGCCAGGCCTCGTTGGACGATGCCGAGGCTGTCGCCAAGGCTCTGGGCGTTCACTATGACTATGTGCCGATCTCGGACAGCCGCGCCGCTGTGACCAAAACTCTGGCCCCTTTGTTCGCCGGTCGTGACGCCGATCTGACCGAAGAGAACATCCAATCCCGCCTGCGCGGTGTGCTGCTGATGGCGATCTCGAACAAGTTTGGTGAGATGCTGCTGACCACCGGCAACAAATCCGAGGTCGCCGTGGGTTATGCCACCATCTACGGCGACATGAACGGGGGCTATAACCCGATCAAAGACCTCTACAAAACCCGTGTGTTTGAAACCTGCCGCTGGCGCAACGCGCATCACCGCGATTGGATGATGGGCCCCGAGGGTGAGGTCATTCGCCCCTCAGTCATCGACAAACCCCCAAGCGCCGAGCTGCGCGAAGATCAGAAAGACAGCGACAGCCTGCCGGACTATCCGGTTCTGGATGGCATCTTGGAAATCCTGGTCGATCAGGATGGCTCGATTGCTGATTGCATTGCGGCCGGTTTCGACGAGGCCGATGCCAAACGGGTCGAACACCTGATCTACATCAGCGAGTACAAGCGGTTCCAATCCGCCCCCGGTACGCGTCTGAGCAGTCGGGCTTTCTGGTTGGATCGTCGCTATCCGATTGTGAATCGTTGGCGCGATCAGGGTGAATAAGGGCAGCCGTTTCTTGTTTTGGGTGTAGTATCACCTACCGATCCGTCATTGTTTCCGAAATGATGTGTGTACCGCTGGATTCTGGGGTGTTTTGCTGGTCGCCCTTGTTTCGAAGACATTTTTTCGCCATATTTATGCTTGGATATTGCCTCATGTGAGGCGGGTGTGACGTATTGCTGCGAAGGTTGCAGGGTCATGGCGAAGTGTTTCTAGCCTGACGACGCCACATCCGGGTGGGATGTCTGAGTGAACAGTGTGGTGTTACGATGAATGAGCAATATGATAGATCGCTTCATGCGCCGTTGGCGCTGAATACGATGGAGTCTCCTCCTCAGGAATTGGATGAGGAGAAGCTGGATGCGGCCATTGCGGACCTGTTGAAGGAAGATGCAGGCCAGCAGAATGTCGCGCCGATAAAGCGGCCTGAATTCCCCGATCTTGTCCCTCAGGAAGAGGTCAGGTCTGCGTCAAGGTCCGAAGCCAACGGCTTTTCGGTCAATCTGCGTCAGAAATGGGCTGAACTGTCGGGCGCGGCGTAAATCGTCAGGCTAAAATCCTAAAAGGTGCGGCGTTTTTCGCGGCACCTTTGGCGTGCGCGCCACAGGTCTGCACAATCCTTTTGTGATCCTGAAAAACCGGTTGCCAGTGGCGCGGCGGTGGGTCTCCATGGCGGTCCATGCGATTGACCATGAGCTTTTGATGCCCGGCCCCAAGCCTACTGTCTTTGACTCCGATCTCTCACTGCCGAAACAAATCGATGTCGTCGTGATCGGCGGCGGTATCATCGGGGTGTCGACAGCGTTGGAGCTGGCCGAGCGGGGCGTTTCGGTCCTGTTATGTGAAAAGGGCCAGATCGCGGGCGAACAAAGCTCTCGCAATTGGGGATGGGTGCGGCTGGGGATGCGCGACCCGAGGGAGATCCCTCTGATGCAGGAGGCGATACGCCTTTGGCGCGGGATGGATAGCCGAATCGGACGCCAGACCGGCTATACGCAGTCGGGGATCGTGTTCGGATCCTCGGGTCAGCGGGATGCGCGAAATCTTGAACGCTGGTTGTGCCATGTCGACGGGTTGGACACAGGGGCGCGGATCGTTGCCGGGGCCGAACTGGCCGATCTGATACCCGGAGCGCAGTCGGATATTTCAAGCGGTCTCTATATGCCGCAAGACGGCCGGGCCGAGCCGCAATGGGCCGCCCCCGCCATCGCCGAGGCCGCGCGTGATCGCGGGGCGATTGTCATGACAAATTGCGCCGTGCGTAGCGTCGATATGCAAGAGGGCCGCATTGCTGGCGTGTTCACTGAGCGGGGCCGTGTGGCGTGTGATCAGGTCGTTCTGGCCGGTGGGGCTTGGTCGCGCCTGTTTGCGGGAAATGCCGGAATCGACCTGCCGCAACTGAAGGTGCTGAACACGGTCATGCGCGTGTCGCCAGTGGCCGAGGGGCCCAAGGCCGCGTTCTGGTCGGATGGGTTTGCAATCCGAAAGCGGGCCGATGGCGGTTATACCATCGCCTCGGGCCATGAAAACACGGTGGATATCGTACCCGATAGCTTCCGGCTGGCGCTGAAGTTCCTGCCAGCTTTCGCGCAGGAGTGGAGGTCGCTGCGTTTTCGCCTGTCGGGCCGCTGGGCGACCGAAGCGCGAGAGGACCGGCGGTGGCTGCCCACCGATGTGACTCCGTTCGAACATTGCCGTGTGCTGGACCCCGAGCCGTCGCAAAAAGTCATACGCAGAGCATGGGCGAATGCGCGCAAGACTTATCCGGCGCTGGAACAGGCCGAGATCGTCCAAAGCTGGGCCGGTATGATTGACGTGACACCGGATGCAATCCCGGTGATGTCGACGGTCGATGAACTGCCCGGCTTGTTCATTGCCACCGGGTTTTCCGGCCACGGTTTCGGCATCGGCCCCGGTGCAGGCCTGTTGATGGCCGATCTGGTTATGCACAGAACGCCCTGTGTGGATCCGGCCGCGTTTCGCCTGTCTCGTTTCACCGATGGCTCAACGGTCCGGCCGGACCCTGGGTATTGAGCGCTTAGCCTGCCAACTGGTAGCTGACGGGCACAAAGCGGAAGCCGTCTCCGCGCGTTTCTACAAAACCGGCGGCGGGGAAGGGCATGTGATAGCCGATCATCGGTACTTTGTCGGCGGCCAGCATGCCCAGCACATTTCGGCGCGAGGCGCTTGCGGCCTCTTTGTCCAGATCGAAACTGAAGCCCCATTCCGGGCGTGCAAACGACCAGACATAGTGATTGGCCAGATCGGCGGTCAGAACCAGTCGTTTACCGTTGCTTTCCAGATGATAGACAGTGTGACCCGGCGTGTGGCCGAACGCCGCCATCGCGGTGATACCGGACGCAACCTCGGCACCGTCGTCAACAAAGCTCATCTTCTCGGCCAAGGGTGTAACCTTGGAGGCGACAAGATCGCCAACGCGGTTTCCGGCCTCTTGCGCGGCCCAGAAATCATATTCAGCCGCTGCAGTGACATAGCGCGCATTCGGGAAGGTCGGCGCGTCATTGGTGGTCATCCCGCCGATATGGTCGGGGTGCATATGCGTGATCACGACCACGTCGATCTGATCGGGTGCCACACCTGCATCCGCAAGCGCCGCCTGAATGCCGCCCTGTCCCAGCCCGGTGTCAAAAAGCACCATTTCTGACCCGGTATTGACCAGCGTCGGTGTGAAGGCCAACTGCGCTTTGTCGGGCGAGATGAAGTTTTCGGACGAGACTTTGTTGAACTCTTCCTCTGGAACGCCTGCGCCAAATAGCTGTCGGACGTCATCACGTGGCGCGCTGCCGTCCAATAGGGTCGTGACAGTGAAATCGCCCAGCGAAAAAGACCGGGCAATGATCGAGTTGGCTTTGGTATCAGAACTTGCAGCCAGAACCGGGGTTACGGCAGCGGCAAATGGCAGGGCTGCAGCAGTTCCGAGTGCGGCCCGGCGTGTCAGTTTGATGGTCATTGTCATTCTCCAAATTGGTGCCAGCGCGCAAATGGTAGAACAATAGGATGCGCTTGCCACTCCACGTTGCTGTGAGCAGTGTGAAAGGGCGCGGAATTCCGCCTTGACTGGACAATACGTCCATCCTGTGACAAGAGCCGCGCCAACAGGAGACACCCATGACAACCACCCGTTTCGCCCCGTCGCCCACCGGTTACATCCATGTGGGCAACCTGCGCACCGCCCTGATGAACTACCTGATCGCCCAAAAGACAGGCGGCACCTTCGTTCTGCGTATCGACGATACCGACCCCGAACGCTCGAAAGAGGAATATGTCGACGCGATCAAACAGGATCTTGAGTGGCTGGGTCTGCACTGGGATCGGGTCGAGCGTCAGTCTGAACGTCTGGACCGCTACGCCGAAGCCGCGGACAAACTGCGTGAGATGGGCCGGTTCTATGAAGCGTTCGAGACGCCGACCGAGCTGGACCTCAAGCGCAAGAAGCAACTCAACATGGGCAAGCCGCCGGTCTATGACCGTGCCGCGCTGAACCTGAGCGATGCCGAGAAAGACGCGCTGCGCGCCGAGCGGGGCAATGGTGTCTGGCGGTTCAAGCTGGATCACCAGCGGATCGAGTGGAATGATGGTATTCTGGGCGACATCTCGATTGATGCGGCCTCGGTTTCCGATCCGGTCCTGATCCGCGGCGACGGTCAGGTTCTTTATACGATTGCGTCTGTTGTGGATGATACCGAGATGGGCGTGACCGATGTGGTGCGCGGGTCCGACCACGTGACCAACACCGCAACTCAAATCCAGATCATCGAAGCGCTGGGCGGCACCAGCCCGCGCTTTGCGCACCATTCGCTGCTGACGGGTCCTCAGGGTGAGGCGCTGTCGAAACGTCTTGGTACGTTGGCCCTGCGTGATCTGCGAGAGCAGGGCGTGCAGCCGATGGCGTTGCTGAGCTTGATGGCGCGTCTGGGCTCGTCTGATCCGGTTGAATTGCGTTCCGAAATGGCCGAGTTGATCGACGGGTTTGATATCAACCGTTTTGGGTCGGCACCAACGAAGTTCGATGTGCAGGACCTGTTCCCACTGACGGCGAAGCATCTGCAGTCGCTGCCGCTGGCGGATGTTGCAGACGCGGTTGCCGAGGCGGGCGTTCCTGCCGATCTGGCCGAGCCGTTCTGGGCCATGGCGCGCGAGAACATCACCACTCTGACCGATCTCAAGGGCTGGTGGGATCTTTGCCGGGACGGAGCCGAGCCTCTGATCGCGGATGAGGATCGTGACTTCATCACCGAGGCGATTGCGCTACTGCCGGAAGGTCCGTTTGATGGCGAAACCTGGGGCAGTTGGACCAAGGCCGTCAAAGAGGCCACAGGCCGCAAGGGCAAGGGCCTGTTCATGCCGCTGCGCAAGGCGCTGACCGGGATGGAGCGTGGGCCTGAGATGGCTGCACTCTTGCCGCTGTTGCAAGTGATCCGCGCGCGAGGCTGATTGCCGGACCTTAGAACTTGAACGAGGCAGGCAATTCGTCTGCCTCTTTTTGTTGGTTCGGTTGGATGACCCGCACCGACGCCCGGCGCAAACGATCGTCAACAAAGTCTGTCTCGTCGGGTCTGAGCTGCTGGTGGCGCGGGTATCTTGGCTCGGCCCTGTCATTCAAGACGGGCGCGTCCCAGCCATCCGTTGTTGCGAAGAACCGGTCGGCCCCGTCCGGTCCAAAAATACGCAGATATCCTTGCACAACGACGTCGATGTAGCTGAGCAGCAGCGGATGATGATCTGTCGGCGCATTGTGACGGTCCTTTGGCACCGCGTAAACAGCGATTTCAACATCCTGCGTAAGCGGATGTGCGACCGACTGCGTGGCGGGGATGCGGTCATAGGCCCATTCACGCTCATCCAGTGCTGCCCAATCGTTTTTGGGTACGTGGGCGATCATGCCTTCGATCTCGGAATCGGGATCAGGGACCGCCGTCAGAAACGCGACCGAGCGCAAATCAGTATGCTTCCATGCCCGCCGCCAACCTTTGAGCTTCGCAGGCCGGGGATCGGGAAAGTCATGCGTGGCCAGGTTCACGAGGCTGCCATAGCCAAAGAAATATGGGTCTGCCATCTGCTGGGGCGTCCTTTTGGTCGATTGATGTATGTCAAACCGCTTTTTTGTCGGACATGCAATAAATTCACATCATTGATTTAGGGAGGCCCTTATGCGGATTACCAAACGGACGAGTATTGCCGTGCGCCTGTTGATGTATTGCGCGGCGCATCCCGATAGGCTGGTGACCAAGGCCGAGATCGCCGGGGTCTGCAACATTTCCGAAAACCATCTGGCACAGGTGATCAACCAGTTGAGCCAGCTGAACTACCTCAGCACCCAACGGGGTCGCAACGGGGGCATGTCGCTGGCACGCTCGGCCGATGAGATCCGGGTAGGGGCTGTGTTTCGGGATGTGGAAGGCGCAGTGCCGATTGCCCAGTGTTTTGCGGATGCCGACAACACCTGCCCTCTGACCGATGCGTGTCGATTGAAGCTGGCGCTGAAGGACGCGGCTGAGGTGTTTTACGCCTCGCTGGACGATATCACGCTGGATGCGCTTGTGTGCGACAACGATCCTTTGTTGAAAATCCTGCAGCCCGTCGCCTGCGTTCGCTAAGGGGTCAGTCGCTGGCGCGCAGGATGCGGGCCGGTCGTACTGAAAGTGGACGCAGGGCGAAGGCAAGTCCTGCGCCCAATGTCACGACCATTCCGGCCAAAACGATGCCAACCGCCGAAGGCCAGATAACCGTATATCCGGTGTCGAAGATGTAGGTGGCAACGGCCCAGCCGCCCAGAATACCGACCAGAAGGGCCACGCCCCCGGCAGCCGCCCCCAGCAAGACAGCACGCAGAGCAAAGCTGAGCAGGATGCGCCGCCGGTTCGCCCCCAGTGTTTTCAGCACGGCAGCCTCGTAGCGTCGCGCGGGCTCTCCGGCGGCGGCTGCGCCGATCAGGACCAGAAACCCTGTCAACAACGAGACACCTGCCCCGTAGGAGGTGGCAGCTGCCAACCCGGCCAGCAGGCCCGACACCCGGTCAATCGCGTCTCGCACCCGGATCGCGGTGATGTTGGGGTATTGGTCGGCCAGATCGCGCAGGATCGCGGTTTCGGCCTGTTCCTCAGCATAGACAGTGGCGATGAAACTGTGTGGTGCCCCGGCCAGCGCCGAGGGGTTCATCGACATTATGAAGCCCATGCCTGCCGTCGAAAAGTCAACCTCGCGCAATGAGGTCAGGCGGGCCGTGATATCTCGGCCCAAGATGTTGACTGTCAGTTCATCCCCTAGGGTCAAACCCATTTCTGCGGCCTCTTCCGCGGCGAAGCTGATCTGCGGTTCTCCAGAGTAGTCTTCAGCCCACCAATCGCCTGCTGTGACGCGGGCGTTTTCGGGCGGACGGGTCGAGTAGGTGATGCCTCGGTCGCCCTCCAGCACCCAATGGTCGCCGGCAACGTCGCGCGCGGGGCGTCCGTTGATCCGGGTGATGATGCCGCGCAGCATCGGCGCGCTTTCGATACGGCTTACGGATGGGTCGGTCTCAAGACGCTCGGTGAAGCCCGGCATCTGGTTTTTTTGGATGTCGACAAAGAAATAGGATGGGGCGACATCCGGTAGGTTGCCAGAGATCGCATTGCGCAGGGTTCCGTCAATCTGCCCAACAGCGGCCAGAACAGACAGGCCGAGACCGAGGGACAAGACAACCGATGCCGCGCCCTCCCGCGGGTCGGAAATAGCCGAGAGCGCCCATCGCAGGGCAGGACGACCACGCGCGGCGGGTTTACCCGCGCGGGCAAGGCGGCCGATGGCGATGGCCGACAGGGACAGCAGGATGAGCGCGCCAACCAAGCCGGCGCTGGTCCAGAGCGTCAATCGGGCCGAGCCGCTGAACCATGCGGCGATTGCAATCAACAGGACCAGCCCGAAACCGGCGGCCATAACGTAGATGGGTCGGGGGAGGGCGCGGGCCGTCGTCAGCGCATCGCGGAACAGGGTGGCGGCCCGCACCTCCTCGGTGCGGGCCAGTGGCCAGAGGGTAAACAGGAAAGCGGTCAGAATCCCGTAGATCGCAGCCTCGGCCAGCGCCTGCGGGTAGAGGGCGAAAACCGCGGGGATCGGCAGCAGGTTTTCGATCATTGGGGCCAGGGCCAGCGGCAGGACCCCGCCCAATGTGACGCCGATGGCTATTCCGATGCCCGACAACAGCCCGATCTGGATCATATATGTCTGGAAGATCGTCGCGCGGTCGGCCCCCAAGGTGCGCAAGGTGGCGATGGTTTCGGTCTTCTGCGACAGGTACGCGCGGACGGCTGCAGATACGCCTATACCTCCGACTGCCAGCCCCGACAGGCCAACCAGCACCAGAAACGCGCTGAGGCGGTTGACGAATTCCGTGATGCCCGGTGCCCCGTTGCGGGCATCGGTCCAGCGCATGCCGGTGCCGTCGAATGCCTCGTTGGCCTGCTGGGAGAGGTCCGCAAGATCAGTGCCTGTGGGCAGATCGAGGCGGTATTTGGTCGAAAACAGGGTGCCCGGGGCCAACAGGCCGGAGGCCTGCAAGTCCTCGGTTCGGACCAGTGTTCTTGGCCCAAGGGCGAACCCGTCCGCCGCACCGTCCGGCTCATGACGCAGGGCCGCCATCAGGACAAACTCCTGCGTGCCCAAGGCAAAACGATCTCCGACCGTCAGCCCCATCCGGTCGATCAATGCGGGGGCCATGACGGCACCGGGCAGGCCGTCTGCGCCCGCAAAAGCATTGTCCAGAGGCATCTCCGGGACCAAAGTGACAGCCCCCACCATTGGGTAAGCGCCATCCACCGCTTTGACTTGCGTCAGGGCGCGCTCAGGTCCGGTGTCTTGCGCGGCGACAGCCATCGACCGGAAATCGACAACCTCGGAGACTTGTTGCCCGGTCGCGTCCATCCAGCGCCGTTCTTCGTCGCTGGCAAAGCGATAGGTGAACTCAAGCTGCGCGTCTCCGCCCAGCAAGGCGGCCCCTTCCTCCGTCAAGCCGGTCTGGATGGCCGAGCGGACCGAGCCGACCGCAGCGATGGCCGCAACCCCAAGGCCGAGGCAGGCGAGGAAGATACGAAAGCCGCGCAGGCCTCCGCGCAGTTCACGACGTCCCAGCCGTCCGGCCAGTCGCAGGCTCATTCCGCTGCCTCTTGCTTGGTCTCATCCGAGATGTGGCCATCGCGCAAGCGTACAACGCGGTCGCATCGCGCCGCCAGCGATGGGCTATGTGTGACCAACACCAAGGTCGCGCCGTGCTTGTCCCGCAGACCGAACAGCAGATCGACAATAGCAGCACCGTTGGTTTCATCCAGATTGCCCGTAGGCTCATCCGCCAGAAGGATCTGAGGGCGCGGGGCCGAGGCGCGGGCCAGGGCAACACGCTGCTGTTCACCCCCGGACAATTGCGCCGGATAATGGTCGCGCCGATGAGACAGGCCGACGGAGTCGAGTTCTGCTTCGGCGCGAGTGAATGCGTCCTTGTGGCCGGCCAGCTCTAGCGGGGTGGCAACGTTTTCCAATGCCGTCATGGTTGGGATCAGATGGAAATTCTGGAACACGATACCCATCGTGTCGCGCCGAAAGCGAGCCAGCGTATCCTCATCCATTGTCGTCAGATCCTGACCCAAAGCCGAGACGCGACCGCCCGTCGCCTGCTCCAACCCGCCCATCAGCATCAGCAGCGAAGACTTGCCCGAACCGGATGGCCCGATCAGACCCAAACTCTCACCCTTCATCACGGACAGAGAGATTTCACGCAGGATATCGACTCGCCCGGCATTGCCATCCAGCGACAAAGAGGCATTTTGGAGCGTAAGAACAGCTGGAGTCATCGGTCTTTCCATTGGAGGGTAGTCAAATGGGATATGGAGCGTTTGCAGCTCTGCGCAAGGTTCTGGTTTCAGGGCTGTTTGTCAGTTGGGGCTATACGGCAACAGCCGAGCCCGTCGTGATTGCTGCGCTGGGGGATTCGCTGACCCAAGGCTATGGGCTGGTCGAACAGGATGGGTTTGTCTCACAGCTGGAAGGTTGGCTGCAGGCGAACGGGGCCGAGGTTCGGTTGATCAACGCGGGTGTCTCGGGGGACACAACGGCAGGCGGCGCGGCGCGGGTCGCGTGGACTTTGACGCCGGATGTGGACGCAATGATCGTGGTGCTGGGTGGCAACGACTTGCTGCGCGGCCTCGACCCCGACCTGTCGCGCGCCAACCTGACCGCGATCCTGACCGAGGCCAAAGCACGCGATGTCGAAGTCTTGCTGATCGGCATGCAGGCCCCCGGCAACTATGGACCAGACTACAAACAGGCGTTCGACACGATCTACCCGGATCTGGCTGAACAGTTTGATGTCCTTTACGCCGAGAGTTTCTTTGACGGTCTCGCCTCGGGAGGTGATCCGAGCGCCGTCGGTCAATACATGCAGTCGGACGGCATTCACCCGAATGCCCAAGGCGTCGCGCTGATTGTTGAGGCGCTTGGCCCGTCTGTGCTGGAGCTGATCAAGACGTCGGGTGAACAGGGCTAGGGGCCGTTAGACCACTGTGACAACCGTTCCGATCGGCACGCGGTTGTATAGATCCACCACATGTTCGTTCATCATCCGGATACATCCGTTCGACGCGGCCCGTCCGATTGTCTGTGGCTGCGTTGTGCCGTGGATACGGAAATAGGTGTCGACCCCGTTCTGAAACAGATAAAGCGCCCGCGCGCCCAGTGGATTGTCGCCACCGCCGGGCTGGACATAGTCGTTGTCCTTGAAACGGGCATAGGCCACCGGGTCCCGCTCGATCATCTCATTGGTGGGACGCCAGGTGGGCCATTCCTTCTTGACGTCGATGGTTGCGGTGCCGGTGAACTCCAACCCGGCTTTGCCGACGCCACAGCCATAGCGGATCGCCTTGCGCGGTTCGGTCACGAAATACAGGTAGAAGGAACGCGGTACGACCAGCAGTTGCCCTGGCTGAAACTGCTTTTTGATCCGGACGAATTGTGGTGTCGGATCATACTCGGCGGCCTTCTTGGCACCGGCAATGCCCGGGAGAAGGCTTAGAGCTGTACCGGCCAGAAAAACACGACGTGTAAACATTGGGGCCTCTTGAATTGACCTATAAAATCATCATTCGAATTGCAGAATGATATCTTATTTGGTCAATTGTGGGGCAAACATTACGAAATCGTGATCTGTGGCCTGATGCCCATAAAAAAGGGCGAGGTTTACCCCCGCCCGTCTGAGTGGCTTATGCCAGCTCGATATTGTCCGCGCTTTCGCGACCGTCACGACCCGAGCGCAGCTCGTAGGTGACTTTCTGGTTGTCGGCCAGACCGGTGAGGCCCGAACGCTCGACAGCCGAGATGTGTACGAAGATGTCTTTGCCGCCATCTTCGGGCGCGATAAAGCCGTAGCCTTTGGTGGTGTTGAACCATTTTACGGTGCCTGCGGGCATATCCGTGTCTCCTGTTTAGTGCTGCCCACGTGGATGCGGCAGCCTGGCGTCGTTGTCCGGATCGATAGACTGAGCGCCGTAGAAGGAGACAGTGGGTCGAAATAGAATAACGGTAGCATCTCTGATATGGCATTGGGGTGGGCTTGTGGCAAGGGGGGACTGTGGACTTCTACGGCAGCACCCACACTAGCTTGGACAGTTCTGCCTATCGATCAATTACAGTCGAAAAGGAAATTTCACGGACTCCAAGTTCGAAATACCTTTGAGCTATCTTTAACGCTATGCAACGAGCATCGCTCGCCGTGTCGAATGCAAACCTTGGCTCGGTTCCGTCATCTTCATCTAGGATGGTGTGGCTGCCAAGTCTGACCATCACGTTCATCGAACCATGGTATAGTTTGTTTCGAAAAGAATAAAGTGATCGGAATTTTCCGATAAGCGGATCAACGTTGTCGGGATGCATGATGGCTCTAAATCGCGAAATTTGCTGCTCTTGGGATAGCCTCTCGTTGCGTTTTCCTAAGAGTGCTTCAATTGCTGAAACGAACCAAACAACTTGTTGCTCTGGAGTTTTTTTTGCGTGCAAACCATTAACGATATAGCCGATGCCTCGACTCAACTGACAAAACTGTTTCTTTTGCGTTCCAAGAAACATCTGGCTTAGTTTTTCGAACACAGAGCCAATGCAAAGTTCTCTCAAGTGCGAATGGTTGGCGAGATCGCGAACAGAATCCATTTCCGTGGAAAAACGTGATTCGACTGATGCGTCATCTGTTGTCGAGTTCGAAAGCGAAGCGGCGTTAAATTGTGGCCCCCAGGCAATAGTGTTCGCGAGTGCCGCTAGACTCGCAAAAGCATCTAAGTCGCGATGAATGCTAGAAGAAACCAAAAGTGCCCTCATCGAACCATCGGGGCGCTGTTGCCGATAGTGTGAGCCCGGGCCCCACCCCCAATCGGCATTTCCGACGCTTTCTAGATAGAGGCCTCGCGCGTGTTTTTCGTAGTCTTTCAAGCTATCTCGATTGAGCCTGAACGAGAACTTGATCGTATTCTTTGTATCAAATCTCCCACTAAGGAAGTTGGCGCTTATAATCTCAGCATTACTAGCGCGTTCCACGGTCACAATAGCGTTGCTTGAGCGGCTTAACGGATAGGTTCCGCTCAAGCTCAGGATTCCCGAAGGGTCGTTGCCGCCCTTGAACGGCGATGACGGAGCCAAGAGTACATATGGAGCGCGCCGAATGCGGCCCATGGTTACCGCGCAAACTTCTTGTGCTTCAACCGCTTGGGCTCCAGCGCGTCCGGTCCCAGACGGCGCTTTTTGTCCTCTTCGTAATCCTCGAAGTTGCCCTCGAACCACTCGACATGCGCGTCGCCCTCGAACGCCAGAATATGCGTACAAATCCGGTCGAGGAAGAAGCGGTCGTGTGAGATCACGACGGCACAACCGGCGAAATCGACCAGCGCGTCTTCCAGTGCGCGCAGGGTTTCGACGTCGAGGTCGTTGGTGGGTTCGTCGAGCAGCAGGACGTTGCCGCCCTCTTTCAGCAGGCGGGCCATGTGGACGCGGTTGCGCTCACCGCCTGACAGCAGTGAGACCTTCTTCTGCTGGTCGCCGCCCTTGAAGTTGAAGGACGAGCAATAGGCGCGGGAATTGACCTGTGCGTCGCCTAGCTGGATGATCTCGGCGCCGCCGGTGATCGCCTCCCACACGGTGTCGTTGTCTTTCAGGTCATCGCGGGACTGGTCGACATAGGACAGCTCGACCGTGTCGCCCAGCGAGATGGTGCCGCTGTCGGGCTGTTCCTGACCAGTGAGCATCTTGAACAGGGTCGATTTACCGGCGCCGTTGGGGCCGATGACGCCGACAATGCCGCCGGGGGGCAGGGCAAAGTCCAGCCCTTCGATCAGTTGCTTGTCGCCCATATGTTTCGACAGGCCCTCGACCTCGATCACCTTGCCGCCAAGGCGCTGGCCGTTGGGGATGACGATCTGGGCGCGGGTCAGCTTTTCGCGTTCGGACTGGTCTGCCAGCTCGTTATAGGCGTTGATCCGGGCCTTGGATTTGGCCTGACGGGCCTTCTGGCCCTGACGCATCCATTCCAATTCGCGCTGCAGGGTCTTCTGCTTGGACTTGTCCTCGCGTGCTTCCTGTTCCAGCCGTTTGGCCTTTTGTTCCAGCCATGCGGAATAGTTGCCCTCGTAAGGAATGCCACGGCCGCGGTCGAGTTCGAGGATCCAGCCGGTGATGTCATCCAGGAAATACCGGTCGTGGGTGACGATCAGGATGGTGCCCTTGTAGTCGATCAGGTGCTGTTGCAGCCAGGCGATGGTTTCGGCGTCCAGGTGGTTGGTCGGTTCGTCCAGCAGCAGCATGTCGGGCGCTTCCAGCAGCAGCTTGCAGAGCGCCACGCGGCGTTTCTCACCCCCCGAGAGGTTGGCGATGTTGGCGTCGTCCGGCGGGCAGCGCAGCGCCTCCATGCTGACGTCGATCTGGCTGTCGAGATCCCACAGGTTTTCGGAATCGATCGAATCCTGCAGGGCGGTCATCTCTTCCATCAATTCATCGGAGTAGTTTTCCGCCATCTCGATGGCAATCTCGTTGAACCGGTCGACCTTGGCCTTCTTCGCGGCCACGCCCAGCATGACGTTTTCACGGACGGACAGCGATTCATCCAGCTGCGGTTCCTGCGGCAGATAGCCGACCTTGGCGCCCTCGGCGGCCCATGCCTCACCGGTGAAGTCGGTGTCGAGACCCGCCATGATCTTCATCAGCGTCGATTTACCGGCACCGTTAACGCCGACGACACCGATTTTCACACCGGGCAGAAAGCTCAGGTGGATGTTTTCAAAGCATTTCTTGCCACCGGGATAGGTCTTTGAAACACCCTGCATGTGGTAGACATATTGATAGGCGGCCATGTCGCGTCCTCTGGGTCGGGGAAATTGGGTTGAAACGCTTGATATCCAAGCGGGGCGGGCGGGGCAAGCTGGTGGTTTCGTGATTTTTCCTCGGAGCCAGGTTGGGCTAGGATGGCGACGGAACGAGAGGCGAGAGATGTCGAAACTTGCAGAATTGATTGCAGGATGGTCCAAGCCCGGTCGCGTGGATTGGATCGGTGCACGACCAGCCCGACGGGTCGAGATCGTCATCTTGAACGATGCATTGATATCTAACGATGGTTTGGAGGGAGATCGTGGCCGTGCTGGCAAGCGGGCGGTGACGTTGATCCAGCAGGAGCATCTGGGGGCGATTGGGTCCTATCTGGGGCGCGGGCCGGTTGCACCGGAGATTCTGCGGCGCAATCTGGTGGTGTCGGGGATCAATCTGGCGGCGCTCAAAGGGCGTGAGGTGCAGGTGGGAGAGGCCATTCTGCGCTTAACCGTCATCTGCGCGCCGTGCAGTCGGATGGAGGAGGCGCTGGGCAAAGGCGGCTATTCTGCCGTGCGCGGACATGGCGGCTGGTGCGCCGAGGTGGTGCGATCCGGGCGGGTCAGGTTGGGCGACGTGGTGCAGCCGGTTGATTGACAACCCGCTTCAGTTCTGAACATCAGCAAGGTATGTTGCGCAGCCAGTTGCCATATGCACGGCCCGGACAAGTGATAGGGCTGTTCGGGGGGTCGTTTGACCCTCCGCATCAGGGACATGTGCATGTCACACTTGAAGCGATCAAAGCGTTCGGCCTGGATCGGGTATGGTGGCTGGTGTCTCCGGGCAACCCTCTGAAACAGCGTGGACCTGCGCCTTTGCCGAGTCGGCTGGAAGCCGCGCGTGCGATGATGCAGCACCCGCGCGTGGAGGTGACGGATATCGAGGCGCTGACGGGGACGCGGGCGACGGCGGATACTCTGGTGGCTCTCCGGCGGCTTTATCCTCAGGTTCGGTTCGTCTGGATCATGGGGGCCGACAATCTGGCGCAGTTTCATCGGTGGAAGGATTGGCGGCGGATTATGGATGGCGTCCCCGTGGGCGTTGTGGCGCGCCCGGGGGATCGGATTTCCGCGCGGATGTCGCCAGCAGCGCGGGTTTATGCGCCCTACAGGATAGACGGGCAGGCGCGGCATATCTTGGGGCGTGCGCAGGCCCCGGCGTGGTGTTTCGTGAACGTGCCGATGGTCAATCTCAGTTCAACTGATCTTCGCAATCGCGGCATCTGGGCAAACGGAGTGTTGCCCCAATAGCTACATTGCCTGCATATTCTCATGCAATGGTTGTCCAAATTTCATCTCTGGGATTTTAATTGACCCATGGTTGATCGTATTTCACGCCGTTTGTTTCTTGCAGGGTTCAGCGCATCCGCGATCCCGGCGGCTGCCTTGGCGCAGGCCCCCTTGGTGTCCTTGCGGCCTCAGGCGCGTGGGCCGCAGCTGACGGGGGCCGAGCGGTTCGTGCGCGCAGCCGGGTTGCGCGGCGATGTGATCTTTGCTGTGGCGGATGTTGAGACAGGAACCCAACTTGAAGCGCTGGGGGGTGAGGCCGGGTTGCCTCCGGCCAGTGTCGGCAAGGCGCTGACGGCGCTTTATGCGTTGGACGTTCTGGGGCCAGATCATCGCTTTGAGACCAGGCTTCTGGCGGATGGGCCAATTGAGGATGGCATACTAAAAGGCGATCTGATCCTTGTCGGTGGCGGGGATCCTCTGCTGGATACGGATGCGTTGGCAAGCATGGCGGCCAATCTGCGCGAGGCTGGGGTGACCGAGGTGCGCGGGGCGTTCAAGGTCTATGACGGAGCCTTGCCCTATGTGTTCAGCATCGACCCGGGCCAGCCGGATCATCTGGGCTATAGCCCGGCGATGAGTGGGATTTCGTTGAACTTCAACCGCGTTCATTTCGAATGGAAGCGGGCCGGGACGGAATACAACGTCACGATGGACGCGCGCAGCGCCAAGTACCGTCCGGATGTCGATATGGCTGTGATGCGGGTGGAACCGCGCAGCCTGCCGATCTACACCTATCAACCCAGCGCGCGTCAGGACCGTTGGACCGTGGCCAAAGGCGCGCTGGGCAATGGCGGCGCACGTTGGCTACCCGTTCGAAAACCTGCGCTTTATGCGGGCGATGTGTTTCGCACTCTTGCCCGCTCAAACGGGGTTGTTCTGGGTCGGGTGCAAGTCACGCAGGAAACCCCGAAAGGCACTACGTTGGTTGTGCATCAGAGTGACCGGTTAGAAAGCATCCTGCGTGGGATGCTGAAATACTCGACCAATCTGACGGCAGAAATGGTTGGTATGGCGGCGACCAAAGCGCGCGGGGTCAGGCCGCATGATCTGGTGGATTCGGCGGCAGAGATGAACCGCTGGGCGGCTGAGACCTATGGCGCCACCCAAATCGCCATGGTGGACCATTCGGGCTTGGGGGATGCGTCCCGCATGCCTCCGGGTGATCTGGTGAAGGCGCTTGTTGCGGCCCGCAAAACCGGGGCGCTGCGGCCCCTGCTCAAGCCGTTCACGCTGACCGATAGTCAGGGACGGGCGGTCAAGGATCACCCCATCAAGGTGAATGCAAAAACCGGGACGCTGAACTTCGTCTCGGGGTTGGGCGGGTTTCTGACCACGGCCGACGGGTCCGAATTGGCCTTTGCGATCTTTACAGCAGATGTGGACCACCGCGCCACGATCCCGCGCGAACAACGCGAACGCCCTGAGGGCGCGCGCAGTTGGAACCGTCGGTCGCGCAAGCTGCAACGGGCGTTGATTGAACGCTGGGGGTCGCTCTACGGGAGTTGAACCTAAACCGCATGGCGCGCGCGGGCACCACGTTCGATTGCGGCTGCGTGCAGGCGGTCGATGCTCAGCTCATAGCGGATTTCTTCCAGCAAACGCAGCTCGGTCTCGGCCAGCGCGCCGTCTGCGGCGGCAACGTCGCAGGCCAGCGCATAGGCCGTTTCGTTCAGGCGCTCGGGCAAGTTGTCACGGATCAGGCCGAAGAGGGCATCCAGTCCATCTTCCTGCTCGAACAGGTCGAACACGATTTGCGAAACGCGACGGGTGCGGTCGATATCATAGCCCGCAAAAACCGGCAGCATATTCACTGCGCCTTCGATCTTGACCAGTTCGGCGGTGCGGATCGTCTCATCCGACGCCGAGATCGCGACCATGATCGCCACAAGGCAATCTTGCGGAGACATCGGGTGTGGAATTTGATCGGTCATTGCGTCGTCCTGAGTCAATTGCTGCCGTCGCACGATAGGAGGGCTGGCGGACAGGTTCAACGGCTTTTGCTGGCGCGCGTCAGAGAATTGGCAATGGCCCCCGCGTTTTGGTCTGGCGCAACACGAAATTGCTGCGGGTGTCACGCACCAGACCTGACTTTAAAAGGCGCTGCATGATGAATAGCTCAAGATCTTCGGGCGATTTTGCGTAGACCTTGAGAAGAAAGTCATGATCTCCGGTAATCGACGCGCATTCCACGATCTGTGGTTCCGTCTCTACCAGCCGCAGGAAGGCGTTGATGCTGTCTTCCTGATGGCTCTGCAATGCGACGTGGATATAGGCAATTGCGTTCAGCCCGACAGACTTGGCGCGGACCTGCGCGGTGTAGCCGGATACAACGCCCGAGGCCTCAAGATCCCGTACCCGACGCCAGCATTGCGAGGTCGATAGACCCGTGCGGTCTGCAAGTTCTTGCATCGACAGGCGGCCATCGGTTTGCAGCTGTTGCAGGATGGCCAGGTCGGCGGGTTGAAATGTTTGTGTCAATTTTTCCCCAAATCCAAAATGAATCATTCAACTTTGGGCTATTCTATCCTCAGCACAAACTGAATTCACCATGAGTTGCGAATAAAATCTCTCTGAATGGGAGGAGCAGATGCCGAAATCAACAAAATACCGCGCAAAAACCGCCGATCCGCAGGGCCATATTGCCTACACCGCTGAAGAAGATGCCGTTTGGGCCGATCTTTATGCGGCGCAGCAGGACAACGTGCAGAAATACATGGCGCGTGACTATCTCGACGGTCTGAAACGGTTGGAACTGCCGAAAACCCGGGTGCCTTCATGCAAAGATATTTCAGAGCGTTTATTGGACCTGACCGGATGGCGGGTGCAGCCCGTACCTGCACTGATCGGGTTCGAGACCTTCTTCGCGATGCTGGCCGATAAAGTGTTTCCAGCGGCGTCCTTCATCCGCTCACGCGAGGATTTCGACTATATCGAAGAGCCGGACATCTTCCATGAGATATTCGGGCATACGCCCTTGCTCAGCGATCCCAGATTTGCGGCGTTCAGTCAGGCGATCGGCAAGGCCGGTGTGCAGGCGGGTCCAAAGGAGTATGCTTGGCTGATCCGGCTTTATTGGTTCTCGGTCGAGTTCGGGCTGCGGTGGCAGGACGGTGAGATCAAGGCGCTGGGCTCGGGGCTGGCGTCTTCGCCGACAGAGCTTGTCTACGCGGTCGAAAGCGACATTCCGGACCGGGATCCATTTGACGTGCTGACGATCATGCGCACCCCATACCGGATCGACATGCATCAGATGGGCTATTTTGTGCTGCAAGACCCTGAGGCGCTGTTTGCTGCGGCCGACAGGGATTTGCTGGCAGATGTGAGGCAGGCGCAGTCGCTTGGCTTGCTGCCCAACAAATTCCCGCCCAAAGCAACAGCAGCGGAGTGATCGAAAATGACCACAACAGGACAAACCTGCAATCTATCAGACCGTAGTTGCGTACCTTGTTCCGGCGGCATTCCGGCCCTGACGGCAAACGAAGCGAACGCTCATATGGGTGAGCTGTCGCCGGATTGGACGCTGAACGCCGGATCGACCGAGCTAAGCCGCCACTTTGCGTTCAAGGGTTTTGCCAAGGCGACATATCTGGCCAATCTGTGTGCATGGCTGGCGGATCAACAAGGCCATCACCCCGATATCTCGTTCGGCTGGGGCTATGTAGATGTCAGGCTGACAACCCATGAAATCAGTGGGCTCAGCGAGAATGACTTTATCTGGGCGGCGAAACTGGATCAGTTGACCGCTTAAATCTGCCTTGGCCCTTGGAAAAACCCCGCGCATTTGTTGACTCATGCTGCACCGGCACAATAGGAGGGGCCGGTCGGTTGCAAAGGGTGGCCGGCGCTGTTTTTCCCGATGGAGCAAATCTGATGTCTGAACTGCGTGAAACCGCAATGTCGTCCAAGGCCTGGCCTTTCGAAGAGGCGCGCCGGTTGCTCAAACGCTATCAGAAGAACGTTCCGGAGAAGGGGTTCGTGCTGTTCGAGACCGGCTATGGCCCCTCGGGCCTGCCGCATATCGGCACCTTTGGCGAGGTTGCGCGGACAACGATGATCAAGCGCGCGTTCGAGGCGCTGTCGGATATCCCTACCAAGCTGATCTGTTTCTCGGACGATCTGGACGGCATGCGCAAAGTGCCCGGCAACGTACCGAACCCGGATCAATTGCAGGACTATCTGCAATGCCCGCTGACCTCGGTGCCGGATCCGTTCGGCGAATACCCCAGCTTTGGCGAATACAACAACGCCATGCTACGCCGGTTCCTCGATACCTTTGGGTTCGAGTATGAGTTCTATTCGGCGCGTGACTTCTACCGCTCGGGTCAGTTTGACGAGGTGCTGAAGCGCGCCGTTGACAACTATGAGGCCATCATGGCCATCATGCTGAAAAGTCTGCGGGAGGAGCGTCAGCAGACTTATTCGATCTTCCTGCCGATCCACCCTGAAACCGGGCGGGTTCTGTATGTGCCGATGAAGAAGGTCTGCGCCGAGACCTATACCGTGACATTCGACGATGAAGACGGCAAGGAATGGACCGTTCCCGTCACTGGCGGTAATGTGAAGCTACAGTGGAAGCCGGACTTTGGCGCGCGCTGGGCTGCGCTGGGTGTCGATTTCGAGATGTACGGCAAGGAACACGCGACCAACGAAAAGATCTATGACGCGATCTGCCGTGCTTTGGGCGGTCGTGCGCCCGAGCATTTCTCGTATGAGCTGTTTCTAGATGAAAACGGCCAGAAGATCTCGAAATCGTCCGGCAATGGCGTGTCGATTGACGAATGGCTGACCTATGCACCGACGGAAAGCCTGTCGTATTTCATGTATCAAAAGCCCAAGACGGCCAAGCGGATGCATTTCGACGTCATTCCCAAAGCCTATGATGAATATCATCAGCAGTTGCGGGCCTATCCGGGGCAGGAGTTGAAGGCGCAGCTGAACAATCCGGTCTGGCATATCCATGGCGGTGATGTCCCGGAATCGACCCTGATCGTACCATTTGCCATGTTGCTGAACCTCGCGTCGGTTTCCGGGGCCGAGGACAAAGAGGCGCTGTGGGGGTTCATTCGCCGCTACGCGCCTGAGGCGACAGCAGAAAGCCACCCCGATCTGGATCAGGCGGCTGGTTTTGCCGTCCGCTATTTCAACGATTTCGTCAAACCGACGCGCAAGCACCGCGCCCCGACGGATCAGGAGCGTGAGGCGCTGGAAGCGCTGAAAGCCGCGCTCGAAGCCTATGATGGCCCGGCTGAGGATGAGGCGCTGCAATCGGTGGTCTATTCCATCGGACGCGAGCGGTTTGACCCGATGCGGGGCTGGTTCACCGCACTCTATGAGGTGCTGTTGGGTGCCTCGCAAGGCCCGCGCTTTGGTGGCTTCATTGCGCTTTACGGCGTGCCGGAAACGATTGCACTGATCGACAAAGCCTTGGCCGGAGAGCTGGTCTGATTTGACCTGATCCCGCATGGGGCTACCGTTCCGTCAGGAGGTACCCCATGCGTCGTTTACTGCTTGCCCTGTCCCTGAGTGCCGGTTTGGCTTCTGGTGCGTTTGCCCAGAGTGCCGAGATCGAGGCCAATATCTCGGCCCAGATTCAGGCCTTCGAGGCGGATGATTTCGCCACGGCCTTTACCTTTGCCAGCCCCAATATTCAGCGTCTCTTTGGAAATCCGGACAATTTCGGAGCGATGGTACGCAATGGCTATCCCATGGTCTGGCGTCCCTCTGATGTGCGGTTTCTGGAACTGCGCGAGGTCGCAGGTGCGTTGTGGCAGAAGGTCATGATCACCGACGGCGATGGCGCGGTTCACATTCTCGACTATCAGATGATCCAGCAGGAGAATGTCTGGAAGATCAACGGCGTACAGCTATTGGGTCGCGCTGACCCAGCAGCCTGATGCAACACCACCGTCACGGTCGAATGAGTGGCGGTTAATCCCTTTTGGATACTCAGACTGTCGCGTTCGGGATGGACCTGAACACGGCGTTTGAACGTGCAGCCGTTGGGCCGCGCGACGAGGAAAGGGATTTCTATGAACAAGGCAATCACCGACGGCATCGTGTTCATGCCGCCTGCTTTCGAAAACGGTCTGGGCGTGTGGTCAGCGGGCGATGGTACGCCGGGCTCACCGACCTATGATGGCTCGGGCACCGGGGCATATGTGCCTTCGGATGCGGATTTCGGCGGTTGTCTTGAGATCCTGAAGATCAACAGTCCGCAACAGCTGCGATACATGGGCCAGACCCCGATCCTGCCGGGGTGCTATTTGCAGATCAAGGCGCGGGTCAAGGCAATCAGTGGCCCTCTGCCCGAGGTGCGGATCGCTGCCTGGGCCGGTGCGGCAGGTGACACCCACCTGACAGGCGTGGTTGAGCAGGGCCCGGCCACCCAGCTGACAAGCTATGGCGCAGTGACCGAAATCACCGCGATAGTGGGTACAGGTCAGCGCCCGGGCGTGGATATGGCCTGGGGTGTCGGCGCGCTTTATGGTCACTTCGGTATTGATATCGAAGGGGCAAACGGGGCCGTTATCCGCGTCGATGATCTGGAAATCACCGATGTAACCGGCGTGTTCCTGCGTGAGATCATCAGCCGTGTGGATGTGCGCGACTATGGCGCGGTGGGCGACGGCATCGCAGACGACTCGGCCGCGTTCGAGGCGGCAGACGAAGCCGCTGGGGGGCGGCGTATTTTTGTGCCCCAAGGCACCTATCACCTGGCCGAGAACACCAGCCTGTCATCCGAGGTCGAGTTTGAAGGCACGGTCACTATGCCCGACGACAAGATGCTTCTGCTGCTGAAGAACTACGACCTGCCCGCCTATATTGCCGCGTTCGGGGATGAAGAGCTGGCCTTCAAAAAGGCATTTCAGGCGTTGTTGAACAACTCGGACCATGAATCGCTGGACATGGGCGGACGCAAGATTGCAGTGACCGCCCCAATCGACATGTTTGCCGCCGTTCCTAACAAGCCGGGGTTTTCGACCCGCCGCGTGATCCGAAACGGCCAGTTTGATGTCAAAAGCAGTTCGGCCTGGGACACCGAGACCTTCACTTCGGTCGCGACTTATGATCCGGCGGATTCGACCCGTCTGACCAATGTGGCCAATGTGGCCAACATCCCCATCGGTGCGCTGGTTCAGGGCAGCGGCGTGGGGCGCGAGATCTACGTGCGCGGCAAAGATGAAAGCGCCGGAGAGCTGACGCTGAACGCACCGATGTATGACGCGGCAGGAACCCAGACCTTCACCTTCGTGTCCTTCAAATACCTGCTGGATTTTGGTAATTTCGGAGTGCTGCGCAAGTTCGGGATGGAACAGATCGAGTTTCAGTGTAACGGCCGCTGCAGCGCCATCCGTCTGGCACCAGCGGGCAGCACGTTTTCCTTGTCGGATTGTTTCATCAGCCGCCCGCTGGATCGCGGCATCACCTCGATTGGGTCTGGCTGCAAAGGGATGCTGATCGACAATTGCCAGTTCCTGTCGTCAGAAGAGTCGTTCATTGTGCCCGATCGCAAGACGATCGCGCTGAACACCACCTCGAACGACGTGAAGATCCGCCACAACCGGGCGGTGCGTTTCAAGCATTTTGCGGTTATCGGCGGGGACAACAACATGATCCTCGGCAACCACTTCTTCCAGGGCGACAGTATCCCGCAAGGCGTGCGGACCGCTGGGCTGATCATGATCGGCACCTATAACAGCTCGACCATCGCCGAGAACTACGTGGACAATTGTTTTGTACAGTGGACGAACGAGCGTGACACTTCGCCGGCCTATGTCTCGGGCTATTCCTTCAGCGCCATGAGCATCACCGACAATATCTTCTACTCCAGCGAGGCGCCGCCCTGGTTCAGCTATATCGTGATCCGTCCGCACGGTCCGGGGCATTTTCTGAACGGGCTGGCGGTCACGGGCAACAAGTTCCGCTCGAGTGGGACAGATCTTGAACGCGCCGACCGGGTGGATACGTCCTTTGCGGATCTGGATGCGGATCAGCACATCAACGTCACGTTCAGCAACAACACCTATCACGGCATTGATGCCAAGGTGGAAAACCCGCTGCGGGTGCGACACAGCCAGAGCTCGGCCTCGCAGGTCTGGACCATCGACTCGGACGGTCGGTTGCCGTTCGGGGCCAAGGCCCGCAGCTGCGATGCGGTGGCGGTTCTGGGGCCGCTTAGAACGGCGCTTGGGTCGGTGCGCCATTCTTTTCCCTATGCCGATGTCGAACAGGGCAGCAATGGCGATGCCGTCCAACTGCGCTGGGCCGAAAGCCTGAGCGGCGATGTCTCGGTGCATATGCGTCTGGAAGAATAGCGACACCAGCAAGCCGCCTCTTTCCCGGGGCGGCTTCGCTTTGGGCGACAGGAAAGACAAGACGTTTTCGAAACCTGTGCTAGGCTGAGGGTAAGCCAAAAGGAGGACCCAGATGCCGACCATAGCCAAAACCGCCAGCGTTCAGACCGTCATTACCACATTTGAGATGACACCCGGCACCTGTCAGGATCTGCTCGAGGCGCTGACCGATGCCTATTCCGAATTCATTTCAAAACAACCCGGCTTTGTATCGGCCGGTCTGCATGTCAACGACGCCCAAACCCGGATTGCCAATTATTCGCAATGGGAACGGCGCGAGGATTTTCTGGCCATGCTGCGCACACCGGAAATGCGCGAACGTAACCGCAAGATCAATGAGCTGTGCAAGAGTTTCGAGCCGGTCATGTATGACGTGGCTGAGACCTTCAATTAACGCAGACCCTGCGCTCTGCGTCAGATGTCTGTTGCATCAATGCGGTGGGCCTTGCCAAACCCGCCGTTCAGCAACCCATCTTCAATCTCGAAGCGGACAAAACTGAAATCGGCGAAATCCGCATAGAGTTTGGCCTTCGGGCGCAGTGACAGGTACCTCTGGCGGAGGTCGTCGTGATCCGCCGTTCCTCTAGCAACCAAATGGGCCGTCGCGTGCAAGGTCAGCCGAGGATGCGTCAGCGGGTCCCCCTTGGGGCCGGGGCTCCCGATCAACAGGGCGCAGGCCGGGTTGTCTTGCAGCGCCCGGCTATGGTCCGACAGGCTTGAAATCAACGAAATCGGCTGCCCCTTGGCATCTGTGGCCAGAGCAATCCGCGAAACTGATGGCATCGCGGTGCCCGGCCTCAGAACGGCCAGCGCTGCATGGGTAGCCTCATCCATCAGCTCCCGGATCAGGTCGCGGGCGGCGTCGTCAAGCGGCTGGTAGGGGGCTTTGGTTGGCATTGTGCCTCGCATTGATGAGCGTGAGGGTGATCCTAACGGCAACGGCTTTTGTACGCGAGGCGTGTTCTGCCTCGGCTTCGCCACAAATCTTCGGTATTGCGGTGGCATTATGCCTCGCAAATCCACTCTGGACGATCCCTTGCCATCCAAACGTCAGCGCCGGGCCGAAGCTGCCCGGCGGCGCGCGCTCTCTCCGGTGCGTATTCTGCTTATGGTTCTGTGCCTGCCGCTGACCGTCGCGTTGATTTCGTTCAATATGTTCGTGCGCCTTTCAGACTATGGCCGGGATGAGGCCATGGTCCACCTGATCGCGCTGGCCGGGTGCGATGCCTCTCGGGCCATGGGGTTCGGTGCGTTCTACGAAGGCTATGCGGGCTATCATCCGCGCAACGATCCGGATGGTGATGGGGTGGCCTGCGGATCAGATGTTGCGCAGCGTCAAACGGCCCCCTCGCCGGGCACAACCACGCCCCGCGAAACCAGCGCCAGCCAAAGGTCTGTGGGCGACGCCAAATTCATCAGGCCCTGAATCCCGTGGGTTGAGAGCTTTCGTAGCAGCGACCGCTTTGCCTGTGGCGCTGCGGAAATCTGCCAGATCATGCTATAATTTGCTGCGTTGGTACCAATCTGGTGCCTCCATCGGGCAATTTCGCCCAGTTTGGGAGGACAAAGATGTTTGCACGCGTAACTCAATTTAAGATGAAGCCCGGCACGCGCGAAGCGGCGACGGCGAAGATGAACGAATTGAAATCCGAAATCATGGGCATGCCGGGGATACACAGCTTTACCAATGTGATGAACGAGGACGGCTCGGGCTATGTGATCTCGGTTGTCGAGAGCGAGGCGACCTCAAACGCAAACGCGCCCAAAGTGGCCGAGCTGTGGGGGCATTTCGCCGAGTTCATGGAAGGCCCGCCGACACCGGTTGGGTATGATGTGATTGCCCATTGGGATAAGGGGTGAAGTTTGGGCGGGGGTTTCCCCGCCCGTTTTTGGCCGGTGTGTAGGATGGGGTTCTACCCCATCATGCGTTCAGGTGGCCGTAGTGTGATGGGTTGGAAACCCATCCTACGCTTGCTAGCTCCGTGAGTTGTAAGTGACTCGGGCGACAGCAATGGCGATCAGGCTCAGCAGTTCTTGTGCGAAAAGCAATAGGAGAACACCAACCAAAATATATGGAGCGCGCGGATGGGTCCAATAACCGGGTTCGAAGAATGTGAGTAGCAGTGAGAAAAGCAGAAAGAGGAGCTTCCCTCTAGTGCCGTTGGCGAAGACACTACCGAAGCTGACTCCTTCAAAGTCGCGTAAGTAGGAGTCAGCTTTTTTCCGGAGACGATTTATAAAAGAAGAGTCACTCAAAAATCAGGCCTCCGGAATGGTACCATCAATCACCTATAGATAGCATGCTATTCGCGACCTCGAATTGCGCCAAGCATAGCATTCAAATGAGCCGTCTCACCTACTAAAAGGAATTCCAACTTTTCCGTCGCTGACGTAAACGTATGAAGCTTCCTTTCATTAACATCAAAAATTGAATAACTGGTTTGTGGCAGTTTATCAGACAGAGATTTGTCCATAATCAGTCCCGCCATTTGAGCCTTAAGTTTGGACAGCTTCTTTTTGTTGAAGAAAAGCTTCACGGCATGGTTCTGCCCATCTAGGCGCAGACCGAGCTCTGGGTTTATCGAGAGCTGGAATTCTGGAGTCGACCAATCACCACGAGGTGGGTCGAACCAACTTACGTCATCGAAATTTCCACGCCATTTGAAATATTTTTCAATGGTTGTTTCAAAGTTCTTTTGCTTTTTTGGGTTTTGTGCTGCTACGAACTCATCCCAATCCACTTCATTGGCGAATTTCTCGAAGCCTATCAGTTCCTCACGCACGCGCTTGTAGTAGTCTCGCGCAGGGTCGTATGGCGTATTGCTTTGCCTCCAAGCTTGTAGCGCGGTTGTTGCCTTAGGTTCACCAGTTTGAGCGATAAATTCCAAGAACTTGGTAAAACTCACACGTATCATAATCTCTCCATAAAAATGTACAGAGATGCTAGCATGCAGTGTACGGTTGTTTAACTTGTATTTTTTCTGCGCCTTTTCACATTCCCACCCCTTTGCCCCGGCCTCCCAGCCGTTGAACGCCCACGCGATTTCACTGCATCCTCAGACGCCTTCTCAACCGCCCATTGACGCGCCATGGGGTCGTCGGCGATGGCCAGATCGACCGCTTCCAGACGTTTGATCTCATCCCGGATATTGGCGGCCTCTTCGAATTCCAGGTTCTCGGCGGCTTTGCGCATCTGATCGCGCAACCCGTCCAGATGGGCCTCGAGATTCGCGCCGTGCATCGGTTTGTCGATGGTGGCGGTGACACGGTTCATGTCGACATCGCCTTCGTGAAGACCGGCCAGAACGTCCTCGACGTTCTTCTTCACCGTCGCAGGCGTGATGCCGTGTTCTTCGTTATAGGCGAGCTGTTTGGCGCGGCGGCGGTTGGTCTCGTTCAGGGCGCGCTCCATCGAGCCGGTGATTTTGTCGGCATACATGATCACCCGGCCCTCGGCGTTCCGCGCGGCGCGGCCGATGGTCTGCACCAGAGAGGTCTCGGACCGCAGGAAGCCCTCTTTATCCGCGTCCAGAATGGCGACCAGACCGCATTCGGGGATGTCGAGTCCTTCGCGCAGCAGGTTGATGCCGATCAGCACGTCGAACGCCCCCAGCCGCAGGTCGCGCAGGATTTCGATGCGCTCCAGCGTGTCGATGTCGGAATGCATGTAACGCACCTTTATGCCCTGTTCGTGCAGGTATTCGGTCAGGTCCTCGGCCATGCGTTTGGTCAGCGTGGTGACCAGCGTGCGATAGCCGTCAGCGGCGACCTTGCGCACCTCGTCCAGCAGGTCGTCGACCTGCATCGAAACGGGTCGGATTTCGACCTCGGGATCCAAAAGCCCGGTGGGGCGGATCACCTGTTCGGTAAAGACGCCGCCGGTCTGTTCGATCTCCCACTTGGCCGGGGTGGCCGAGACGAAGACGGATTGCGGGCGCATGGCGTCCCATTCTTCGAACTTCAGCGGGCGGTTGTCCATGCAGGACGGCAGGCGGAACCCGTGTTCGGCCAGCGTGAACTTGCGCCGATAGTCGCCCCGGTACATGCCGCCGATCTGCGGGACCGAGACATGGGATTCGTCGGCAAAGACAATGGCGTTGTCGGGGATGAATTCGAACAGGGTCGGGGGTGGTTCACCCGGCGCGCGACCCGTGAGGTAGCGCGAGTAATTTTCGATCCCGTTGCAGACGCCGGTGGCCTCAAGCATTTCCAGATCGAAATTGGTGCGCTGTTCCAGACGTTGCGCTTCCAGCAGCTTGCCCTCGCCGACAAGTTGATCCAAGCGGATGCGCAGTTCCTTTTTGATGCCGATGATGGCCTGCTGCATCGTCGGTTTCGGTGTGACGTAGTGCGAGTTCGCATAGACGCGGACCTGCTCCATCGTGTCCTTGCGTTCGCCGGTCAGCGGGTCGAATTCGGTGATGGTTTCCAGTTCCTCGCCGAAGAACGAGAACTTCCAGGCTCGGTCCTCAAGGTGGGCAGGCCAGATTTCGAGAGAATCGCCCCGCACCCGGAACGACCCGCGCTGAAACGCCTGATCGTTGCGGCGGTATTGCTGGGCAACCAGATCGGCCATAATCTGGCGCTGGTCATATTCGCTGCCCACCTTCAAATCCTGCGTCATCGCGCCGTAAGTCTCGACCGAGCCGATACCGTAGATGCAGGACACCGAGGCGACGATGATCACGTCGTCCCGTTCCAGCAGCGCCCGCGTTGCCGAATGGCGCATGCGGTCGATCTGTTCGTTGATCTGGGATTCTTTCTCGATATAGGTGTCCGACCGCGCGACATAGGCCTCGGGCTGGTAGTAGTCGTAGTAAGACACGAAATATTCTACCGAGTTCTCGGGGAAGAAGCCCTTGAATTCGCCATATAGCTGCGCGGCCAGTGTCTTGTTGGGCGCAAGGATGATGGCGGGACGCTGCGTTTCCTCGATCACCTTGGCCATGGTGAAGGTCTTGCCCGTCCCGGTCGCGCCCAGCAGAACCTGGTCACGCTCGCCGTCCAGAACGCCTCCCGCCAGTTCCTTGATAGCCGTGGGCTGGTCGCCTGCGGGGGAAAAATCGGTGTGCATGACAAACGCTTTGCCACCTTCCAGCTTCAGGCGGGCGCGGATATCTTCTGAGGTCAGCTGAGTCTTGTCGGAATGAGCATAGGCCATAGAGGGGGGATTCCTTTCGCGCCTGATTTTGATCTGTTTTTGTTCCGGTTCAAGGGGGCATTTCCATTGCACGCAATTGCGACAATTGCGGACTTGTCCGAATGGATGCTGTGGCGCATAAACAAAGCCAACAAAGTGAGTACGGAGAGGCGAGATGCGCGCACGGATTTACCAGCCTTCGCGAAATGCGATGACCTCGGGCATGGCCAAGACCCGCAAGTGGGTTTTGGAATATGAGCCTGCGTCATCGCGTGAGGTTGATCCGTTGATGGGCTGGACGTCGTCCGATGATACCCAGACCCAGGTGCGTCTAAAATTCGATACCAGGGAAGAGGCGCTGGATTACGCCAAGGACAATGGTATTGACGTTCAGGTCAGCGAGCCGCACAAGCGCAAGCTCAACCTGCGTCCGCGCGGATATGGGGAAAATTTCGCAACGGACCGTCGCAGCCCCTGGACGCACTAAATGATCGAAATTCGACCGGCTGATCCGACGTCGGATGTTCTGCGCCCTGTAATTGAGGCGCATTTTGCCCATAGCGAACAAGCTGGTCCGGCAGAGAGCAATCACACTATGGGGCCTGACGCTCTGGCTGGTGAGGGCATTCGTTTCTGGGGGCTATTCGAAGAGGGCCGCGCCTTGGGCTGTGGTGCGTTGAAGACGCTGCCCGATGGTACCGCCGAAGTGAAATCCGTTCACGTCATCGAAGTTGCGCGTGGTCGGGGCTTGGCGCGCGTGATGATGGCACATCTTGCCGACCTGGCGGCCAAGGAAGGCATAAAAGCGCTTGTGCTTGAAACGGGCGCTGCGCATCTGCCGGATTATGAGGCTGCGCGTAGGCTCTATGAGGTGTTGGGTTATTCCTATTGTGGCCCGATCCATGGCTACGACGATGATCCAAACAGCGCCTTCATGCGCTTGGCTCTTGAACCCCGCCTTTAAAACCAGCAAGAAGGGCACAGCGGTCCCTTAGCTCAACTGGATAGAGCAGCTGACTTCTAATCAGCAGGTTGAGGGTTCGAGTCCTTCAGGGATCGCCATTTCACTCAGAAAACGCGGCTTGTCCGATCCGGACGTCTTTTTGGCGGGGGAGGGTCAGAAGGGCTGGCTGAGGGGGTCGTGCCAGCCCTTCTTAAGAGGGTTACTGAGTGGTAGGTAAATCAGTATTTAATAGTTACCAAATGCCTGCGGACCGCGAAATTGGGGGATTCCCGTAGTTACTGCGCTGTTATGCGGGATTCTGCGGTGCTCAAACGGCTGAGATGGGACCTGAGTACAGCCGCTTCATGTGATTTTAGAATGGGTGCAGCCGTCGGCCCATATGCGCCGGGATTTCCGCGTAGTTCGGGAAAAAGCGACAGTATTTCAAGGCGCTGAGAGTGATCCAGCGTGCCGAGTGAGGTTGGGGTCACGAAAAAACTCTCGCTTAACACGCCGTCAGATCTGATGATCTGATGTTGATCGAACATGATATGCCAATAGTTGACGTGCCCGCCCTCGCGAATCGATACACCCTCCATACCGCATAAGAATTTGGCTGCCACCAATGCGCGGGGCGCGCCAATCAGAAGCTCGGCCATACTGGCGTCGATCATCATCCGGTGCTGCTGCGAGACGACAAGTTCACTTGGGTTGCCCAGCGTGTTGGGGGAAAAGACCACAGGGGCAAAGCGCCCGGTGGCCGGAACGGAGGTGCTGCCGACCCACAGAACGCGCTGCAGGCCGTTGTCCTGTGTCCAGATCTGCTGACCCACATGGATCTGCTGAACGGGAACCGGGCCGTCGGCGGTTTCAATCAATGTATCGTCAGCAAAGCAAGCCACATAGTCCGAATACAGCGATGATCCTGCATTCGATCCGGCAACCTTGATGTACGAGGCCCCATCTGTCAGCCGCTCCGAGGCCGCAAAGCCCCAGACATCCGAGAACACGCCGTTTTGCGAAAAGACATACAGCCGGATGACTGGGCCGGTTGGCTGGTTGCTTTCGTCAAGCTGCCGAATGTCGATGAAGGACTCGGATTCGACAGGTGCGCCATTGGCCACAATGTCGCCGCCATCGGTGATGGTGTGTCCAAAGGCCTGATCATCTTCGAACACATCCGGATTGCCCGAGGTGTCATCTACAGTGACTGTTGTTCCGCCGCCCGCAGTATATTGGAAAACAGTACCGTTTGGTGTGTCCGAATTGTTGCGGATCGATGTGCCTATGATCCCAGCACTGGGGCTGTCCGTAACCACCATGTTTTCGCTGTCAATTGCAAAGAAGCTACGCAGTACCATTCAACATCCTGTTCGCATTTCGGTATTCAGCCGCTGGCTACAAAACGCGTTTCTATCGTGTTTGATCGGGATATCTATCCGGACTCGTGTTCATACAAGAACATGTTACCCAGAGGCCTCGTACTTCGCTGCCCCTCGTGGACCGCTTTGGACCGAACATGAGGTGAGGCCTGCGCCTTTAAGTGCATCCGTACCTGAACAAAGGCTACAATGTTGTTGCAACCGGTTGCAAAAAAATCCATTGTTGCGCCAGAGAACAGGATTCGAGGGTTTGGATGTTGAAGGTTGGATTGCTGGGCGCCGGACGGATCGGACGGGTGCACGCGCGGGCTATCGCGGCCCATCCGGGCAGCATGTTGTGCGCTGTTTCGGATGCCATGATCCAGGCTGCAGAGGATCTGGCCAATGACCACGGCGCCGAGGTCCGGGCGTCGGACCAGATCATAGCGGACCCTGAAATCGACGCGGTGCTGATCGCGACGCCGACCGACACGCATTCGGACCTGATCGAAGCCGCAACAGCGGCGGGCAAGGCAGTTTTATGCGAAAAGCCCGTCGATCTGGACCTTCAGCGCGCCATTTCCTGCCAGCAGGCGGTTGCCGCCCATGGTCAGCCCGTGATGATCGGCTTCAACCGTCGGTTTGATCCCAGCTTTTCGGCGTTGAAGGCGGCCGTAGACGCAGGCGAGATCGGCAAGGCCGAACTACTGTCCATCACCTCTTTCGACCCGGCCCCTCCGCCGGTGAGCTACGTAAAGGTTTCGGGTGGCCTGTTCCGGGACATGATGATCCACGATTTCGACATGGCGAATTTCCTGATGGGAGGGGTCCCGGAAACGATTTCGGCAGTTGGTTCTTCGATCGTCGACCCGGAAATCGGCGCGGCCGGAGACGTGGATACCGCTGTTGTCACAATGACTTATGCGGATGGTCGTATCGCGGCCATCAAGAATTCCCGCCGGGCAGCCTATGGCTATGATCAGCGGGTCGAGCTGTTGGGTTCAGAAGGTCTTCTGCAGGCGCAGAACATGCTTGAAAACACGGTAGTCAAATCGACATCCGCCGGCGTTGTTGGGGCTAAACCGACCTATTTCTTTCTGGAACGCTATATGCCCGCCTATCAGGCCGAATGGGCCGCTTTTGTAGAGGCAGCGGCCTCGGGTGCGCAGGTTCCGGTGTCGCTGGAGGATGGTGTTGCAGCCCTGGCCATGGCCGAGGCAGCAACGCTATCGGCACAGACCGGTAAGCCGGTTCATCTGGCTGAAATTTTGAAACCGGTTGCAAAATGACGGGATTTCCGGAAACTGTGCAAAGCTCCGCCGGTTTCCGGAGTGCAAGAGATTCGGTCTATCCGAATGATTGGGGCTGACGCCTCGACAGAAAACAAACTGTTCTTATGGGAGGAGATATAATGAACAAGTTCGTAAAAGGCGCGTTGGCGGCTGGTGCCCTGGCCCTCGCCACGCCTGCATTTGCGCAGGAGATTGTGGTCGTATCGCACGGCCAGGCGAATGACGCATTTTGGAACGTGGTCAAAAACGGCGTTGAGCAGGCCGGTAAGGATGTCGGTGTGAACGTGGAATACCGCGCGCCCGAGACCTTTGACATGGTGGCGATGTCCCAGCTGATTGACGCCGCTGTCAATCAGGAACCCGATGGTCTGATCGTCTCGATCCCCGATGCGGATGCGCTTGGCCCGTCAATCGAACGCGCCGTTGCGGCAGGTATCCCGGTGATCTCGATCAACTCGGGCGCGGAAGTTGCCAAGGAACTGGGTGCTTTGCTGCACGTGGGTCAGGATGAGTTCGATGCAGGTAAAGCAGCGGGTGAGGAACTGGCCTCGATGGGTGGTTCAAGCGCGATCTGTGTGAACCACGAGGTCGGCAACGTATCGCTCGATCTGCGCTGTGAAGGCTTCGCCGAGGGCTTCGGTGGCGACGTGACCGTTCTGCCAACCTCGAACGATCCGTCAGAGATCGAATCCAAGGTTGCCGCCGCGTTGGCTTCGGATGAGAGCGTGGACACTGTGATGGCTCTGGGCGCAAGCTCGGCCGGTGAACCAGCTGTTGCCGCCGCCAAAGCGTCGGGCCGTGATGTGAATGTTGCGTCCTTCGACCTGTCGGCCAACTTCCTGCAGTCGATCGTTGATGGCGATGCCGCATTCGCCATCGACCAGCAGCAGTACCTGCAGGGCTACCTGTCGGTGAACTTCATGGGCCTGCACGCCAAATATGGCCTGATGCCGGGTGGCAACGTACCTTCGGGTCCGAACCTGATCACGCAGGACAAGGCAGCTCAGGTTGTGGAACTGTCGTCGCAGGGTATCCGCTAAGCTCGGATCGGGCTGACTGAAAATAGGGTCGGCGCGCCTGCGCCGATCCCGCTCTATGGGAGGGAATTATGACTGAATCAGCGCCCGTCGCAGCGGACGAAAGGGTCAAGAAGGAATCATTTTTAGCCAAGCTCATGAAACGGCCTGAATTGGGTGCCATGGCAGGGGCTGTTCTGGTTTTTCTGTTCTTCATGGTAACAGCTGACGCGTCCATGTTCACCTTGGCCGGAGTCATGAATTTCATGACTCCCGCAGCACAGCTTGGGATCCTCGCCATCGGCGCTGCACTGCTGATGATCGGAGGAGAGTTTGACCTGTCTATCGGGTCTATGGTTGCCTTCTCTGGTCTGTTCTTTGGTGTTTGTGCGGTGACCTGGCAATTGCCTTTGTTGCTTGCAATTCCAATGACATTTGTTTTTGCAGCCTGTGTTGGTGCCATCAACGGCAATATCGTGATCCGGTCCGGGTTGCCGTCTTTCATCGTAACACTGGCCTTCCTGTTCATCCTGCGCGGGCTGTCGCTGGTCGGCCTGAAATTGGCGACCGGGGGCTCTACCCAGCTGCGCGGCGTGCGGGATGCGGTTGAAAATGATTGGCTGGCCCCGTTCTTCTCGGGCGAGGCTTTTGGCGGGCTGTTTGCCTGGCTGGCCGAGAATGGCATGATCGACACGTTCAAAAGCGGTGCGCCCAAAGTGCCCGGTATTCCGGTTGAGATCCTGTGGTTCATCGCCATCACTCTGGTTGCAACCTATGTCTTGCTGCGGACCCCTGTGGGGAACTGGATTTTTGCCTCGGGCGGCGACAGCACGGCTGCGTCGAACTCGGGTGTTCCGGTCAACCGTGTCAAGATTTCGCTGTTCATGCTGACCGCCTGCTGCGCCGCGCTGGTGGCGATCATCACTGTGATGGATGCAGGATCGACCGATGCGCGCCGTGGCTTCCAGAAAGAGTTTGAGGCGATCATCGCAGCGGTGATCGGCGGGTGCCTGCTGACCGGCGGATACGGCTCGGCCATCGGGGCATTCTTTGGCTCGATCATCTTCGGCATGGTGGTCATCGGGCTGACCTATACCGATTTCGATCAGGACTGGTTCCAAGTGTTCCTGGGAGCCATGCTGCTGATCGCCGTTCTGTTCAACAACGCGATCCGTAAGCGCGTAACGGGAGAGCGCTGATATGACCGAAGATACCAAGTTCCACCATGGCGAAGCGACAAATGCGGCGCCCATCGTCGAGATGAAGAATATCGAAAAGCACTTTGGCAATATCATCGCATTGGCAGGTGTCAGTTTTGACGTCAAACCGGGTGAATGCCACTGTTTGCTGGGCGACAACGGGGCGGGCAAATCGACCTTCATCAAGACCATGTCCGGGGTCCACAAACCCACCAAGGGCGAAATCTATTTCGAAGGCAAACCGCTGCATTTCGACACCCCTCGGGATGCGATGGAGGCGGGCATTGCAACCGTGTTCCAGGACCTTGCGATGATCCCGCTGATGAGCGTGACGCGAAACTTCTTCATGGGGCGCGAGCCGACCAAGGGGAAGGGCCTGCTGAAACGGTTCGACGTTGATGCGGCCAATGACACCTGCATGGAAGAGATGCGCAAAATGGGTATCAACCTGCGCGGCCCGGATCAGGCGGTGGGTACCTTGTCGGGCGGCGAGCGTCAGACGGTTGCGATCGCGCGGGCGGTTTATTTCGGGGCCAAGATCCTGATTTTGGACGAACCGACCTCGGCCCTTGGGGTGCGGCAGACCTCGAACGTGCTGGCGACCATCGACAGGGTGCGCAATCAGGGCATTGGCGTGGTGTTCATCAGCCATAACGTGCGCCACGCGCTGGCCGTCGGCGACCGCTTTACCGTGCTGAATCGGGGCAGAACGCTGGGCACCGCAACGCGCGGTGAGATCACGCCGGAAGAGCTTCAGGATCTGATGGCGGGCGGGCAAGAGATGGCCCAGCTTGAAGGCTCACTGGGCGGAACGGTATAGCGCCGCGCCCTCGGGCATCTAAAAAATCGCAGAACTGGCCGGAATGGCCTTGTGTTGAAAGGGATCACAATGGGCAAGACCGTCCGACTGACCGCAGCGCAAGCTTTGGTGCGCTATCTGGGTGCCCAGATGAACGAGGCCGGAGAGCCTTTTATCGCAGGTGTCTGGGCCATCTTTGGCCATGGCAATGTGGCCGGGCTGGGTGAGGCATTGCACGGCGTCCAAGACACGTTGCCCACCTATCGCGGCCACAACGAACAGACGATGGCGCATTGCGCGATTGCCTATGCCAAACAGATGCGGCGTACGCGGGCGATGGCGGTGACCTCGTCCATCGGGCCGGGGGCGACCAATATGGTTACCGCTGCTGCGCTGGCGCATGTGAACCGCCTGCCGGTTCTTCTGTTGCCGGGTGACGTCTTCGCCTCGCGGGGGCCGGATCCGGTGCTGCAACAGATCGA
The DNA here is from genome assembly GCF_059609705.1 of Ruegeria sp. YTSC192. Lineage (NCBI taxonomy): Bacteria > Pseudomonadati > Pseudomonadota > Alphaproteobacteria > Rhodobacterales > Roseobacteraceae > Ruegeria > Ruegeria sp. YTSC192. Next base: position 142,386 of record NZ_JBXWMG010000011.1, read on the forward strand.
GAACTTTGGCGATGGCACCATCAGCGCCAATGACTGCTTCCGCCCGGTCAGCCGCTATTATGATCGGATTTCGCGCCCCGAACATCTGCTGACTGCCCTGCCGCGTGCCTTCGGCACGATGACCGACCCGGCGGATTGCGGACCGGTCACTTTGGCCTTCTGTCAGGACGTGCAGGCCGAGGCTTATGACTATCCCGAAAGCTTCTTTGAGCCGCGTGTTTGGTTCCAACGCCGTATTCGCCCGGACGAAGGCGAACTGGCCCGCGCCGTTGCCGCGATTTCAGCGGCCAAACGTCCGGTCATAGTCGCAGGCGGTGGGGTACATTACTCGGACGCCACGGGTGCACTGCAGAGCTTTGCCGAGACACACAATATCCCGATCACAGAAACGCAGGCCGGCAAATCCGCTTTGGCCTGGGATCACCCCCTGAACCTGGGACCGATTGGTGTGACGGGCGGTGAGCCTGCCAATGACATCTGCGCCGAAGCCGATCTGGTGCTGGCCGTTGGCACGCGCCTGCAGGATTTCACCACCGGCTCCTGGGGCCTGTTCTCGAACCCCGCGCGCGAGATGATCTGCCTCAATACGGCCGCCTATGACGCCGAGAAACACGGCGCGATGCCGTTGCAATCTGATGCGCGCGTTGGCTTGCAGGAACTGGGCGCCGCGTTGCAGGGCTATAGTGTCGATCCTGTGGCAGACACTCTGAAGGCGGATTGGTTCGGCAAGGTAGACGCGCTGACCGACGCACCGGGGGACGGGAACGCTCTGCCCACCGACATGCAGGTGGTGGGTGCAGTTCAGCGCGCTTCGCATGACGACACGGTGGTGATGTGCGCCGCTGGTACAATGCCGGGTGAGCTGCACAAGCTGTGGAAAGCGCCACGGCCCGGGGCCTATCACATGGAATACGGGTTCAGCTGTATGGGCTATGAGATCGCGGGTGCGATGGGCATCAAGATGGCCCAGCCGGATCGCGACGTGATCTGCTTTACCGGCGACGGCACCTATATGATGGCGAACTCGGAAATGGCGACGGCGGCGATGATGGGTGTGTCCTTCACCGTTGTGATCACCGACAACCGGGGCTTTGGTTGCATCAACCGGCTGCAAATGGGCACCGGCGGGGCCGAGTTTAACAACTTGCTCGATCACACCGTGCATGAGACCGCCTCGAACATCGATTTCGCCGCGCATGCGACGGCGATGGGGGCGGCCTCGGTCAAGGTCAGCTCGATTGCCGAGCTTGAGGACGCGCTGGCCAAACGCGGCGACATCAAAGGGCCCTATGTGGTGGTCATCGACACCGATCCTTACCCATCGACCGAATATGGCGGCACATGGTGGGAAGTCGCGGTGCCCGAAGTCAGCACCCGCCCCGAAGTGAATGAAAAACGCGCGGCCTATGAGGTTGCCATCAAGGAAAGAAACACCAAATGAGCGTGAAAATCGGGATCTCTCCGATCGCGTGGCAGAATGACGATCTGCCGGACCTGACGGCGGCCTATACGATGGAACAGGCCCTGCAGGAGTCCCGTCAGATCGGATACACCGGCGTCGAACGCGGGCAGCGGATGCCCAGCGATACCGAGGGGCTGCGCGCCTATCTTGAGGGCAACGATATCGCGCTGTGTGGCGGCTGGTGCTCCGGTGCGTCGCTTGTCAATGACTTTGCGACGGAACGGGACGCAGTGCAGGAACAGGTCGCCCAGTTCGTGGCGCTGAACAGCCCGTGCATCGTTTACGCCGAATGCTCCAACACTGTTCAGGGCCAGATCGGGACGCCGGTCAATGACCGCCCGAAGCTGTCGAAAGATGAGGTGTTGACCTACGCGGCCAAACTGACCGAGCTGGCAAAATGGATGGGTGATCAGGGCATGCCGATGGCCTATCACCACCACATGGGCACGATCATCGAAAGCGAGGATGACGTGAACTGGCTGATGGAGGGCTCAGGCCCCGAGGTGAAACTGTGCTTTGACACCGGTCACCTCCTGTTCGGCGGTGGTGACGTGATGGCGACCCTGAACCGCTGGGGCGACCGTGTGCATCACGTGCATTTCAAGGATATCCGCCCCGCTATCGTGCAGGACGTGCGGGAAAACAATCGCAGTTTCCTCGACGCCGTGATTGCAGGTGCGTTCACGGTGCCCAGTGACGGCTGCATTGATTTTCAGGCGGTCGCAAATGCGCTGAAAGCGATGGACTATGACGGCTGGATCGTCGTCGAGGCGGAACAGGACCCAGCCAAAGCGCCGCCCTATGAGTATTCCAAGATGGGTTACGACCACATCGTCGACGTCTGCGGCAAAGCAGGATTGGAGATAACCCCATAGCACACCGCCCCAAGGGGCAACACCGAAGCCATGAAAAAGGAGAATGTCATGGTAAATCAAGACCTCGGATATGTCGGCTATTTTGACCGGGAGTCCTGTGATCTGGATGAATTCAAGGTGTTGACCTCACAGGCCCTTTCGGCGGACGCGGTGCCGTTTGCTGCGTCCGTGGAAAACAATATCCCCGTCTATGACATGCAGGCTTTGCGTCCGGTTCTAGGGCGCGCAGACAAGCGGCAGGCTTTGCTGGCCGAATGGGCTTGGGTGCTCGCCAAATCCGCAGGCGTCATCGCCTTGAAACATGCGTATGAGGATTCGAGTGTGATCGACCGGGCCACTGACGTGTTCCGCCAGATCATCGAAGACGAACGTCAGGGTGGCGGGGGTGAGGGCGACCACTTTGCGGCCTCTGGTGCCAATGACCGGATCTGGAACGCGTTGCAGAAACAGTGCCTGCACGACCCGGAGGGTTTTGCGCTCTATTTCGGAAACACCTCGATTGCCGCCGCGTGTGAGGCTTGGCTTGGCCCGAACTATCAGGTCACGGCGCAGATCAACCAGGTGCGTCCCGGCGGGCAGGCACAGCAAGCACATCGTGACTATCATCTTGGGTTTCAGACGGCAGACAGCGCAGCACGCTATCCCGCGCACGCGCATTTTCTGACGGCGGCTCTGACATTGCAGGGCGCTGTAGCGCATTGCGATATGCCGGTAGAGTCCGGCCCAACCAAGCTGCTTCCGTTCTCGCAGCTTTATGCGCCCGGATATCTTGCCTTCCACGACACGGATCACCGCGCGCATTTCGAAGAGAACTACGTGCAGCTGCCTTTGCAAAAAGGGGATGCCGTGTTCTTCAACCCTGCGCTGTTCCATGCGGCGGGCGAAAACCGCAGTACAGACATTCATCGCATGGCAAACCTGCTGCAGGTGTCCTCGGCCTTTGGTCGGGCGATGGAGGCCGTGGATCGCCGCGCGATGTCCGAGGCGGTGTTTCCATCGCTCGTCGCCTTGAAACAACGGGGCGACCTGACCGCGACGCAGCTGGAGGCCGCGATCGCCGCCACCGCCGAAGGCTATCCCTTCCCGACCAATCTGGACACGGACCCTCCGGTCGGAGGGAATGCGCCGGACAGTCAGGCGGATATCCTGCGACGCGCTGTGGCCGAGGGGTGGTCTGAGGCGCAGCTAACGGCCGCGCTTTCGGCACTGACCACACGGCAATCCGCCTGAAATAAGAACCGGGCGGTCGCGCAGGCCGCCCAATACCGGAGATCAACATGGCAGATTTGCTCAAGAAACCATTCGGCACCCGTGGCAAGGTCCACGATATCACTCCGGCCAGTGCCGGATGGCGCTATGTTGGGTTCGGCCTCTACCACCTGCGCGCGGGCGACACGGCGGCCGAGGTCACTGGGGATCGTGAGGTCATTCTGGTCATGGTCGAGGGCAAGGCGAAGATCACCGGCGCCGGGCAGGATTGGGGTGTTTTGGGCGACCGGATGAATGTGTTCGAGAAAACACCGCCTCATTGCCTCTATTTGCCCAACGGTACCGAGTGGGAAGCCGTGGCCGAAACCGATTGCGTCATCGCCGTCTGCTCGGCCCCCGGTATTGGGGGGCATCAGGCCCGGCGGATTGGGCCGGACGGCATTACTCTGACCCAGCGCGGCAAGGGCGTGAACACGCGCCATATCAATAATATTGCGATGGAGAATGAAGACTACGCCGACAGCCTGTTGGTGACCGAGGTGTTCACCCCGAACGGCCATTGGTCCTCGTACCCCAGTCACCGCCATGATGAGGATGACTTCCCGCGTATCACCTATCTCGAAGAAACCTATTACCATCGCCTCAACCCGGCCAACGGGTTCGGGATTCAGCGCGTCTATACTGATGACGGCCAGCTGGATGAGACGATGGCGGTCTCAGATGGCGATGTTGTGACCGTTCCGCGCGGCCACCACCCTTGCGGCGCGCCTTACGGGTTTGAGATGTATTACTTGAACGTCATGGCCGGACCTTTGCGGAAATGGCGCTTTGTTGCGGCCCCTGAGGTCGAATGGATCATGGAACGTGACGGATGACCCCAGAATTTGCCACCTATCCCAGTTTGAACGGCAAGACCGTTTTCATAACCGGCGGGGCTGGCGGGATCGGAGCGGAAACAGCTCGGGCCTTTGCCGCTCAGGGGGCCAAGGTGGGGTTTCTGGACCTCAACGCGGATGCGGGCCATGAGCTGTTGGCAGAACTCGAAGGCGAGCACGCCTTTGCCCAATGCGATCTGCGCGATATCGATGCGATGCGCGATGCGCTGGACCAACTGACCGAGGAACTGGGCCCTGCGCAAGTTCTGGTCAACAACGCGGCGCAAGATGACCGACATGACTGGCGCGAGGTCACCGCGGATTATTGGGATGAACGCATGGCGACCAATATCCGCCATATGTTCTTTGCCATTCAGGCGGTTGCCCCCGCGATGATTGAACGGGGCGCGGGCTCCGTCGTCAATCTGGGGTCAAATTCCTGGTGGGAGGCCGGCGCAGGTTTCCCCGCCTATGCCACCGCCAAATCCGCGGTTCATGGCCTCACCCGGACCATGGCGCGCGAGCTGGGGGATCACCGGATTCGCGTGAACACTGTTGTACCCGGTTGGATCATGACCCAGCGCCAGAAAGACCTGTGGGTCACGCCCGAGGCACTGGCGAAACAGGTTGACCGCCAATGTCTGCCGGACCCGATCGACCCGGTCTATGTGGCGCGGATGGTGGTTTTTCTGGCCTCGGACGACGCCGCCATGTGCAGCGCCGGCAATTTCATGGTCGAGGGCGGCTCGATCTAGTTAAGTTCGCCACATCGCCTGACCACTAGGCGCCAGCCAATCAGTAGATCTTCTGTCGCCTGAAATCTTGATGGAGTACCAGATTGACCTCTTGGCAGATCATTTGGCACCAGAACGCAGATCGCAGAAAGCTGTCATTCAAACCCACAATGGCCACCAACGGCACGCCAAAGGCCCTCCATCTGAGCGGCCAAACCTGCCAAACGCTGTGGAACTCAAATCGATATCAGCGGCAGAAGCCAGTGCTTTCCCCATAGCACAGCGCCAGCGTCCCCCGGCTTCCACCTTGTCAGATTTGTCAACGCCGGCCATCCCGCCCCGCACAACTTCTACGCATCGGCCCGCATCAAAAAGTCTTAGATAAGGACTTCGAAAAGCGATGCAGCAATATCCGCTTCAAACCGAAAACTGAATGTCATGTACGGCCAAGCATTCTCTGGAGTGTGCCGTCACGATCAAGCAGGTGGTGTTTCAGCGCACCCGCAATGTGCAACACGATAGCTGCGATCAACACTTTGCCGACGATGCCATGAATGGCTGAACCTGTTTCGCTCATCGCCTTATTGATCGCCACGGACTTGCCGTCACCCCCCATATTGGCCGCCACCAGCTCAAGGCCAAAAACCGACAGGCCGCGCCCGGCCATGTAAGCATCCATCATCCCTGAAATCGGCATGACAATCGTGCCGATGATTAGAACCCAATGAATGACGCGGGCCAGCCCATGCTCCCATGCAGCGCCTTTGCTGACATTGTCCGGCCAGCCTAGCCGAAGGCGATTTACAGCACGCCACAGGATTACGGCGAAAAGCAAAATCCCGACAGACTTATGAATAGAATAAAGCGAGTAGACTTCGGCCCGTGACATATACATGCCCACCGCGATAAGCGCGATCATCCCGAGGCCGACGATCCAGTGGAGTGCGATTTCTGAATGTGAGAGCTTTCTAGCTGACACTGCTTGGTTCCCTATTCTGATGACTAGGCTTTATTGACCATATTCCATGGTCGGATTGCGATACATCGTGTGGGAATGGCCGACGCCTTGGGCGCTGTCCCCAACATTGCCACCTGTTGAAGGCTGCTAACAGGAAACGCATCACTTGGTCGATATCCATTCAACCGCATAGTCGTTCTTTGGATTGCGGAACGAGCTATGCGCATGGTCAGTATGGTCGGTGCCTTTACCGATGACGTCCGGAGCGTATTCCATCACAAGTGAAGGGGCTGTGATCCGGAAGTATGCCGAACCCAAAATGCCTTGCGGTCCCCACCAGCCAAAATAGGTATCGTCAAGTTCTGCCGTTGCGCGATCCATAACGGTCTTGGCGTCGTTGGAGTTGATGAAACCGACCCGTGCGCCGATCACTTCCAGAAGTAAAGTTTTTTGCGCCTCAGTAAGGTCAGAGCCACGGATTCCTTCTGGAACGAGAACTGTCCCGAAGGCTCCCGGGCCAAGCAGAATTTCGAGACGTTCGCCCGAAACAACTGTCTTGGCGACCTGGTCAGCGTCGAGGCTTTGCATGAAGGCTTCAGCGGCACGCGTTTCACTTGAGGCGATATAGACCTCTTCGTCTTCGAAAGTGATCCGCAAAGGCTCACCCCCAGTCAGCATCGGGGAAAACTCGACGTCAGAACCATAGACCGTTGCGTTGATTGCCAGATGGTGGCCGCCGAACTGAACCATCCAAGGCTGTGTTTCAGAAGGGGTGCCAAGGAAATTGATGTAATAGCTGCCAGGTCCATAGATGAACGGGCCGGTTGTCAGATTTCCATCTGCCGCCATCTGGTGATGTACATTGTCGAATCCTTCTTCGCTCAGCAGAGCTTTCAGCAAATCATCGAGCGCAGCAAGTTGGGTGTCCGTCATGTCGCCACGTTTGACACCTGCGCGTTTGTAGAGCCCATCAGGAAGGTTCGACCAGTTCGGACGTTGGGCGTTGTCGTCAAACCCAAAAGACACTGCCTCGCGTTGTGCATTGTCCAAAGTCGCAATAAGGGCTTCAGCAGCATCCACAATAAGCGCGGTCTGGTCGTCAGTCGGTTTATCCGGAAAATTCGGCTGAATGGAGATCTCCAGCGGATCTGGTGTAAAATCTGGAGAGCCGTCTCCGTCTCCAATTTGCTGGGCGGTCAGCGCCGTACTGCTCAGCAAAATGGCGGTCCCAATAGCATTGACGAGCCTCAGGGCTTCGATCATATCTAACTCCGATCGATTATATTCACTGCTACTCAAACGTAAGAGTTTGGGTTTTCCGTCGGTCAAATTTCAAAGAAATCATTCACCAGCAGAGCCCAGCACGAGACGCACCAACCGCGTTTCATCAGTTGGGCACCTCATGGCAGGACCAACTGGCCAAAATGATCGAATTCGACTGCAGCCACGGTAAGCTTAGACCACTGAAAAACTTCTGAGCACAAGCCTACGGCCGAACCACCTGTGGCTGTCGACTTTTTGCGGCTCCACTACAAAGCGGACGTTGGTGCGTTGCGCAGCATTGGAAATACTGGGCTCTGTTTCCTCCTTCGCCGCGCGCTGGCCGAAGGACCGTTCTACCCCTGGATACACAAACGCTGCCTGAGAAAGACCATCTATCTAGTCGCAAGGTTAACACACCTAGCCACTAAATCCCGGTCTAGCTATCTCTGACGCGGTGCCCCAAAGGCGCGGATCACGGTGCGGGCGGCGGCCTCGACCGGGTCGTGGGTCTCTTTCAGGATGGTCACGCGGTCGAAGCGTTCGGGGTCGCTGTTCACAGCGTCGCGTAGGGCGTTGCCGAACGCCATGCGCAGCTCGGTCCCGATGTTGAATTTGCAGATCGAGGTGCCTTTGGCCAAGCGCGTGCGCTGCTCGACCGGCACGCCCGAGCCTCCGTGTATCACCAGCGGAACCTCGGTCAGCGCGTCGATCCGGGCGATCCGGTCTTCGTCGAGACCGCCTTCCTTGTTCTGTTGCAGGTGGACATTGCCAACCGAGATCGCCATGGCATCCACGCCGGTTTCACGGGCGAATTGCGCGGCTTCCTCAGGATCGGTCCCGTTCGAGCCTTCGCCGCCGGAATACCCGACGAACCCGATCTCACCTTCACAGGAAATCCCCGCCGAATGGGCCATTTCGGCAATCGCGGCGGTCTCGTCGATATTCTGCTGCAACGGTTTGCGCGACCCGTCGAACATCAGCGACGTAAAGCCACTGTCCAGCGCGATCTTGCAGTCCTCATACGTGTAACCATGGTCCAGATGTGCGACCACGGGGACCGAGGCCCCCTCGGCCAGATGGCGGAACATTTTGCCAAGGATGGGCAGGGGCGTATGCTCGCGACAGCTGGGCCCGGCCTGCAGGATAACGGGCGCATTTTCGGCTTCGGCGGCGGCTACGTAGGCGCGCATGTCTTCCCAGCCGAGGGTTACCAGACCGCCGACGGCATAGCCCTGTTCATAAGCAGGTTGCAGGACGTCTTTCAGGGTGACGAGGGTCATTTGAACTTCGCGATCATGTCTTTGATGCCCGGAATCGTCTCGACCTGATAGGCATGGGTGGGTTGGAAATATTGCACCAGCGAGCGCTGCGTCAGCCCGCCGAGGATTGTGAAATAATACATCTCATAACCTGGCAGCACGCAGCAGGGATGATAGCCTTTGTCGATACAAACGGTTGAGCCATCGACGATGTGATAGGCATCCCCCGGTTCGTTGTCTTCGCGCTGCAGCATCTGCAGGCCCGAGCCCCAGTTGGGTTTGAAGCGGAAGTTATAGGTCTCGTCGTGGCGCGTCTCATCCGGCAGGCGGTTGGTGTCGTGTTTGTGGCTCGGGAAGCCGGACCAGCCACCCTGACCAACAGTGAACAGTTCACTCACCAGCAGGCGGCCAACCTTGTCCTGTTGTTTTTGACCCAGGATATGTTTGATCTTGCGGTGCGTTTTGGTGTCGTCGCTGCCGTATTGCACAAGGTCATGCTCGCGCACATCGAAGGGGTCCAGAACCTTGTCAAACTTGGCCCCGGCGATGAAAACCTCGGCCTCTTCCGACACGCAGACCAGCTGCGTTTTGGCACCAACCGGGACATAGACGCCCTCTGGCTCGCCATCCCACACGTCCTCGCCCCGGTTGCCCAATTTGGCGAATTGCACGCCTTCGACGTCTACATCCACAGAGCCGGTGGCCGGGGCGACGCAGGTCTCATAACCCGGCACCTGGTATTCGAATGCCTGGCCGCGCTTGAGCTTGACGATGTTGAAATAGTTCAGCGGAACCAGCGAGTCATCGACATCGACGATGGCTTTGTTCTGGTTGTCATGGGGCGCGATATGCATGGGGGCCTCCTATTTGGTCGGGCCGGGGTGGTCGGCCAGAAACGCATCCAGCTGGGGCGTTGTGGGCATGGCCGGGGCGCATCCGGGTTGTGCCACAACAATTGAAGCGCAGGCGGACCCCCGCATGACGGCCTCTTGCAGCGAATGACCAGCGGCGACCGAGGCCAGCAAACCTGCCATAAAGCTGTCCCCCGCTCCGTTGGGTTTGACTGCCGTAACCGGGTAGATGCCGGTGTGAATCTCCTGACCGTTCATCATCGTGACGGCACCTTTTTCACCCATCTTGTATATAACGATGCGGCCCGGCTTTTCGGCCAATTCTTTGGCCTTTGCGAACCCTTTTTCGATGCCGCCAGCCATAAAGCCGAATTCCTCGTCATTGCCGACAATCAGATCGCTGGCCTCTCCGGCCCGGGACAGGACATCGGCCGCCACTTCGGGCGACGGCCAGCTGTAAGGGCGATAGTCGATATCGAAAATCACCGGCAACCCTGCGGCGCGGGCATTGTCAAAAGCCCGAAACGTGGCGCTGCGTGACGGTTCCGCCGCAAAGACAGTTCCGGCGGATATCACGGCTGAGAATGCCCCATAGTCGATCCGGTCCATATCCTCTTCGGTGACTTGGAAATCGACCGCTCCGTTTCGGTAGATGACGTTCTGAAAATTCTCGATCCGGCTTTCATAGATTGCCAGAGACATGCGGAACTCACCGCCGACAACGCGGATGTAAGAGGTGTCGACACCGTAGTGCCGCAGGCGGTTCAGACAGAATCGGCCAACTGCATCGTCCGAGACCGACGTAACCAATGATGCCTGACTGCCGAGCTTGACCAGACCCGCGCAAATATTGGCCGAGGACCCGCCCAGATCGGCATGGAACGTGTCGGCATCCTCGCTTTTGACACCGATCGGATCGGCATACATATCCATTCCGGCACGGCCGAAAACCGCAAACCGATTTCCTTTGATGCCCTCGATCAAAGCGCTCACGTGATGTTCCTCCGGCGTAACGTCGTCGGCAAAGTTTGGACCTTGCGTTGAATCGATTCACACGATACTGATTTTGCAACCGGTTGCAAATAGTATGTTCGGAGCCGCGACAGATGCCTGAAATCGGAATTGGAATTGTTGGTGGCGGCTATATGGGCAAGGCGCATTCTGTTGCCATGTCCGCCGTGGGTGCCGTGTTCAACACTGCTCTGCGTCCGCGGCTTGAGGTGATTTGCGCCTCGTCCCCTGAAAGTGCTGAACGATACCGCGCAGCCTATGGGTTCCTACGTGCGACCGACGATTGGCGCGCTCTGGTTGAGGACCCGACGGTGGACGCAATCGTCATCGCGTCGCCTCAGGAAACGCACCGCCAAATCGCCGAGGCAGCCTTTGCCTTGGGCAAGCCGGTCCTGTGTGAGAAACCTCTGGGCGCGTCACTGGAGGACAGTCAGGCCATGACGCGCGCGGCCGAGGCTGCCGGCGTCGTCAACATGGTGGGTTTCAACTATATCCGCACCCCTGCCAGCCAATATGCACGCAAACTGATAGCCGATGGTGAGATCGGCGACATCACCTGGTTTCGCGGTGAGCATACCGAGGATTTCTTTGCCGATCCAGACGCCCCCGCCACGTGGCGTACGACCGGCAAAGCCAACGGCACAATCGGAGATCTGGCCCCGCATATGGTGAACGGCGCGTTGGCACTGATCGGCCCAATTTCGCAGGTCATGGCCGATGTCGAAACTGTTCACCGCACGCGCCCGGGCGGAGTGGTCACGAATGACGATCACGCCCAGATGATGTGCCGCTTTGAAAACGGCGTGATGGGTAACCTCTATTTCAGCCGCGTCGCGACGGGACGCAAGATGGGCTATGCCTATGAGATATCAGGCACCAAGGGCGCAATCCGGTTTGATCAAGAGGATCAGAATGCCCTCTGGCTCTATCGCCGAGAAGGGCCAGAAGGGCAGCGCGGGTTCACCAAGATCCTGACCGGCCCCGCCCATCCGGATTATGAACCCTTCTGTCAGGGCCCCGGCCACGGAACCGGCTATCAGGACCAGATCATCATCGAGGCCAAGGATTTCCTGCAGGCCATTCACACCGGCAAACCGATCTGGCCCACCTTCCGCGACGGGCATGAGGTCAACCGGGTGCTGGCGGCTGCGCTGGCCTCATCAGACCAGCGCCAGTGGAAAGATATCAGCGATTTCTGATCGCTCAAGCTCGGAAAAATTGAAGAGAGACAAAGACCATGGCAAAGCTGAAATGGGGCATGATTGGTGGCGGCGAAGGCAGTCAGATCGGACCTGCCCATCGGTTGGGTGCGCAAGCGGACGGGATGTTCGACTTCGCTGCGGGCGCCCTGGATCACCGGCCCGAGGTGGGCCGCGAATACGCTCAGCGGTTGGGCATCAACGCCGAGCGCGCCTATGGCAGCTGGCAGGACATGCTGGCAGGCGAAAAGGACCGCCCCGACAGGATTGATCTGGTCACGATTGCCACACCAAACTCGACCCATTTCGAAATCGCCAAAGCGTTTCTTGAGGCTGGCTTCAACGTCCTGTGCGAAAAGCCCATGACCATGACGGTCGAAGAAGGCGAAGAGATCGTGCGCGTGGCCGAGGCCTCGGGCAAGATCTGCGCTGTGAACTACTGCTATTCCGCCTATCCGATGATCCGGCAGGCGCGCGCCATGGTGCGGGCAGGAGAGATCGGAAAGGTGCGGTTGGTGGTGACCAATTTCAGCCACGGTCATCATGGCGATGCGACGGATGCCGATAACCCTCGGGTCCGCTGGCGCTATGACCCGGCGATGGCGGGTGTCTCGGGCCAATTCGCGGATTGCGGCATTCATGCGCTGCATATGGCCAGTTTTATCTGTGATGATCAGGTGAAATCCCTGTCCGCCGATATGGCCTCGACCATTTCCAGCCGCGAGCTGGAGGATGACGCGATGATCAATTTCCGCACCGAAGGCGGCACGGTTGGGCGTCTTTGGACGTCGTCTGTGGCGATTGGGCGGCAACACGGGTTCGACATTCAGGTGTTTGGCGAAACCGGCGGTTTGCGCTGGGCGTCCGAGCAGCCCAACCAATTGATCTACACCCCAGTCGGAGGGCGCACCCAGATCATCGAAAAGGGCGAAGGTGGTCTGCATGACGAAGTGCAACGACTGTCGCGCGTGGCCATCGCCCACCCCGAGGGCTTCCCGCTGGCCGTAGCCAATATCTATTGCGATCTGGCCGATGCAATCCGGGGTGAGGTCCGCGACGGTCTGCCCGGCGCCTCAGACGGTGTGCGTTCGATCGCTGCCGTTCATGCTGCTGTCGCGTCGGGCAAAGAGGACGGCGCTTGGAAAGACGCGCGTCCGCCAATGTTCCGGTAATCACGGTCGGGGGCGCAGCGTGCCCCTCTCGATTACCCGACAGGGGAAGATACGGGCCTCAGGGTATCTCTGAGGCTCTTTCAGCATCTCCTCGACCAGATCCACCGATGCGTTGATGATCTGTTTGATCGGCTGGTGAATGGTAGTCAGGTCGACGCTTTCCCAACGGGCCATTTCCATATCGTTCAGGCCGATGATGCCGATGTCACGCCCCGGTGTCAGCCCATGATCCTTGAGGGCCGACAGCGCGCCAATCGATAGGATGTCATCGCCGCAGAAATACCCCTCGGCTGGGGTTTCGTCCAACAGCCGCAGCATCTCGGTCCGCCCGGCATCGAACGAGTAATTCTGAGCGAAAGAATAGGACACCTCGAGGTTCGCATATTGCGCGGTTTCCTCGATGAACCCGCGATAACGGTCCATGGCCGAGGTCGCATCCTTCGGCCCCCCCAGATACCCGACGCGTGTGTATCCACGCGCCACCAGTTCTCGCGCAGCCATACGTCCGCATTCCACGTTGTCGATCCCGACGACATGCACCTCGGGCGAGGTGGCGGAGCGACCAAATGTATGAACCACCGGAACCCCGGCATCGTGGAATGCCTTGGCAAAGCTGGGTGGCAAAGTCGATGAGGCGACGATGACCGCATCGACCGAGTATTGCCGCAACATGCGGACGGAATTGGCGGGCTGGGTCTCATCGGTCAGGTTCACGATCAAAGGACGCAGCCCGCGTTCCTGCAGGGCGCGTGTGAACTGGTCGAATACCTCAAGAAAGATCGGGTTGTGAAAGTTGTTCGAGATCAACCCGATCAGCTTGGTCCGCCCCGTTGTCAGCGAAGAAGCCAGCGCATTGGGGCTATACCCCAGCTCTTTCGCGGCTTTTTCCACTTTGCTGCGGGTTTTGGCCGAGACCGAAGCCCCTTCGGTAAAGGTGCGCGAAACGGCTGATCGAGACACACCCGCCAGCGCCGCGACATCTTTTAGGGTGACGCTCATGGCAGGTGCCTTGCGGGCAATTGGTCGGAGCTGGCGCTAGGTATTGTCATGGTTCCAGCATTATGCACTAAGACCGCAGTGCTGCAACCGGTTGCAACAACGCCCCGGTGTTGTCTTTGCAGGTGACGTGCCATTCAAAAAGTGGATGGTGGGTGATGAGAGACTCGAACTCCCGACATCTTCGGTGTAAACGAAGCGCTCTACCAACTGAGCTAATCACCCGTGACGGTGCATGTAGCCAAGCCTGAGGGCGGGTGCAAGAGGGTTTGCGCGAATTTCTTAGCTTTCTTCTGGAACCGGGTCGGCAACGGTCACCTGTACCGCTAAAGGCATCACTGCCCGCGAGATTGAAGGCGAAGACGGAAAGGCGCTTGCGCGGGGCCTGTTGCCTCCGATATCTCGGGAAGGGACCGAAACCCCTCAGGCCGGAGAGGATATGGCCCGACACTCCCCTCGCCGTTTTCTTGTGGCAGCGCTTGTGCTTGGCGTGCTTGTGCTGGCTCCGCTTCGGGCCGGGGCAGAAGGAGTTTTGGTGTTTGCGGCGGCCAGTCTGAAGACGGCACTGGATGAGGTTTCGACCGCGTATCAGCGTGAAACCGGTCAGGATGTCACGATTTCCTATGCCGCGTCCTCGGTTCTGGCGCGTCAGTTGCAGCAGGGCGCTCCGGCTGATCTGTTCATTTCTGCCAATGAGGACTGGATGGATGTGCTGCAGCAAGATGGCGTGATCAAGCCCGAAACCCGAGTTGCCCTCTTGGGCAATGGGTTGGTGCTGATCGGAGCCGCGCCGCAGACGCATATTGGTGAAGTTTCGGCGACCTATGATGTAGCCCAGCAGCTAGAGGGCGGCTTTCTTGCCATCGCGTTGGTCGATGCCGTCCCAGCAGGGATCTACGGCAAGGCCGCGTTGCAGAGCCTTGGCCAATGGGATGCAGTGCAGCAGCAGGTTGCCCAAACCGACAATGTACGCGCGGCACTGGCTTTGGTCGCGACAGGGGCGGCACCGATGGGCATTGTCTACCGGACGGACGCTCAGGCTGACGCGCGGGTTGGTGTTGTTGGCAGCTTCCCAGAGGACAGCCACCCACCCATCATCTATCCGGTCGCCGAGACGTCCTTTGCCAAGCCAGAGGCGCAGGATTTTCTGACCTTTCTCCAAAGCGAATTCGCGTCACATGTGTTCAAGGGGCAGGGGTTCTCTCTGCCCGAACGGTGAGCCTTATGGACTGGTTGGGCCCTGCCGAGATTGAGGCGCTGAAACTGTCCCTTCGGGTGTCGTTTTGGGCAACGCTGGCGACTTTGCCGCTTGGGATATTCGTGGCCTACGCCCTGGCGCGCTGGCGCTTTCCGGGGCGACAGCTGTTGAATGGTCTGGTGCATTTGCCCCTGATCCTGCCACCTGTGGTTACCGGCTATCTGTTGTTGCTGACCTTTGGCATTCAGGGCCCTATCGGGCGCATTCTGGCCGAGTTCGGGATCGTCGTTGCCTTCCGATGGACGGGCGCTGCAATGGCGGCGGGGATCATGGCGTTCCCTTTGATGGTGCGGGCCATCCGTCTGTCGATCGAGGCCGTTGACCCTCGGCTTGAACAGGCGGGGGCCACGCTGGGGGCTTCGCGCCCCTGGGTGTTTGCGACGGTGACGTTGCCGATGATCCTGCCGGGGATCATCGCGGGGGCCATTCTGGCCTTTGCAAAGGCGATGGGTGAATTCGGA
The DNA here is from genome assembly GCF_059609705.1 of Ruegeria sp. YTSC192. Classification (NCBI taxonomy): domain Bacteria; kingdom Pseudomonadati; phylum Pseudomonadota; class Alphaproteobacteria; order Rhodobacterales; family Roseobacteraceae; genus Ruegeria; species Ruegeria sp. YTSC192. The sequence goes on from NZ_JBXWMG010000011.1 coordinate 157,969, forward strand.
GCCACCATTACCTTTGTTTCGAACATTCCGGGCCAGACTCAGACGCTGCCATCGGCTGTCTACGCCTTCCTGCAGGTGCCGGGGGGTGAGGCGGCGGCGACCCGGTTGGTCGTCATTTCGATCATCATCGCGATGGGGGCTTTGCTGCTGTCGGAATATGTCGGACGCCGCGCGGCGGCACGAGTGGCCGGGTCATGAATCTATCCGTTCGCCTGCGCCACAGCCTTGCGGGGCTCGATCTGGACCTCAGCTTTGAGGCTCCGCCGGGTGTGACGGTTCTGTTCGGGCGCTCGGGGTCGGGCAAGACAACGGTTGTGAATGCCGTGGCCGGTCTGTTGCGACCCGAGGCCGGGCGCGTAGCTGTGGATGATTGGGTCCTGTTCGACACGGACACCGGGCGCTGGTTGCCACCGCATAAACGCAGGCTGGGCTATATCTTTCAGGAAGGGCGCCTTTTTCCGCATCTGACCGTGCGCCAGAACCTGTCTTTCGGGCGCTGGTTTGCGCCGCGATCCGCAAAACGCGAGGACCCTGACAAGGTGATCGAGATGCTGGGCATCGGTCATTTGCTGGATCGTCGCCCGGCTGGTTTGTCCGGGGGCGAAAAGCAGCGGGTTGCCATCGGGCGTGCCTTGCTGGCCAGTCCACGCCTGATTCTGGCCGATGAGCCTCTGGCCGCGCTGGACGAAGGCCGCAAGGCCGAGATCCTGCCTTACTTCGAGCGTCTGCGGGATGAGGTTTCAGTTCCAATCCTCTATGTCACACATTCCGCGGCCGAGGTCGCGCGGTTGGCGACCTCAGTTGTTGCACTGCAGGATGGCAAGGTGGCACGCCATGGTCCGGCCTCTGAGGTGTTGGCCGATCCGTCCGTGACGCCTGCGGGCGTGCGCGCGGTTGGCGCGGTGCTACAGGTGCGTGTTCGGGCCCATCACGAGGACGGTTTGACCGAGTTGGACGCGGGTGGAGAGTCGCTGTTTCTGCCGCGTATCCCGCATCAGATCGGGGCAGAGCTTCGCATTCGTATCCCCGCGCAAGAGGTGATCCTGTCCAACCAGCCTCCGGTGGGGCTTTCTGCCCTGAACGTTCTGGCGGGCACGGTCGAGACCATCCGGGCCGGGGACGGGCCCGGTGCGATCATCTCGATGAATACGCCGGCAGGTATCGTTCTGGCGCGGATCACCCGCCGTTCCGTCGCGGGGCTTGGTTTGCAACCGGGCGTGCGATGCTATGCGGTGATCAAGACGGTTGCATTGGCGCCGCAGGATGTGGGCGGGCGAATCGGCCCGACAGGTTAGAGTCAAGCCAAGGCGCGGGCCTCATGCTCGCGCAGGATCATGCGAGCAGCGCGTCCGAAGCCGGTGGATTTATTCGGGGTGCGGTCGGGAAAGATCGAGGCCAGCTCCTGCAGCCCTTCCGAGGACAGGGAATGCAGCGCTTCGTCACCCAGAAACAGGCTTTCCGCCAATGCGCCTTCGGCAGTCAGAATCTCATGCTGATCCAGCAGGATATGCAGATATTCGACCGGCTGGTCTGAGGTGTCGATGAAAATACCCGGCCACGAACACAGGTGTTTTGCGGCGACCAGAACCTCGGCGGCGCCAAACAGCAGCTCGACTTTCGGCCCCTGAATCAGAACGCGATGTTGCTGCGACACCAGAAGATCGCGTGAGGGTATGTCTGGCCCAAGGCTGCCGCGTAGGATACGCACGGGCCGCAGATCAGGGTCACGACGCAATCGCTCGGGCGGGATCGGGCTGGCCTCGATCCACCGGATGGGCTGCAGGCCGTGATCTTTGGTCCGGACCAGATCGCCGACTGTCAGGGCCTCAGCGACCTCTGGTCCGGTTTTGGTTTCGATCAGGGTCCCGGCGGTAAAGCAAACGCCTTGAATCGAAATAGTGATTGTCGCCTGACCAAAGAAAATCCCATCGGATCCCTGGATGATAAACGTGTCGGTTACGATATCGTTGAAGTCGAGGCTTTCAAAAAAGGCGGGATCGACCTCATATTCCCATTCGCCGGTATCCGCGTCTATCGTGGCTGCCCCATTCGCCGGAGGGGTCGCGATTTCCCAATTGTTGACGTCGAACGTTCCCGGAGTGTCGCCAAGAATGACCTGACCGGTGGCCACGTTCGGCGGTTTGCCCGTTACATCCCCTGTCAAATCACCCGTGACTGGAACCGAGACCATGCTAGCCCTCGCCTTGTTCCAGCAGGCGTTTGAAATCCTTCTTGCGATAGAGCTTCATATGGACCTCGCCCGTGGCATCCCGGCTCCATTCTACGATCCGGTTCTGGCCCAAGTCACCAACCAGACGGTTCGTTCGGACGCGGGGGTGTGGTATTTCTGCCTTGAGAATGTCGACAATTTCATTGGTTTGCCCGAACGGCGCAACCAGATCGACGATCCAGAACGAGGACCCGCTGGTGAAATCCGCATCTTTCAGGGGCTTTTCCTGAATGGCGTATCTATTCTCAGCCTCAAGGCTGAGGCCGGCAAAGGTTACGAACCCTCGGGGAAAGCCGTTCTGGCGGAAAATGTGGTATTGTCCCAGCCGCAACGGCGTTTCAAACGCATAGAGAACCTGCGCCAAACTACGTTTCTGATGCGTTGGGGTCAGGCCCGCCAAATAGAACATCGCCCCGAAATCGGCGTATTTTTCGGGTGAGAGATCAAACCAGTCTTTTGGAAATGTTTGGCTCACATGACACCAGATTTGCGATAGACATCATGATGATACGCTTCGGTAGGCCAGTTGCATATTAATATTTTGATGTGTTTGTGTCTTGGCGCCATGCCCCTCTCGACCCAACCCTCAATTGTGTTAGTCTGACGATACAGAGTTTATTTCAGGATGTTCAGATGATGCGTGTTGCCAAAATCATTGCAGCCTCGGCGTTAATTTTAGCACCCCAGCTTGCACAGGCTGTCGGCTTCGGTGTCCGTGTGGGGCCGCAAAACCGGACCCAGATCACGCCGCTGGAAGGCGGCATCTATGAGGTCAAGGCCATCGGATCATCGGCGCCAGTGAACTACTGGTGTGGGATCGGCGATTTCGCGATACGCACGCTGGGCGTACCCGGTCCGACGCGAATATATATCTATCGCGCCTATGAGCCGGGCGTGCGCACAGTGCAATTCTCACTGACACCACCTCCGGGCGCGGATACCGATCCGGGCTATTCTATCACGGTCAGAAAGGTCGGAGAGAATATGTCCGCGACCTCGGCGCAGGCCTATTGCTTTGACAACTTCATGGATTTTGGGTTCTGAGCCTCAGACCCATTTCGCCATGGGGGGCAGGCTCATCAGCACCGCGTCCGGATCGTGACCTGTCTCAAGCCCGAACTTGGTGCCGCGGTCATAGACAAGATTGTACTCGGCATAGAGGCCCCGATGCACCAGTTGGGTGTCTTTGTCCGCGTCTGAAAAGCTTTGAACCCGGCGCTTTTGGACCAGCGGCAGGAAGGCGGGCAGGAAGGCTTTGCCGATATCCTGCGTCAAGGCGAAATCCGCCTGCCAATCATCGGTGCAGTAGTCATCCATGAAAATACCACCAACGCCGCGCGCGCGCTTGCGGTGGGGGATGTAGAAGTACTCATCCGCCCAGTCCTTCAGGCGCGGGTAGTGGCCCGGCCCGTGCGGATCCAGATGTGCCTTCTGGGTCGCGTGGAAATGGGCAGTATCGTCGTCATATTCTATGCAGGGGTTCAGGTCCGACCCGCCGCCAAACCACCAGGCGTGCGGTGTCCAGAACATCCGCGTGTTCATATGAACGGCGGGGACATGCGGGTTTTGCATATGGGCCACCAGCGAAATGCCTGAGGCCCAGAACCGAGGGTCCTCGGTCATGCCGGGAATACCCTTGCGTGCAGCCATGGCCTGTTGTGCGCGTTCGCCCAACGTGCCGTAAACGGTCGAGACATTGACACCGACCTTCTCGAACACGCGACCGCCCCGCATCACCGACATAAGCCCGCCGCCCGCGTCCGAGCCGTCCTCGGACTGGCGTTTGGTTTCTTTTACTTCGAACCGTCCGGGGGTTGCGTCGGAATAGGGGCCGTTGTCGTGGCTGTCCTCCAGCGCTTCAAAAGCAGCAACGATATCGTCGCGCAATTGGCGAAACCAGGCTGAGGCAGTGGTCTTCTCGGAATCAAACATGGTCAGTGCGCCGGGGCTGCGACGGGGTCCAGCAAGGTGCGGCCGCCGTCAATTGTCAGGATCTGGCCAGTAATGAACCCTGCCGCGTCCGAGGCCAGAAACTGCGCTGTTTCCGTCAGTTCGGTTGGGGCCGCGATCCGGGCCAGAGGGGTGTGTTTTTCGATATCGTCGCGGAAATCGCGGTTCTCTTTCAGCGTTGATTGCAGAGATGCGCTCATGACCGATCCCAGCGCGATTGAATTCACGCGGATGCGGTTGGGGGCCAGTGCCACGGCAAGCGAGCGGGTCATCTGGTCCAGCGCGGCGGTGGACACGGAATAGGCCATCAGGTCCGGATGGGTGCGCCGTGCCGCAATCGAGGACAGGTTGATGATAGACCCGGCCGGGTTTTCCGCCTCATCACCGGATTGCTTGATCATCCGCTTGGCCACCAATTGGCTGAGGCGCAAGGCGGGCATCAGGTTCTGATTCAGCAATGTCCGGACCGAGTCGTCATCGGGATCCAGCGCATCGGACGGGATCACCTGACGCGCGCCGTTGATCAGAATGTCGACCTGATCGAACGCATCCAGCGTGGCCGACAGCAGGTTGGCGATGGTCAGTTTTTCGCGCAGGTCACCAGCGAAATAGCGAATATTGCTTTCATCGCCTTGCTCGCCCAGTTCTTCAACCAGTCGCTTTTCATCCATATCAGCAAAGACGACATTGGCCCCGGCATCTGCAAAATGCCGCCCGATGGCCAACCCAATCCCGTTGGCTCCGCCGGTTACGATCGCTGTCTTGCCAGCTATGGAAAAGGACATCCGAATCCTCCTGATTTGGGGCAGGTTAGCCGGGCTTAGGCCCGGGGGCGAGAGGCTTGGAACACCTTGAACCGGTTGTCACCGGCCACTTCCTGAACCTGGGCGAAGGATTCCGCCAGTGTCGCTTCATAGGGCAGGTGGCGGTTGGCAACCATCCACAGGGTGCCATTGCGGGTCAGGTTCTTCGCGGCGGACTTGATGAAGCCTTGCCCCAGCGCCGGATCGGCACTGCGCAATGTGTGAAAGGGCGGGTTCATGACAATGGTGTCGATAGGCTCGGGCGCGGTCCAGGTCACCGCATCCGCCCAGTGAAACTGAGCACGCGCATCGGCCACGTTTGTTCGCGCACATGTCAGCGCGATGTGATCGGCCTCAACCAGATGCAGGGACTTGAGGCGCTCGTTCTTTAAAAGACCAGCCGACAGATACCCCCAACCTGCGCCCAGATCAGCCACACGGGGGCCGATCTTGTCCGGCAAGGACTGTGTCAGAAGGGCCGAGGCCGGGTCGATCCCATCGGCGGAAAACACACCCGGAGCGGTCACGTAACCATCCACGCTTTGGTTTGCGGGGGCGGCCCAATCGGCGAAGGCCTCGGCGTCGGCCTGAAACCAGAAGATCTTGCCATGGGCCTTGGAAATAGGGCCGTCGACGGCAACGCGCTTGCGGATGTCTTTCAGAATGCTGTCGACGCCGTTGGTTTTGGCGCCGTCAACAACGATTGTCCCGCTGGCATGGCTGCACGCCTGCTGCACCAGCGACCGGGCCAGCGCCTTGGCGCGCGGCAGGAACACCAACGCATCGCTGCAAGCGGCGGCAAGTATGGGTTTGGTGGCAAAGCCCTGAGCAGCGAAATGATCGTGGAAAGGTTTGAACGGCTGGATCACCTGTGCCTCGCGCGGCAAGGCTGACAGATCCTCTTCGGGGGTCGGGCCGATCACGACCAGCGGTTGCGACAGGGTCAAACCGCTGTTCAGGGCAAGATCAAGACGAGGGGACATGATAAATTCCGGGCAACCCGGCCTGTGTTATTCTTCGCGTTCCATCGTGCATTGCAGCGGATGCTGATGTCGACGCGCGAAATCCATCACTTGACCGACTTTGGTCTCGGCAATCTCGTGGCTGAACACACCCACCACCGCGACGCCTTTCTTATGCACGGTCAGCATGATCTCGAACGCCTCTGCGTGGGTCATGCCGAAAAAGCGCTCCAACACGTGAACGACAAATTCCATCGGGGTGTAGTCATCGTTGAGCAACAACACCTTATACAGCGGGGGGCGCTTGGTTTTGGGTCGCGTCTGCAGCAGGATGGACGAGTCGCTGTCGTCATCCGGTTTGTCAGACATCATCCATGGGTTTTCCAGCATCGCGCGCAACTGTCCGATTCAGGCATTGGGTTTATCTGAGGGCTTATATAACGTTGACGCTGTCAGAATAAAGAGGCAGCGAACCCTTTCGGCATGGACAATAAACTGACCACGATCGCCTTTGATGCGGATGATACGCTTTGGCATAACGAGCGGTTCTTTCAGCTGACACAGGCCCATTTCGCCCAATTGCTGGCAGACCACGCCGAACGCGACCACCTGATGGAGCGTCTTTTGGCCGCCGAAAAGCGGAATATCCAGCATTATGGCTATGGAATCAAAGGGTTTGTCCTGTCGATGATCGAAACGGCGATCGAGGTGACCGAAGACCGCGTTCCGGCCTCGGTCATCCGCCAGTTGATCGACGCAGGGCAAGAGATGCTGGCCCATCCCATCGAACTTCTACCCCATGCGCGCGAGGCGATTGAGGGCGTGGCCGAGACCCATCGCGTTATTCTGATCACCAAGGGCGACCTGATCGATCAGGAGCGTAAGCTGGCGCAATCGGGGTTGGGGGATTTGTTCGACGGGGTCGAGATCGTCTCGGAAAAGACTGCCGAGACCTATCGGACGATCTTCGAACAGCATGGCGAGGGGCCGTCGCGCGCGATGATGGTGGGCAACTCGATGCGGTCGGATGTGGTGGCGCCGATTACCGCCGGGTGCTGGGGCGTTCATGTCCCGCACGGTCTGGTGTGGGAGGTCGAGCATGCCGAAACGCCGTCTGATCATCCCCGATTCCGGGAACTGTCGGATCTTGGCGAGCTTTCGGATCTGGTGTGCGCCCTAGGCTGATGTTGCTGTTCGGCCGCAGTTCCGGAAAAAACCGCGCAACCTTTGCCTTGTTCCCGTCATCATCGCTCATCTGGTAGGTCGATCTAGGTGCTTCGCCTATATATAGAAGGTGTTCGTGCCCCTCACGATGCCGGGAAAACCCCAGCTTTTGGTTTATTTTGCCGGGGTCCTGTGTTAGCCTTAGTGATAATCAATAAATTTCATCCGACCGGGAAAACCCGGCGGAACGAGGCAGACAGAGGCAAAGATCGTGCAGAGTCGGTGGACAATCCCGGCCCGGATGGGCGTATTCCTCACAGCGTTGATGATGGTGCTTTCCTTTGCACCGCTCAAGGCCTTGGCCGCACCGTACGCGGCGATGGTGATCGACGCGCGAACGGGCGAGGTTTTGCATTCGCGCAACGCCGACACGCGCCTGCATCCGGCCTCGCTGACCAAGATGATGACCCTCTATATCGCGTTCGAAGCGGTTCGGAACGGAGAGATCACGCTGGATACGCAGGTTCGCATCACGCGGGCGGCAGCGGCTGAACCTCCGTCGAAGCTGGGCCTGCGTTCGGGCCAGACGATTGCGTTTCGCTATCTGATCCGCGCAGCGGCGGTGAAATCGGCCAATGATGCCGCAACCGCCATCGGAATTGCGATCAGCGGGTCCGAGGCCGCATTTGCCCGCCGTATGACGCGCACCGCCAAGGCAATGGGGATGAGCCGCACGACCTTCAAGAACGCGCATGGCCTGACGGAATCGGGGCATATGTCGACCGCGCGTGACATGACCACGCTGGGGCGGCATCTGCTGTATGATTACCCGCAGTACTACAACTTGTTCTCGCGTCAATCGACCAATGCCGGGATCAAGACGGTTCCCAACACGAACCGTCGATTGCTGGCCGCCTACAAAGGCGCGGATGGGATCAAGACAGGCTATACCCGCGCAGCCGGGTTCAACCTTGTGGCCTCGGCCAAGCGCAAGGATGAACGTATTATCGCAACGGTTTTTGGTGGCAAATCGGGGGCATCGCGGAACGCTAAAGTGGCTGAGCTGCTGGATCTTGGGTTCCGCCGCGCCCCGTCGCGCGCCCCGATCCGTCGGCCTGCACGCCCGGCCTATGCGGGCAATACCGGCCTTGGCGGCACGCAAGTGGCGCGTTTGACCGGCGCGCCCAAAACCAGCCTGCGCCCGGCGATGCGTCCGACAGCGGCGTCGCAGGTTGCAAGCGCTGTTGTTGACGCCGCCGATGAAAACCGCGACCGCATCCAGGACGGGATTGCCGCTGCCATCGCGCAGGCAGATATCGCGCCCACCGCGCCTCCGGTCGAAAGCTCGGATACACGTCCGGCCTTGCGGCCCGAAAATCTGGTGCTGGCCTCGACCCAACCGGCCACGCAGCCGGAGCCGGAACAAGAGGTCGTCACGCGGCTGTCCACCTCAGGCGGGCATCTGTGGGGCGTGAATGTGGGCCGCTACACCACCCGCTATGAGGCCGAGAAAGTGCTGCTGAAAACCGCTCTGTCCGAGATGACAGCGCTGGACGGTACGCTGCGCAAGGTCAGTCAAAGCTCAAAAGGGTTCGAGGCCACGTTTCAGGGCATGACCCGCGAACAGGCCGATCTGGCTTGCCGACGCCTTCAGGCGCGCAATGTTACCTGTTTCATGATCGGGCCGTCATAAGACCCGACATATACTCTCCTGATGGGTCTGGGCTGCGAAACCTCGCAGCCCTTTTTTTTGCGCTCAGGTCAATCGAACACATGGCCGTGTTCGTATTGCTCATCCTGCCCGGCGGCAGCAGTCAGTGCGGCGACGTTGTCCTTGGTGAAGAACCCGTCGTAGTGATGACACCGTTCGATGTACTCGGTGATCAGCAGAGTGTTCTTTGAGTGCTTTGAAAAGATCTGTTTCAGGTTTGGGTCGTCTTTGCATTCGCCCACCACATGGGCCAGGAACGGCACGCCCTTGTCCTTGAGCGTATTGACCACGAAATCCACGTTCTTTTCGCCCGCGCCATGGTCGCCATCCTGAATCTCGATCGCCATGTGATGTAGGCGGCGGCCGAAATTGCGCACAAAATCCTCGGTCGGCATTGGAAGCTTGGCAAATGAGTTCACGAAAGAAGGCGTGTTGTTTGCCGTAAACACCTTGGCCGGGGATTTCTTGTCGTCATCCACATTGGCGTTTCGATTCACATTGGTGGACGAGTTCATGTCGAAGATGTTGTACGCCCCCCAGAAGTAATAGGGCACCATCGTCAGAAACTCGAGGATCGCATCTTCCCGCTCGCCCGCCAGAACCCGCGTGGCAAGGTGGTCGATCCCCAGCATCAGCGGCGCGATGTTCGATTCCGTGCCGAAGGTTGCAGCCTCTCCCAATCGAGCTTGCTCGGTATCGCTCAGCAAAACGCGGTCGCCGAGGCCCAGACTGTCGGGGTCGTTGAAATCCAGTGTGGAATAGCCAACGCGGTTGCAGGTGAAATCCGACGGCGTGGTAAAGCGAAAGCCATCCAGCGTGTAGAACGGGTTTTCCGTATCACCTGCATATTCAAACCGGATGTTCTGCCCTTCGAGTGTTTTACTAAGCTCTTTCAGATCGCAGGCGGCAAAGACCTCCCCCACGTACCGCGTTTGCGGCGTCGGGCGGGCCAGCGGGTACATCCGATTGATGCGCGGGATGAAGTCCTCGAAACTGTCGCTCAGCGGGGCCATCAGGATCAGCGCCGGATAGTCAGGATGCGAATGCAGGACCGCGAACTTGTGTGTCTTTCCCAGATAGCTGGCCGAGTGGCGGTAGGGCGTCATCACATAAAGCTCGACCATCGTATCGAACAGTGCCGTGGATTCGACCTGGATGACGATCGCACGCATCGGCCCGACCTGATCCGCGACGCCCGAGCTGGTCCTGCGCTCGTAGATCATTGGCAGGTATTCGTGAAAGAAGTCCGAGTTCTTTTTGTCACCTCGGGGTTTGTAAGACATCAGATCGAAAGACATGTGCGCCTCCTTGCCGGGCATCTGGCGGCGAACGCAGGGCCAGCCAATAGCGTTTCTCGAAATACGGTATTCAGAACATGCACTTGCGGGCATGCTATGCGCTCAACCGAATTCAGGCAACAGCCATAGGATAGGGGCCCCGGATTACGGGCCGATGTCTATCGGGTGAACTTTGTCACCTCGACCCCGCCCTCGATCAGATTTTCCCGGACCGACCGGGCGATCTGTACGGCAGTCGGGCCGTCCCCATGCAGGCAGATCGTGTCGATGGACGTCTCCAGCCGTTTGCCGGATTCGGCTATGATGGCCCCTTCGCGCACCATGTTCAGAATGCGCGGGCCAGCAAGTTCGGGGTCGTGGATCACCGCGCCGGGCAGGCTGCGATCCACCAAAGTGCCATCGTCATTGTAGGCCCGGTCGGCGAAGATCTCGCCCACCCATTTGCAGCCAAGCTCTCGTACGGCGTCTTCCTGCTTGGTGACCGCCAGTACCATGATGATGATATCCGGATCGACATCCAGCGCACCTTGGTAACAGGCGCGCGCCATGTCGAGGTCGACCGAACACATATTGGCCAAAGCGCCGTGCAGTTTCAGATGCCGCACCTTTGTGCCAGTGGCTGCGGCCATACCCAAAGCCGCGCCCAGCTGATAGCGCACCAGATTGCGCAGGCTGCCATGGGGCACTTTCATATTGCGCCGCCCGAATCCCTGTAGGTCAGGAAAGCCGGGATGCGCCCCTATGCCCACATCATTCTCAGCGGCCAGTTTCATGGTCGTGGCCATCACGTCCCAGTCACCTGCATGAAACCCGCAGGCGATATTGGCGGATGTTATTATCTTCAGCAGGCTTTCGTCATCGCCCATTTTCCAGGGGCCAAAGCTCTCGCCCATATCGGCGTTCAGATCCACGCGTGGCATCAGGTAGTCTCCTTAGTCGGTGGCAGAGATCACTCCGCTGATCAATTGGTAGGACAACAGGTTCGGGATGTCATGAGGGTCGCGGACCAGAGGTTCCACACGGCCCGGAAGGCGCGCAAGGTCCGCGCGAAACGCGGCATCAATCGCTACTGCCTGTTCCAACGTCACGAATTCAAACCGGACCGTGCCGCCCGCCGGGGTCTGGGTAGCCCTGGACATGTCGCAGGGCAAGACGGTTGCAATTCGGGGGTAGCCTCCAGTTGTCTGGCATTCGGGCAGCAGAATGAAGGGATTGCCGGTGCCGGTCATCTGAATATCACCGGGCGTTATCACCTCGGACAGGATATTGAGCTGATCTTTCGCTGCAAAACCGGGGCCGTCGCTTTCCAGCTGCATCCCCATCCGGTTGGCCCGCGCGCTGCGCGTGAACTCTGTCTGCGCAAAGCGACCCAGCGTTTCATCATCGAATAACGCGGTTTGAAAGCTTGCGACGACGCGAAGGGTGCCGCCATTGAACCGACCCGAGGGGGACAGCTTCATCCTGCCATCGCCCGCGTTCTTAGCAGCGGGCAACACATCGCCCACCGCTACGGCGCGGCCGATCTTGGCTGTCAGATGTGTCGCGCGCGAGCCGAGGAACGGTTCGGCCTCAATGCCGCCTTCCAAATGCAGGTAGCCATAGTTGCCCTGCACGGTCGCACCGATTGTCAGCGTTTGCCCTTGCTCAAGAACGTGGGATGCATTCCAGACGATTGGGGAACCGTCGATGCTCGCCTGCATCGTGGCACCGGTCAGGGCGATCCTTGTGCGTTGCGTCGCCTCGAACGCGCCACCCATGCCGGCCATTTCCAGCGCGGCCAGATCGGGGCTTTGGCCCAGCAAAGCTGCGCCTTCATGCAACGCCAGAGTATCCGCCGCGCCGGAACGGGACAGTCCCTGATCCAAGTAACCGGTGCGCCCCTGATCCTGAACCGTACAAGCTGGACCAATGCGATGAACCATCAGAGTCATGAGGCGATCTCCTGACAGGTTGCGCCGCCGAGGCCGTCGTCATTATTGGCGCGGATTGCCTCAAACTCATCGCGCGAGACAGAGGTGAACTGAAGTTCATCACCGGGTCGCAGGGTAAATGCTTGATCCTTCTCAGGCTGAAAGCAGCGAAATGCCGTTTGACCAACATGCCGCCACCCGGTCGGGGTCGGGCCGGAGAACAGCACAAACTGTGAGATAGCCAGAACGAGAGCGCCCTCGGGCACCACGGGTGTCAGCTCCTGCAGGCGCGGTATGTTGAACTCGGGTCCCAGCGGCCCGAGATAGGGTTGCCCTGGCGCAAAACCGATGGTCAGCACCTGCACTTGTGTCTGGCTAAGCCGCCGGATAGCCTCGGCCGGGTCCAGCCCAGCAACACGCGCGGCATCCTCCAGCTGTGGGGCAAGGTCTGTGCCATATACAGTTGGCACCCGCCACAGTCTTCGTCCGCTTGGCAGAGGGGCACTATACCAGTCTTGCTGGTTCAGGATCTGCTGCAGGTGACTTGTGATCTCAAGATGCGAAACCACCTGAGGGTCAAAGCGCACATATGCAGACCCCAGGGAGGCCGTTGTCTCGATAAGCCCGTGCAGCGCTAAGCTGTCCACCTGCGCCCGAAACGCCAAGGCCGCCCGGTTTGCGGCCTCATCCATCTTGTCTGCAAATGTCACCAAAGCACCGTCAAGCCCGACGGTGCGCACCAAAGGGTAGGAAAGACCTTCAGTCATAGGTGGGCCGAGATTGGATCGTGTCTTGTCATTCGGGAACCAGACCGCATCCCAATGAAATGCGCAAGTAGAGGAAAGAGTGATCCCCGCCGACTCGCAAAACGGAGCTTCTGAAGCCTGTCACCGGATTCGACTCGCGGGCGCGAGTCGGGTTTATAGTAGCCATGGGCTAACTTGGCCCAAGATGTTGTGGTTTGCCATTGTGGGGTTCCGGTCGGGCTATAGTGTTCCTTGGATAACCCGCCTGCATCTGGCTGTTTTGGCGCTGGAAGGCATTCGATAACCTTTTGATTTTATAACTTTAAATGGAATATCGCAAAAAAATACGCCGATATGTAATTTTCTGCTTGCGGCCTTCTGCGCTAAACCTTAGAACCCCCTTCACCGGCGCTGCTGAGGCGCTGGAGACGCACTGGAGAGACGGTGGGACGGGCCGGAGAGACGGTTGAGACG
>NZ_JBXWMG010000012.1:0-160042 GCF_059609705.1 Ruegeria sp. YTSC192
TGGCGAGGTCGAATTCCGCCAGATCGCGGACTGGATCATCGAAGTGGTCGACGGTCTGGCCGCCAATGGCGAAGACGGAAACGCTGCGGTCGAGGCCAAGGTCAAGGCCGAGGTCGCCGACCTCTGCGCCAAATTCCCGATCTATCCGAACCTGTAATTCTTTTCGGATATTCAAACAAAAAACGGCGTCAGAAATGGCGCCGTTTTTCATTGCGATACCGCTTGGGTCAGATGAACCCGCGCCAGCGCAGCACGACCAAAGCCAATGCCGCCAAAGCGATCAGACCCAGCGCGACCGTGCCAAGAAAGCTCAGAAACCATCCCCATCGGCGATCCGCCAGATTGATGGCATTCAGATGGCTTTGCACCTCATCCGAGGCTTTCTCAAGCTGCGGCCCGTCCAGAACCAGACGCAGTCGCGGATGTTCAGCCATCTGCTCAGCCTGCGCCAACACCATGGCCTGCTTGTAGACTTTTTTCGGCAAACGTCGCTTGGCACGACGCACCGAGGCGATCAGCGTCTTGTCCTTGATGCCCAGCTTCTTGCGCAGCAACTGAATGGTTTGTGCGATCTGGGTCTGGATTTCTGTTTCCTGCGTCATCTGCGCCTCCTGACGGGACAACTTAACCGGCCTGAACTGGGGCGACAATGGGGCTGGTCGTTCAGCGCCGTCGCGCGTATCACAAGGCTATGCTGAACACGATTATCCATGGCGACCCGACGGACACCCCTCCCCTGTTGATTGCGCACGGGCTTTATGGCTCGGCCCGCAACTGGGGTGTCATCGCGCGGCGTCTTTCAGACGAGCGGCAGGTGATTGCCGTCGACATGCGCAACCACTCTCAGAGCCTTTGGAGCGATGAGCATGGCTATTCCGATCTTGCGTCCGATCTGGCAGAAGTGATCGAGAGCTTTGGCGGATCAGCCGATGTTGTGGGGCATTCAATGGGGGGCAAGGCCGCCATGATGCTGGCCTTGCAGCATGGCGATCTGGTCCGCAAACTGGTGGTCGCCGATATTGCGCCCGTGACCTACGGCCACAGTCAAATCCAGTTCATCGAAGCGATGCGCGCCGTCGATTTCTCGCAAGTTACACGCCGATCGGATGCGGCTGAACAGCTGGCAGAGCAAGGGGTTGATCCGGCATTGCAGAGCTTTTTCACCCAATCGCTGGATGTCGAAGGGAAACGCTGGCTTCTGAACCTTGAAGCTCTGGCATCCGAGATGCCCAAGATCATGGGGTTCCCTGAGGTTGACGCCCAATGGGATGGCCCGGCGCTGTTTCTGGCCGGGGCCAATTCTGACTATGTTCTGCCCGAACACCGCGACAAGATCAAAGCCCTGTTTCCCGCCGCGCGTTTTGCCAAAATCCCCGGGGCCGGGCATTGGCTGCATGCCGAAAAACCGCGTGAGTTCGAGGCCGCCGTCCGGGCCTTCCTGAACGCGTAACCTGCGGCCCTATGCGGGCGCAGTCTCGCCGCCGCCATTGACCCAATCCGACAGGCCGCCAAGGTTATAGACCTCGTCATAGCCCATATCCTTCAGGAGCCTCCCAGCCAGCGCCGCGCGCCCTCCGGCAGCGCAGTAGAGGACAATGGCCCGGTCCTTGCGCAGCTCGGGGTCATGGGATTGCAATGTGTCATCGGCACGGAACTCAAGCATGCCGCGTGGGATGTGATGCGCGCCGGTTGCACGACCTGATTGCTGAAGCTCGACCATGTCGCGCACGTCCAACAGCAGCGCTCCGCCTTCGATCAGCGCCTTGGCCTGATCCACATCGATGCGCGCGACCACAGCATTGGCCGCTTCCATCATATCCTTGACTGTCAGTGGCATTTGCACCGCCCCTTTTTTTGCCTACACATGCGAGGGTTAGCATGCGATGACGGGTTGGTGTAGCCAAATCGGCCTATTGTTCACGAAACGCGCGCGACATGCTGTCTGAGACGGGCTTGGCGATATAGGCGGCAAATGTGCGTTCTTCAGTCTGGATCATGATCTCGGCTGGCATGCCCGGAGTGGGCACGAACCCCCGGACGCGCTTCAGCTCCTCGGGTGTCAGTGAGATGCGCGCCAGGTAGACCTCTTGTGGAATGCCCTGGGAATCTTCGATCAGCGAATCAGCCGAAACATAATAGACTTCACCACTCAAAACCGGAGTTGTGCGCTGATTGAGCCCAATCAGGCGTACTGTCGCCTCTTGCCCGGTTACGACGCTGTCGATCTCGGTGCGGGGAATTTGCGCCTCGATGATCAGCGGGGCGTCTGCTGGCAGGATCTCGGCGATGGGCTCGCCGGTCTCGATCACGCCGCCGGAAGTGTGGTAATGCAGGCGCACAACGGTCCCGGTGACGGGCGCACGCACGACCGCGCGGGCCAGAACGCTGCGGGCCTGTCGGGATTTCTCGCGTACACTTTCAAGGTCGGCTTCGATCACGCCCAACTCATCCAGCGCGGCCTCGCGATAGGCGGAACGGGTGCGGGAGATCTGCTCTTCGTATTTCAACAGCATCTGGTTGATTTCGGCGGCTTCGGCCTGCAAGCGGGCCTGCTGACCATCGGCCTCGGCCTGAACGCGGCGGATCGTGTTGAGATCGCCTTTGCGCACCAGTCCTTTTTCGAACAGGGCTTCCTTTGTCTCGAACTCTTCTTGCAGAATATCCGAACGTCTCTGCATGCTTTTCAACTGGGCCTCAAACCCGCTGGCGCGGATCTTTAAGGCCTCCATGTTGCGTGCCAAAAGCGCGACGTCGTTCAGCAGCGTTTTGCGCGAGACATCAAAGCTGAGCCGTTGGCCATCGAGGATCGTCATTACCTCGACATCATTTGACGCCTCGATCAGGTCGGGCGAGAAATTGAGCTTTTCACGCTCACCATATTCCGCCAGCAACCGCTCGGTCATGGCTTGCAGGCGGATTTTGCGAATGAACAGCTCTCTCTCATTAGCCTCAGCCGAGGTCTGATCCAGCGTCATCAGTACCTGACCGGCCTGTACGGCCTCACCTTCCGAGACTTTGATATCCTCGATAATCCCCCCCTCAAGGTGCTGAACGATCTTGTTGCGGCCGGTGGCAACAAAACTGCCCTGCGCGATGACGGCCGCCGCCAGCGGCGCGCTGAAGGCCCAGACACCGAAGCCGCCGAAACACACGACCAGCATCACGAACCCCACCACGATCAGACGGTTGATCGAGCGCGGCACTTCGGAATACCAGACGGTCGGCTCGGACGGAGACGTGTTGACGGGTACGATATCGTTCATGATCAGCCCCCCTGCTGGCCTTCAATGCCGGTTTGTTTGCGCGGCGCGTTCAGTTGCTGCAGCACTTGTTCACGCTGGCCGAACAAGGCGACGCGCCCGTCGGTCAGCAGCATGATCTTGTCCACCACATTCAGAAGCGTTGGTTTTTGCGTGATCACGATGACGGTGATCTTGCTGTCCTTGGCCTGCGCAATCGCCCGCGCCAGCGCCTGATCCCCCGCCACGTCGAGGTTCGAGTTCGGCTCATCCAACACCACCAGACGCGGGTTGCCAAAGAAGGCGCGCGCCAGCGCAATGCGTTGTTTCTGCCCACCCGAAAGGGGCGATCCGTCAGCGGCGACAACGGTTTCATAACCTTGCGGCAGGGTTGCAATCATGTTGTGGACATCGGCGAGCACGGCAGCATCGTGGATTTGTTCGTCGGTCGCGTCCTCTCGCATCCGGCCAATATTGTCTTTGATAGTACCGGGGAACAGCTGCACGTCCTGCGGCAGATAGCCGATGCTTTCACCAAACTGGCGAGGGTCCCAGTTGCGGATATCCATCAGGTCCAACCGCACACTGCCCGAGGTCGGCAGGATCGACCCAACAAGCGTCTTGCCCAGCGTCGTCTTGCCCGCGCCGGAATTGCCGATGATCGCCAACGTCTCGCCGGGATTGAGTGCGAAGGTAATCCCGTTCAGCACGACGCGTTTGGTCCCGCCGGGCACATAGAGCAGGCGTTCAACATCCAGTCGCCCCTCCGGGCGTGGTAGCCGCAGTTTTTCGAACTGAAGCGCGGAATTGGACAGAAGCGCATTGATCCGCCCATAGGCCCCGCGGGTCAGTAGAAAGCCGTTCCACCCTTCAATCGAGCCTTCGATCGGCGCAAAGGCACGCCCGGCGATGATCGAGGCGGCAATGACCATGCCTCCGGTGATCTCACCTTGCAGCGCCAGAAATGCGCCCCACCCAAGAATGGCGATCTGTGTCAACAGACGCACGGCCCGCGAAATAGCAGCGAAGATCACATTGCGATCCTGCGCACGCACCTGCCATGTCAGCGATTGCGCGGTATCGCGGCCCCAGATCCGCACGGCCTCGGGGATCATCGCCAGCGCGTTGATGATCTGGCTGTTGCGAGACATCGAATCCAGATGCTGGTTCGCCATGGATTGGGCCTTGTTCGCCTCGGCAAATGGTTTCGCGGTTGTTTTTTGGTTGATCAGCGCAATCGTCATCAACAGCAGGGCCGTTACGACAACGATCATGCCAAGCTGCGGATGCACCAAGAAGATCATCAGGATGAAAAGCGGTGCAAAGGGCACATCCAGAAATGAGATCAGCGTACCTGAGACCAAAAAACCCCGCACCTGCTGCAGATCCCCAAGTGTCTGATATTCGCGCCCATTGCCGTGCAATGAGGCATGGGCCGCAGCACTCAGGACAGGGGCGCCCAGCCGCGCGGCCACTTCGACCGCCGTGCGCATCAGCATGAACCGACGAACCGCATCAAATGCCGCTTGAAAGATCACCGCACCGGCAACGATCGTGGTCAGCATGATCAGCGTGTCCAGTGATCGGCTGGTCAGGACCCGGTCGCTGATCTGGAACAGGTAGATCGGAATGGCGAGGATCAGAACATTGGTGGCGCAGGTCAGCACCAGAACGAACACCAGATTGCGATAGATCGCGCGCATCGAAACCCGCAACGTACGCTGGAAATCCTCGGGCGGGGTTCGCTTGTGAAAGGTGTGGGGTGGCCCATTGCCATCACCGCCGCCGGATTTGGTCGGCGGCAACGGCTCGTTTGCCTTGGCCTCAATCGTAGTGCCTATGCGACCCCCACCATCGTTGCGCGCAGAGGGGGTCTTGCGCGCTTTCGGTGTGTTGGTGTCAACAGGATCAGAGGCCCCGGCATTGGCCACCCCAGAACCGCAACCTTCAGAGGTTATATCTTGCAAAGGGTGCGGCTGTTCGCGCCGAAGGGGAGGATCGGCGCGGTGAGTGTTCTTTGGTTCTGTAGTACAGCGCTCAGCTGCGATTTGCTCCTTGTTCGTCGACGCGTCAGGCGTATCGACGCGCAGCGCATCATGCAGCAGAAGCAGGGCTGAATCTTTGGGTTCTTGCGGCGCATTCAATCCTTTTTCGGTACGCGGCGCTCTGGACACGGCAACGCCACCATTTCGATCCAGAGGGCTGGAACAGATGGTGCGGCGCGACGAAAACACAATCGACATAAACTAACCTTCCGGTCACTCGTTATGATTTCAGGAATTCAGGCCAGCATGGTCTGCAGGCCGTCGTCAGCGCCCGCCATCTCGGTCGGGGCTGTTTGTTTGGCGACGGTTTCGTGGATCTTGGCCAATTCGCTATTGGCCTCTTCCATCAACACGGCGATGGCATCATTCGTCAGCTCAGCGATGTCGTGCTGATCAGGTACATCATACAGGCTGGCCTGATGCAGAAGCAGGTCCGAATAGGTCTCCTCAGCCGCCATCACAACCGAGTCGATCCCCGCCTTGGCAACGTTGGCCGCATTCAACAGGGCATTGCTGCCCGCGATGATTTCCGTCTCGGCAGCCTTGGGCCCAGACACATGCACATCGTCCTGATCCAGTAGCATGGTGACCTGTTCCATGATGTTGACCTGAAGCAGGTCGCCCTCGATTTTCAGGGCGCGGATCTGCTCCATCCCAGCGAACATCGGATCGTTGAGCAACGCATCCTCAAGCGCGTCCATATCCGCTTCACCCAGCGCCATGGCATCGGCCATGTCCTGGTGAAGCTCCTTGTGGCTGTCCTCGCCCGTTTTCGAAACAGAGGCCTCGTTCATGACAAGGTTTTCATCACCCTGCGCCGAGATTGAGCCGCCCGATACGATATCGTCATCCATCAACACGTTGGTCTGGAACAGCATATCGACCGAGATCATGTTGCCGTCGATCATGATCACATCATAGTAGCTGCCCAGCTGGACAATCTCGGTGACATTGACCATCTGATTGTCGCCCATCGCATAAAGCGTTGTGCTGGCCGAGATTTCGGCCTGGATGTGGTCGATATCCGTGGCGTCGATCTCTTGCTTGATGAAATTCGCAACGACCAGATCGCCACTGATCCAATCGACCGAGGCAAAGGCGGGCTGCCCTTCAGCCCCCTCAGCCTGATTCAGCCAATAGGCGGCTTTCGCCTCAAACCCGACCGAGGCTGACTGCACCACCTTGGTTCCGCTGCCCCCGCCTTGTTCGATCTGATCCCAGTCGGAAATCACAGCGACCTGGCTGATCACGGTCAGATCCATCGCCTTGCCGCCCACGGCAATATAGGGTGCATCAATCCAGGCAATCGTTGCCGCCACTTCGTTGACCGCAAGATTTCCGCCCGCGATGACCATATGGCCGTCGGCAAAGTCCTCATCATCCGAACGGTCCCATTCTGCGGGCAGCATATCCGGGGTGTCGGTTTCCTCATCCGGTTGGTGATAGGCTGGAAGCAGATCGTCCCATTCCAAGGCCTCTTCAAACTTTTCGCCGTTTATGATCACTCCAAGTGCATCTTCGCCTTGGAACTGATGAACCGTGACACCTTCGATATCGGGGTTCATCGGGTTCACGATCTGCTCGGCGATCTCAGAGAGCAGTTCAAGCGACGCATAATCGGCCAGCGCGAACGAAGGCGCCGCGACTGCATGGAAAGTCAGCGCGGCTTCGAGCATGTCCTGCCCTGCACTTATCAGGGCCTCGACATCGCGGAACTCCCCTTCTCCGACAACGTCGTTGTCGCGCAGGAATAGTGTCTGGAAGGTGTAAGTGACTGCTGATCCGATCAGTTCGTTCTGAAACTGGAACAGCATCAAAGGCGGTGCATCTGCCGGACCCAATGCCGCTTCGCGGACCGCCTCAGAAGGACCCGTCGGTGGGTCGAGGAAAACGCTTGTCTCATAGTTCGGGCCGTTTGCCGGGGGTGGTGGCGGCAGCTCGGCCAGAGGAGTTTTGAATTTGAAAGGGATCGGGCCATAGTCGCCCGGATCAGCCTTCAACGTGGCCTTGACCTGAATTCTCGTGGGGTCTGACAATTCTTCAAGCTCGACTTTCCGCCGTAACGCGGTGAACTCTTCATACTGGTCTCTCAATCGGGCTTGTTCGATCGTCAGTTCAAAAGTTCCAACAAAATGTGCAATCGTTTCGGTAATACTGTCGAGGGACATATTAGGATTCCTTGTCACCCGTGGCGGCCGAAAATTTCCGCTTTGGGTTTGCTAAGCCGGGGCCACATGGCGCGCCCCCGGCGGTTTTGAAAAAGCTCGGGCTCTGATAATGGCAGAGCCCGAAACGGGTCTTAGACCTCGGTATCGTCGCTGGCGTAGGAAGACGTCATCGAGCCGCCCACCATGGTCGTGTCGACCGAGTTGCCAAGGACGTTTGCGCCCATGACGATCGACTGGTTGAACGCCGCCGTATCGACAACAGCCGCAGCCGAGGCATAGGATTCGCCGTTCACGATGCCATCGCCAGCGTTGTCGGAACCCCAGGTCCCGGCATTGCCGCCTGCACCACCTGCACCGGAATTGGCACCCGAGGCTTCGCCACCAGTATTGGTCGCGCCGGTTGTCATACCACCGGTCGAGCTGCCCGAGACCGCGCCGCTGGTTCCGCCAGCCGCGGTGGCCGCGCCACCATAGCCGCCATCACCGGACATGGCCGAACCTGTCGCACTGCCGGTTCCGGTCGAGGTCGCATCGTTGTCAGCCGACCCCGCGCCGCCATACCCGGCAATCGCTTCGGCCAGACTGTCAGCGGTTCCATCGGTGTCAGCTTCTGCAAACACCTCGTTGTCACCACCATCGCCAGCGGTATTGGTCGCATCCGCAGATCCAGCACCACTACCGGTCGAGGTCGAAGTCGGCGAGGTCGTTCCACCTGCACCGCCGGTCCCTTCAGCAGTCGATTCACCGGTTCCGGTTGCTTCGGCTGTGCCGTCGGTCGCATTGCTGCCACCGGCTCCGCCTGAACCATCGGGGGTTTGCAGGTTGTTGGTCGCACCTGTCACGTCACCCGGGCTTTGCGAGATGTCAGGACCTGTCGCAGACTGGTCGCCAACGCCTTGCGCGTCCGAGCTTGTGTCAACGCGGCCGCCACCTGCGCCACCGGCACCTGCACCGCCGGGACCATTCCCGCCCATGCCCATGCCACCGGTACCTGCACCGCCCGGACCATTACCGCCGGAACCGGCACCACCGGGGCCGTTGCCGCCAGCACCCGTACCACCGGGGCCGTTACCGCCCGAGCCTGCGCCGCCGGGGCCATTGCCACCAGAGCCTGCGCCACCCGTTCCGGCACCACCAGTTCCGGTTGCATCGCCGGCTGTTCCGCCGCCGCCCGTTGTCGGATCAGGATCGGCCAGATTCAGGCCAAGACCCAGATTTTGCTGGTTCAGCGCAGACAATGCGCCTTCGGCCGTCCCAGACGCTCCGCCCGAGCCTGTGCCGCCGGGGCCAGCGCCGCCCGGACCATTGCCGCCGGTCCCTGTGCCGCCCGGTCCGTTGCCACCGGTGCCCGAACCGCCCGGTCCGTTGCCACCTGTGCCAGCTCCGCCCGGACCATTGCCGCCAGTCCCGGCACCGCCCGGACCATTGCCGCCGGTCCCAGCACCACCAGAGCCGCTACCGCCCGGACCATTGCCGCCATCTGCGTCATTGGCACCCAGAGCGCCAGAGCCCGCGATACCCGCAGCATTGTTGCTGCCTGCGGTCGCGCCGTTGGCCTGATTGCTGCCAGAGCTTGTGTTGTTGGCATTGCCGCTGGATTGCGCATTGCCGTTGCCAGCGTTTGATCCCTGCGCGGACGCATCTGTTCCCGCCAGACCTAGGCCGGTTCCTAGCGAGCCAGACGTATTGTCGCCGCCATTGGCATTGCCGTCAGCGTTCGAACCAGACAGGCCAAGACCCAAGCCAAGACCCAACGATCCGGCCGCGCCGCCTTCTCCGCCATTGCCTGCGCCGCTTGCATTGGACGACCCGGAGTTCGTCGCGTTCGAGTTGCTGTTGGCATTGCCACCAGCCGCGCCAGTACCGTCACCATCTGCTTGAGCCCCAGACAGACCCAGACCGATGCTGCCGTTATGCGCCTCGCCCGAGCTTGCGCCCGCACCACCGGTTGCCGCGCCGTTGGCATCTCCGGAGTGGCCACCGAGAGCCATCGAAGTGCTGCCATGGGTATCACCCCAGGCTTCGCCGCCATGGCTGGTGCCACCGCTGCCAGACGCTCCACCATCAGACGACGCGTCGATACCCTCTTCTGCGGTTGCGTTGCCGCCAGTGGCATCGCCATTCTGTTGGAACGTACCAGTGTTTGACACGGACGCGCCGCTCAACGAGTCATTGTCGGTCAGGCTGGCATACTGATTGTTGATCGAAGACATATCGTTGCCTTCGCCATTCAGCGAAATATCCAGGTTCAGATCATCACCGGGATCATAGTTCACGTCGTCTCCGGCTGTGATCACATCACCGGTCGAGGCAGAATCGGCGATGTCCACGTCGACCTTGTCATCGTCGCGCGGAATCCATTCGCCTTCGCCAAAGTCGATATCAACCCGGTTCACGTTGTCATTGGTGCTGTTGCCATTGTCGCGAACGGTATTGCTGTCATTACCACCATTGGTGTTGCTGTCGTTGCCGCCGTTCGTGTTGCTGTCGTTTCCGCCATTGGTGTTGCTGTCATTGCCACCATTGGTGTTGCTGTCGTCACCACCGGTTGTGTTGTCGACAGACTGACCTTGCTGCTGTTGCTGCTGCTGGGCGTTACCAGCCATCTCCATTTCGGGATCTTCAACAACCGGTTCATCAACAACCGGGTCCATGTCTTCGACATCAATCTCTTCGACGGTTGTAACTGGGGAAAGAATTCTACGGTCAGACATATTGATTTCCACTCTATTGACGCACCTGACCACCATTCATCTCAAAGGTGGTTACCTGTGCAGTTGAAACAAAAATCCGCACGGTATGCCTGAGCGCATATCCCTGCGGTCTACTGGTTCCGAGCTTTCTGCACCTCCCTTCCCGGCTAAGCCGACGACCCCGCAAAAAGAGATTCGCGAAATTGCGCGAGGAGCGGGCGTTAAAGGATAAATCTTCGCAATCTGAAGTAATGAAAGCGTCGCAGCCTTTAGCAAAGCTGCCAAGCTGTCGAAAAGCGCTAGAAATGTTAACAGCTTGAAATTTATTGTTATTTTGGAATGGATCGGGTTTTTGGCCGAAAATAGGAGCTATAACCCTGCCGATTGGGCCTATGCAAATGAAGCCGTTGATTTAACTCAACGAACCCGAAATGGCCGCTAAACGACCTTAATCAATGGTTCTAGGACCTATTGTCATATCCGAATATAAGGTTGCTGAAACCCCATATTTCGTCTACAATATGTCTATAATTTATTGACTATTTCGAATTTTGAACTGCCTGAATTTCTTGTGCGAAACTGCAAAAATGCAGCTCGGTTTCATCAGTGGGGGGGACAGTAATGATTGACCCGTCTGAACGTGACTACGCCTACCAGAATGCCAAGACCGAAGACCTTTCAATTCACTTCATAGGGAAAGAGCTTTTTCTCTCCAACCAAACTCTCAGAAGCGTCCAGAACGAATTTGATGTTCACGCATCTCGATTCGATTCTCTGGACGACGTGACCTCGGCCAAAGCGCAGGCCAGCCGCGTTCTGGTTGTGGATCAGGTCATGCTTGAAGACCTGCTGAAACGACCTGATCAGTATGTGGAACAGGTTCCGTTCGGCTGCCTCGCGTTTTCCTACCGTAAGGACGCCGCAGCCCGGCACCTGTTTGAACGCTGGGATCGCAGCCGATATGGCGAGATCGGCTTTCTGCCCATGAACGTCGCCCCTGATGTCTGGCGATCGATCCTGAGGCTGCTGATGCATGAACAACTTCACCTGCCCAGCTTCCTAGCGGATTGTGTCGCAGGCAATCAGAAGAACCCGTGCAAGTCACCGGCATCACCGGTCGCGTCCAAGCCCGTCGACACACAGCAGATGTCCCTGTTCGAAAAACTGACAAACCGCGAAAAACAGGTCCTCAGGCTGGTGTCTCAGGGGCAGAGCAACAAGGTCATCGCGGCCGGGCTGGGGATCACGGAACACACCGTCAAACTGCATATGCACAATGTGGTCGGCAAAATCGGGGTCAGCAACCGTACTGCGGCGGCTCATTTCTATTTCGAGGTTGCGCCGTTTGATGCGCAAAGCCCCCGTGTCGGCTGATCTCGTGGAAGAGCGTTTTGACCGGCTGATCCTGCTGGTGGGGCGGTTGAACTATATGTGGACCAACACCGAAAGTCTGCTGATCCACCTGATTGCCGGTCTGACTGGCACCAGCAAAGACGCGGCTGTTATCATCTTTCTGACCTTGAACACGACCCGTGCCCGGATTGATCTGGTTGAACGTCTGGCCAAAATGGATGGCCGTCCCGAGGACATTCGGGACCCGATCCTGGAACACACGAAACGGCTTGGAAAACTGTCCGGCATCCGCAACCGGTTCAATCACTGCATCTATTCCTTCGATCCAGAAAGCGGCAACCCCAAGACCATCCTGATGCGCATCGCGGACCGGAAAACTGACATCAAAATGGGTCGCGCGGATACTCTGGATGGTGAAGCACTGCGGGATATCGAACAGGTTGTCAAAGATCTATCGAACCTGAACCGAGATATCTGGCATCTGATCACAAGGCTCGGTTATCCAATCTAGAGAGTTGTGTGTGGTACCCGCGGCCGGGCTCGAACCGGCACGGCCTTCCGGCCCAGAGATTTTAAGTCTCTTGTGTCTACCATTCCACCACGCGGGCAAGCTGTGTCGACACGTGGCCGACACGGGTTGAGAACTACGCCCATAGCTTTGCGAATTCAATGCGCTTCGGGGTGAAAAACGGCTGAAAAATCGCGTAAGTATCGCTGTGCCTTTGGGGTCAATTCGGCAAGCATGACCATTCCGCGATCACCTGCCCCTCTCGCACGGCCAAAACCGATCCGAACAAGTTCAGAACAGCCTCGCTCTGGCTCGGGCGGACCAACGCGATGTCACCGGGTTTGACGGCATGGCTAGAGCGGCCAGTCCAAACCTCCTGATTGCTCGACCGCCCGAAGACAGAGGAATAGGTGAAGCCAGCGGGGTATACAGGTTGGCCGGGGAAGTACCCTCCGAAGATCGCGATATGGGTTTTGCGCTGGGGCAGGAACTCCAATCCCGGCAGAGGGTTTGACGGCATGGTCTTGAGAACAGGGCTGGCCAGAAATGCAGCCGGTTGAAAACCTGTCGTTGTCGCGTGGTCGAAATCGGATGGCTTCACGAGGATCGAGCCAAACGCGACCTCGGTCGCTGGCCCGGGTGCGCGGTAGCTTTGGAATGTCAGGCTACCGCCAGTGTTCAGACAATAACCCACGCTATCAGGCAGTGCAGCCACAGCCTGCGCGAAAGCCGTGGCACTGGCTTTGCTCGCCCGTGATTTCAGGACGCCGGGCAATTTCGCCAAATGCGCCTCATAGCCCATAAGCCCGCTTAAGCGCGCGTTTGGATGCGACAAGATCACCCGCGCAACCTCGGCAACCTGATCGGCTTTAAGCCCCCCACGATGCAGGCCGATATCCACCTCAAGCGACAAACGCAGGGCGGTTTGGCTTGTCTCCGCCAAGGTCAGATATTCGCGCAAGCGTTCGGGCGTGTCGATCAGCCATTGCACCCGGTCCGCAGCATCCGGGCAGGTCTGCAAGACACGCGCGGCAGAGGTGACGGGTAGCGGTTTTCCGATCAGATGATCCGTTTCTTTTTCCGCCTGTAGCAGAGCCATCAGCATCGGTTCGGAAAAGCTCATCAGGCCTGAGCTGGCGATCAGCCCACGGATGTGGTCCAGCAACGGCAGGCAAGGCAGGGATTTTGCGACCAAGCGCCGGTCCAATCCGGGGTCAGCTGCAGCCTGTGCTACCCGGCAATTGGCCTCGACCCGATCCAGATCTATTGCAACGACAGGCTGGTCGACCCCGTACTTGCGCAGGGTTTCGGACAGAAGGCTGAGGTAGGGATCGCTCATGGCCGAAACAACCGGGCCAAGGCGGGCGTCATGAATTTGCCCTGTGGGTCCAATTCCTCTCGCAGGGCGCAGAAGCGGTCGAAATCGGGGTAGAGGCCAGAGAGTTCCTTGTATCCAAGGCTGTGCATCTTGCCCCAATGCGGGCGCCCTCCGGCCTCAAGAAACAAAGGCTCCAGCGCGTTGAAATAGCGGCTGTGATCTTCACCCGCATCCGTATGAAGCGCAATCGAGATTCTCGGGCCGCCCTGAAACGGCGACAGGCAGGCCGTGTCACCTGCTGTCTGGCGCACTTCGATCGGAAAATAGATGTCCTTGTGGTCGCGCTCTAGTCGGAGAAAGACCTCGGCCAGCACATCACCAGCGATATCGGCGGGCAGATGATACTCCATCTCCTTGAACCGAATATGCCTATCGCTGCAAAGCACCCGCCAGCTTTCGCCCACGTAATCCTCATCCGACTGAGCCAGCGTGAGCAGGCTCAGCAACAGCTTGCGCAAACCGGGACTGAAGCGCCCCGCGTTGCGGGCGAGCTTCAGCACCTTGACCGCCAGCATATCCAGATCGCGCGGGGCCTTGCTTTCGAGGGCGTCGGTGACGGCGTGGCGCAGCTCGACCGCTTTGCCGGTGAAGGGGATGTAGAAGAACTCAAAATTCCGGTTCTCGGCCCAGTTCTGATGCATGTTGGCCAAGACATCCGGCAGATCGGTCAGCGTGACCTGACGGCGCAGATTGTATTTCAGCACGACATTGATCCGCGCCTCGGTCAGAATACCCAGCAAGCCAAGCGTCACCTGCGCCATCTCGAGCGGGATTTGCGAGGTGGTCAGAACATCGCCGGTCGCCCCTATGAACTTGGCATCCGTGATCTCGGCCGCAAGGCAGGGCAAAGTGCGTCCGGTGCCGTGAGTAGCCGTAGATGCAGCCCCGGCCAGAGACTGCGTGTTGATGTCGCCCAGATTGCGGAACGCCACGCCCTGTTCGGCCAAGGCGGGTGAAAGGTCGCGCAGGCGCGCATTGGCATTGACCCAGACCTGCCCATCTTCGACAGGTCCGACCGTAGGTACGTGCAATTCCGACAGATCCAATATCCGCTCGGCGCCGCCTACGATTGGGGTAAAGGAATGCCCCGCGCCAACGACCCGCAGGTTTTCCGGTTTGGCCACCGTCGCCCGAAGCTGCGCCAGCCCCAAAGGGCGCATGATCGGAGCAGTAGCGGTTTCGTTTCCGGCCCAGTTTGTCCACATGCCCATCATCCTCCGTTTCTGAGGATTGCAGCCGGGGCACAACCAAACAAGTCAGGATATCAGCGCATTACGCAACGTGAATCTGCCCTTAAGCGGCATCCGCCCGCTGGGCCGAGACCTTTTCGAACCAGCTGACAATCGCCTCAAGATCCGGGGATAGCTGTTCTGCCGCGCCGCCCGTGAAGGCCTGAAACTTCTCATCATTCAGCCCGTTCACGCCCAGCAGAACAGGAATGTCCTGCGCCAGCGCCTCGGCGATGACCGGGCGGAAACCGCGCCCGTCGGCCTCGTGCTTGCCGAACTTGTTGATGATCATCAGCTGCGGGTCATCGGCAAGCGTTGCTGTGACCTGCCCAACAGCCTGCTCAAGCGCCGCCGGGTCCAGACGACAGCCGCGTGAATGTTCACCCAAGGATTGCGAGATACGGATGGTCTCGCCATCGGGCAGAATTTGCACATCCATATCGCATTTGCTGTTGTCGGCGCATTCCGTGTTGGTTTGCACCACCCCGGCCAACCTCGCGCCAGCCGCCAGTAGCTGCGTGGCCACAGCGCTTAGCAAGCGGTCAGTCGCGCCGCGATCGGTTGTGGTAACATAGGCCAGATACATATTGGACCTCGCAAGTCAGGCATTGGCGTACCAGATAGCACGGGACAGGCGGACCTGCCACTCTTTGCATCATGGAAGTGGCGTGAGGCCGATCACAGCACCGTGCAAGCTGATCAGAGCTACAAAGACGACAAGCGCAGAAAACCACACGTGAAGGGGCGGCCACGGTGAGGGCGCGCGTAGCGAAAACCGTGCGGTATTGCGCGACAAGCGCTGCCAATCCGCCCCCAAAGACCGGGCTGTTCGGCGGTCGATCAGCGTCATACCCAGCGCGGCAAAACCGGCGAACAGGCCGAACAGGATCACATGGGACAAGCTGCCATTCGCCAGAAGATGCGCCAAAGCCCACAGCATCAGCGCCGCCAAAATCGGGTGGCGGGTGGTACGCAGAATACCGGGGCGGTCCGGGTCAAAGCCTGCCGCCCCCAGCCCGCCGAACGAAAACGGGTTGGTGATGGTCAGCCCTGCCACAGCCAGCCAGCACACCAGCGGCATCACAACCAACGGCACCCAACGCAGCACCGGCCACGGAGGGATAACCTCGACATAGGGCGCATTCGCCGCGGCCACGATCAACCATGCAAGGGCAATGAGGGATAAAAGCGAATACGCCAGCAGATACCCCTTCTGCCCCAGAACCGTGATCAATCTGGCCCGCACCGGTGCCCGCGTGGGAATGGCGTGGCTTAGGAAAAATGCCGTCAAAGCCGATATGAATGGCACCCAACTGGACATGGACTCTCCGATAGATGTTTCGACCCGTGTAGCGGTATCGTGCCGATTTGGTCTTGCGCCAGATCAAGTACCGGCTGCGACCCGGCCACGTCTACGTGAAATCGCCTTGCGCAACGCAAGTGACGCATTAGGGTTGACCTCATGGCTTTGCGCATTCTGTTTATGCTCCTTTTGCTTCTGTCCTCCTGCGGGCGTCCCCTGACCGAACAGGAGCGCGGCTTTGCAAGCGCGGTGCAAGGCACGACGCTGGATCTGGATAGCGTCCGACTGGTCAAAGGGGCCCCTGTTGTGCCAGTCACCTATTTCCGCGAGGCCCGCCCGCGTGAGGCTTGTCGGGAACGTATCCTGCCCCCTGTTGAGGCAGGCGTGGTCACCGGCAAACCAGCCGCCGTAGCCCTTTTCAACAAGGTCTATTTCGCACGCGATTGGTATCTTGACGATTACATGTCCGACTACCCCGAAGAGATGAACCTGATCGCCGCGATGCTGCTGGCGCATGAACTGACCCATATCTGGCAATGGCAGAACCGCGAGACCACAGGCTATCACCCTCTGCGCGCCGCAGCGGAACATGGCGGACGCAAGGATCCATATCTGTTCGATCTGGAAACCTCGCCCGATTTCCTGTCTTACGGGTTTGAACAGCAGGGCGCGATTGTCGAGGAATACGTATGCTGCCGCGCACTGGACCCTCAGGCGCAGCGCACCAAACGATTGCACGATATGTTAGGGGTACATTTCGATCTGTCCCCGCTGCCACAGACCGGCCGCGAGCGTGACATCGCAATCCCTTGGAGCGAGGCAAAGATCGAAGGCATCTGCAGCTGAGCGTTTAGCTGCCCTGCAGGGTTTTCAGATACTCCACCAGATCGACAATGGGCTGGCTGGTGAGGATCGGCTGCCCATCGGGCGTTTTGATCGCCGTGTCCTGCCCTTCGAAATACGGGCCATAAACTGGCATCGGACTGCCATGGCTCACCAACGGATCACGCCCGTCAATCCGCCCCACCACGCGGGCCGTAGGGAAAACACCGTCTGCATTTGCCAGTTTCTTCAGGTTAGTCGGCTGAATGACAAGCACTCCGGCCATCGGCCCATGGCCGGTCGCGTCAATCCCATGGCAGGTGGCGCAATAGTGCTGGTAAAGCTCAGCGCCTTTCTCTGCATCCTGTGCCCACAGGGGGACAGACATAGCAATCAGAGCTGACGCCGTTGCAAAACAAAGCTTTGTGATCATCGCATCCTCCTACCACAATTGCTGCCAACAGGCTTGCCCGCTGCGCGGCTTGGCGCAATGATCCAGATCAACGAAGACGGGGAAAGAGGGTTCGGGCCATGACACAATACGCAGCCATCATGTTGGCCGCCGGGATCGGAGTCCCAATCCTTGCAGCTTTGAATGCAGCGCTCGGCAAGCTTATCGGCTCGCCGACCACAGCGGCGGTGATCCTGTTCGCCATCGCCTTCGGGTTTTCCGCTCTGGTGATGGTGGTCTTTCCCGGTTTTGAGGCGCTTTCAAAAGTGGCACAGGCCCCAAAGCACCTGTTGCTGGCGGGCGTTCTGGTTGCCTTCTATGTCCTGTCGATCACCCATGTCGCCCCGCATTTCGGCGTCGGCAATGCCGTGTTCTTTGTCCTACTGGGGCAATTGATCAGCACGGCCGCCATTGACCATTTCGGCCTGTTCGGCGCGCAGGTCACACCGCTCACCTTGATGCGCGCAGGCGGTATTGCGGTGATGGCAATCGGGGTAGCGATCACGCAACTGGCTTGAGCACTCCACCATCCAGCCTGACGATCCGGTCCATCCGCGCGGCCAGGTCCAGATTGTGCGTGGCGATCAGCGCCGACAGGCCCTGGTCGCGCACCAGGGTCATCAGGGCCTCAAACACCTGATCCGATGTATCCGGGTCAAGGTTACCCGTCGGCTCATCCGCCAGCAAAACGCGCGGCGCGTTTGCCAAAGCGCGACAGAACGCGACCCGCTGCTGTTCCCCCCCGGACAGCGCCGCCGGACGGTGATCGGCGCGATGGGCAACACCGACGCGGTCCAACAGGGACATCGCCCTGCCCTGCGCATCGCGTTCGGACACACCATTGGCGAGTTGCGGCAGAGTGATGTTCTCAAGCGCTGTGAACTCGGGCAGCAGGTGGTGAAACTGGTAGACGAACCCAACGTCCTGACGCCGAACCGCCGTACGCGTGCGGTCGCCTTTTCCTGCGAGGTTCTGCCCCGCGATCTCGACCGTGCCGTTGTCCGGCGTATCCAGCAGCCCGGCGATATGCAACAGGGTCGACTTGCCCGCGCCCGACGGCGCAACAAGGGCAACAGCCTCACCCGCCTTAAGCTCCAGATCAATCCCGCGCAAAACCTGCACTTCGCCCGGAGTACCTTGAAGGTACGTTTTAGTCAGGCCCTTCAACCGCAAGCTCACATCACTCATAGCGCAGCGCCTCAACCGGGTTCAGCCGCGCGGCGCGGCGGGCGGGGAAATAGGTGACCAGAAAAGACAGGCCCAGAGACAGGCCAACCGCCTTGAGAACGTCGCTCAGGTGAAGTTCAGCGGGCAAGGCGTAGATTCCGCGGATCGACGGGTCCCAGACACCGCCGCCCATGACGTAGTTCACAAACGAAAAGATCGGGTCGATATAAAGCGCGAACAGGCAACCAAGGATCACGCCCATGAGCGTGCCAATGATGCCCGTGAACGCGCCGCAGATGAAAAACACCCGCAGGACCGAGCCTTCGCTGAGACCTATGGTGCGCAGGATACCAATGTCGCGGCCCTTGTTTTTGACCAGCATGATCAGGCCCGAGACGATGTTCATCGCCGCAATCAGAACAAGGATCGACAGGATGATGAACATCACGTTGTCCTCGACCTCCAGCGCCCTCAAGAACCCGCCCGAGGCATCCTGCCACGTCCAGATCTGACTGCGCTCGCCTGCGGCCTCAAGGATCGGGATCAGAATCGGGCTCAGGTCTTCGGGACGTTCGACCATGACCTCGATCTCGTCGGCAACGCCCTCTCGGTTGAAGAAACTCTGCGCCTGTGAGAACGGCATATAGACCCGCGTGCGGTCAATATCGTAGCGCCCGGCCGAGAACACATAGACCACCCGATATGCATTCACGCGTGGCGAGGTTCCAAAGGCGGTTTTGACCCCATTCGGCGAAGTCAATTTGATGGTATCGCCGACAGTGGCACCAATGCTGCGCGCTACGCCGGAACCGATGGCGATGACGTCCTCACCGGTCTGGAATTGGGAGAGATCGCCAATGGCCTCGTCGCTTTGGGCGATCCCCGGCAGGTCGCGCAGATCGTTCGGTCGCATGCCGAATACCTGAACCCCACTGCTGCGGTCGCGGTTGGTGATCAGCACCTGCCCTTTGACCAAAGCTGCGGCCCGTTCAACGCCGGGCACCTGCGCCAGTCGCGTTGCTCTTTCCTCAAAGTCCGCAATCGTCCGGTCGACCCGCCCCTGCGCGTCGATCTCACCCGAGGAATAGACCGTCACATGCGCGTTGGCCCCCAGAATGGTGCCTACGAATTCCGCCCGGAACCCCGAGCGCACCGCAAGTGTCGCAATCAGGGCAAAAACAGCCAGCGTGATCCCGATCAACGAGATCCAGGTCATTACACTGACGCCGCCCTCGGCCCGGCGCGCGCGTAGGTAGCGCCAGGCGATCTTCCATTCAAAAGGGGCGAAAGGCGGGGGTGCTTTGGCCATGCCTGCTCCGGTTTTTTTGGTTTGGCGCGACCCTTTCGGCATTTCGCCCAAGGGTCAAGCCGCTTGTTTCTATGGGTCAGCCCGACAGCGCGGAAGTTTGCTTTAGAACCTCTTCGGTCACTTGCCGATCGCAAATACCGCGCATTTCAAGGGCCGCATAGACCTGCGCGCGCAAGTCCTCCGGAAGGTTCGCAACCGCCCTGTTGTGCAGCCCGAGGGTCAGCGATCTGTCGTCCTGCAGCCGCGCGACCAGATTGGCCAACTCATCCGCGGAATAGGTCGGCCACATCCCGATATGCGCAGGGTCAGCGGGTTCGAACCACGGCGCATAGCCATCAGGTGACTTCAGGCAAAACGCGTTCATCAACATGAATTCCGATGGCCGCCGTTTCGACGCAAACAGCGCCTGAACCGAGCCGTAACGCGTATTGATCTCATTAAGCAACGAAAGAACCAGCGTCCGGCGCACCGGGAAAGGCGTTGAAAACGTCGTGGTGCGCAGGTCGTCTGTCAGCGTTTGTTCTACATCCAAAGCCTCAAGGCTCTGGAGCAACCAGTTGCGGTGATAGTCGCTGTGAACCGGCATGAACTGGATGCGGGCTTGTCCTTGGGGTGAGAAGAACTCGCTTTCTTCGAACGACCGCAGGAACAGGTTCTTGGTGTCGAGAATGACGATGCTCTCGGCCTCTGCCACCCGCGCCGCGCCCAGTTTCAGTACTTGCTGCATGCGGTAGCCATTGTTGCCCCGCCATCCGCCTTTGCGGATCAGGGGAAGGCGATAGCGGTTTTCGATCAGGATCCGATCTTTAAGAGGCCGCCTTGCAGTGTGCCCTTCGCCCAGCAGGACATCTTCACCCATCAGAACGCGCACCTTAGGGCGCAGCGGACCGTAGTGCTGAAGGATCGGTTCGATCTTGGCGGCCAGCCCGACCTCATCCACATCGTTCAGAACAACATGGATCGAGGCCACCTGATCCGGCGCAACAAACCGGGCCATAGACATCGCCTGAAGCCTCAGCAGCGGATAATCCTTGGAATAGACGATAGTGGCGAAACTCAGCACGAACTTGCGGCCTTTCTCTGGGGCGTGCCCTCGTCTAACAGCAAATCCGCCGAGGTCAAATTTGCACAATCTCACCTTCGAAACGAATCACTTGCCGATCCTCTGGCAATGTAAAAGTAATCTTGCCCGCCAAACGGTTACACCAGAGGTTGTGACACCCTTCACAGACAGACAGCTATTGTTTCATCTATGAAGTCAATATCGGCATTGCGTGAGGCACTGAACTCAAAATGCCACAATAGTTAAGCAATTTTATTTCATTTTTTGCTTAGTAACGGAAACTTTGTCACCCTGACTTTGGGGGAACACATTTAAAAGAGCGGGGGTCGCTCATGAATATTCAAAATACAACACTTGGGATGGGCCCGATTTTGGCCCACAAACCTTCATCAGATCTGGATTGTGAGACTGCGGCACTGCTTCGTGCCGCGATCCGACCGATCTTTGCCAGCGCAGTTAGCTGGAACAATCTGGCCGAGGTCCTGAGGGACAAAGGCTATCGCCTTGCCTTTCGCGAAGGGCGCCTTTGCGTGACGGACCGCGACACCGACATCCACGTCTGTGGAATACGGTTTCTGGGCTTTGAGCTTCGGGAACTGGTACGTCGCATGGGGCGCCCGATCGTTGTGGCCCGTGGAAACCGCGCAGACGGCGACATTCTGACTGCGCGTCCGGTGGCACAGGCCTAGTAACTGCGCCAGAATTGAACGGATCGGCGCAGGGTTTTTGCCAGACTGTGGCGCGCGGCGATCTTGATCGGCTCGGACGTTCCGGATCGGCGCAAGAGTTCCCAGATCAGACCGGCCGGCATGTGGCCACGTCGATAGAACCCGGCTAAATCGTCCAGAGTCAGCGCTTTCGCGGATTTGAACCCCGCGTAGTAGTTCATCCAGACCCGGGCGTAATCTTTGCCGGTCGCATCCTGATCACTGGTCGCGCCACGATCCCAGAACAGTGAAATCGGCTCATCCATACGCTCGCCTTGATAGCCCGAACCGATCAGGCGCAGCATCAGGTCATAGTCGGCAGCGATACGGAATTGGCTATCGTGCCCGCCCAGCGCCTGAAACACATCACGACGAATAAAGACCGAGTTATGGCAGAACGGCATGCGCTGCAGGATGGCTTTCAGCGACATCCGCTTTTCCATCGTCTCGCCGCCATCCTCATAACGGCGCAGCGTTGAGCCATACAGGAAATCCGGTTTCGTCGCCTGCAGCCGATCTGCGGCTTGATTGAGGATATCATCCGAGGCCAGCGAGTCGTCGGAGTTCAGGAACAAGAGGTACTCACCCTTTGCCGCCTGCGCGCCCTTGTTCATCGCGTCATACAAACCGCCATCCGGTTCACTGATCACACTCGTGCGCGGCATCCCTTCAGTCAACTCGTACAACAGAGCGACGGTGCCGTCGGTTGAGGCGCCGTCTTGAACTATATGCTCGGCCCGCGCGCAATTCTGGCGCTGCATACAATCGACAACGCCTTTGAAACTGTCCTGCCGCCCTTGGGACAGCAGGTTGTAGGTCGCGGTGATGACCGAGATGAGCGGATCAGGCGATCTGCTCATAAATCCCGGCAATTTTGGTGACGGCGGCTTCGGGGCTCAGCTCTTCGCTTTCGCCTGTGCGGCGGCAGGTCAGCTCGACCACACCGTTCTTCAGGCCGCGCGGCCCGACGGTGATGCGCCATGGCAGGCCGATCAGGTCCATGGTGGCGAACTTGCCCCCTGCACGTTCTTTACGGTCGTCATAAAGCGGCTCAAGCCCCAGTGCTGTAAGAGCACCATAGAGCTTGTCACAAGCCGCATCCGCCTCTTCATCACCCTGTTTCAGGTTGACGATGCCACAGTGGAACGGGGTCACGCCCTCGGGCCAGATGATGCCTTTGTCGTCATGGCTGGCCTCGATAATCGCGCCGATCAAGCGACTGACACCGATGCCGTGGCTGCCCATGTGAACAGGGGTCGGTTTGCCATCGGGGCCTTGGACGGTTGCGCCCATCGCCTCGGAATATTTCGTGCCGAAGTAGAAGATCTGCCCCACTTCGATCCCGCGCGCCACGCGTCGGCGCTCCTCTGGGATCTGGTTGAACAGAGCCTCATCATGGGTTTCGTCGGTGCGCGCGTATTTCGAGGTGAACTCTTCCAAGATCGCCTGACACTGCGCGCGGTCGTCATAGTCGATCTGACGGTCGCCAAAGGTCAGGTCAGTGACCGCGCTGTCATAGAAGACCTCGGACTCACCCGTCTCGGCCAACACGAGGAATTCGTGGGTGTCATCGCCACCAATGGGGCCGGAATCGGCGCGCATCGGAATCGCCTGCAAACCCATGCGTTCGTAGGTACGCAGATAGCTGACCAAATGACGGTTATAGGCGTGCAGCGCGTCTTCTTTGGTCAGGTCGAAGTTGTAGCCGTCCTTCATGTAGAACTCACGCCCCCGCATCACGCCGAAACGCGGGCGGATTTCATCGCGGAATTTCCACTGGATTTGATAGAGGGTCAGCGGCAGGTCCTTGTAGCTGCTGACATGTCCGCGAAAGATATCGGTCACCAATTCCTCGGCCGTTGGCGTATACAGCATGTCGCGCCCGTGGCGGTCCTGCATGCGCAGCATCTCTTGGCCGTAGTCATCATAGCGACCGGATTCTCGCCACAGGTCCGCCGATTGCAGGATCGGCATCTGGATTGCGATATGCCCAGCGCGCGCCTGTTCCTCATGCACGATGTTTTCCAGCTTGCGCAGAACCTTGAAGCCCAACGGCAGCCAGGAATAGATCCCAGCAGCAGCCTGCTTGATCATCCCCGCACGCAGCATCAGCCGGTGGCTGACGATCTGGGCCTCCGAGGGGTTTTCCTTGAGAACGGGCAGAAAGTAACGGCTCAGGCGCATGGGATGACCTTCAAAGGTGAGAATTTCGCTGCATGGTGATTATGCCAAAGCCTCGCCGGGGGCAATCACGCAATGCCGTTTTACGACCCCGACGCGGTCGCATTTTTATTGACCCGCCAGTCAAAAAAATCAAATGTGGCCTGAATGTCTAAAACATGAGGCCCCGATGCAGACAATCTCGGAACCCGCCCGTCAAATTCCTGTCGTTCACCAGACGGATGTTCTGGTCGTAGGCTCTGGCCCCGCAGGGCTTGCCGCCGCGTTGGCCGCTGCACGTGCGGGGGCCGAAGTGTCGCTGGTCGACCGCTTTGGCTGCATGGGCGGCAATATCACCGCCGTGGGGGTCGAAGGATTCGCCTGGTATCGCCATGAACAGACCGTCGAGGCAGGCGGCATCGGTATGGAGTTCGAAACCCGCGCCAAGGACATGGGCGCCGCCGTGCCGGAAAGCCAGTCGCTCAGCTATGAGCTGGACAGCGAAGGGTTCAAGCTGGTGGCTGACAAGCTGGTCGAAGAGGCGGGCGTGCATCCGATGCTGCACCGT
This sequence comes from Ruegeria sp. YTSC192, assembly GCF_059609705.1. Classification (NCBI taxonomy): domain Bacteria; kingdom Pseudomonadati; phylum Pseudomonadota; class Alphaproteobacteria; order Rhodobacterales; family Roseobacteraceae; genus Ruegeria; species Ruegeria sp. YTSC192. The sequence goes on from NZ_JBXWMG010000012.1 coordinate 24,164, forward strand.
CAGTTCGTCGCCCCCATCATGGACGGCGACCGGATCACCGGCATCATCACCGAATCCAAAGCCGGGCGCGAGGCGATTCTGGCCCGCGTCGTGATCGACGCGACCGGAGACGCCGATGTCGCCCACCGCGCCGGTGCCCCCACCCACAAGACCCCGCGTGAGGACATGATGGCCGCGTCGGTCATGTTCCATCTGGCTGGCGTCGACAAACGCGCCTTTATGGAAGGCGTCAAAAGCGATCCGCAGACCTACAAGGATTGGGGCGGTGGTGGTGAATGGAACATTGAAACCTCGGGCAAAGAGGACGACATGTTCTCGCCCTTCGTTCACAAGCCCTTTCAGCAGGCAATTGACGAGGGTCTGATCCCGCCTCATCTGAACACGATCGCAGGCACTTGGGGCGCAATGCACGACACGGGCGAGCTGACCTATATGAATCTCATCCATCTGGCTGAAATCGACGGCACCGACCCCGACAGTCTGACAATGGGTGAGATTGAGGGCCGGCGTCAGTCCATGCTCGCCATCGAGGCGCTGCGTCGCTTCATGCCCGGCTGCGAAAACGCGCGGCTGCGGAATTTTGGCATGACCATCGGCATCCGCGACACCCGCAAGATCGACGCGATCTACAACATGACCGAAAATGACGCGCGCCATCAGGGCCGGTTCGAGGACACGATCGGCATCTATCCCGAGTTCATCGATGGTTATGGCATCCTGATCCTGCCGACCACTGGCCGCTATATGCAGGTGCCATACCGGTCGATGCTGCCCAAGGGGATCAAGGGGCTTTTGGTTGCCGGACGCTCGCATGGGGCAGACAAGGTCGCCCATGCGGCCACGCGCAACATGGCGTGCTGCGCGGTCATGGGGCAAGGGGCCGGTATCGCGGCGGCGTTGTCGCTGAAAAGCAATCAGGACCTGCACAGCATGAACCTCGCCCCTGTTCACGCTGAATTGGACCGGCAAGGCGTCAGGATTCATTGATGGAGTATATCCCGACAATCGACCTCAGCCCTCTGCGCGGCGCCACGCATCCTGATCGGGACCAAACCGTACAACAGATCATGGAAGCCTGCACTGAGATCGGCTTTCTGTCCATCACAGGCACTGGCATTCCCCAAGCAATTGTTGATGAAGTGCGCGACACGGCGCGCGCGATCTTCGCGGTTGAAGAGGCCGCTAAATGGCAACAAGCCATCACTCGCGAGAACTATCGCGGGTTTATCCCAATGGGGTTCTTCACGCCCAACGACGGCTCGGGCGAAGCCGACAAATACGAAGGCTACAAGCTGCATCACGAAGTCGACGCCGATGCTGCGATCCGTCAAGACTGCGGGCTGTACGGCCCAAACATCTGGCCGGTCGAAGTGCCGCGGTCGCGCGATGTCATCCTGACCTACTGGTCGATGCTGGATGACGTGGCAGACCTTCTGCTCGCGGCACTCGAAACCGGGCTGGGTTTGCCGAAACGCCAATTGCGCGACGCATTCCGCGATCCGATGACAAACATGACCCTGCTGCATTACCCTCCGCAGGCACCGGATGAGGGCGGCTATGGCATCCACCCGCACAAGGACACGGATGCCCTGACCATCATCGCTCCAGACCCCGTCGGTGGGCTAGAGGTGCAAACCCGCACCGGTGACTGGATCACGCCCGACTGCCCGCCAGGCGGCTTTGTTGTCAATATCGGCGACATGTTGGAACTGTGGTCGGGCGGCAGATTGAAATCCACGCCGCACCGCGTGGTCAACCGGTCAGGGCGCGAGCGGTATTCGTTCCCCTATTTCGCCGTTCCGCGCCATGATGTCGTTGTTGAACCTCTGCTGCCCGCCCTGCCCGGCTTTGACCGACCGGCGGTGCATTGCGGCCATTGGTCCGCTGAAATCTGGCGCACCAACTGGCCTGACGAAACCGCAAAGGGGGATACTCCGGAACTGGGCACGCTGACCGACTGACCCGCAGAAACCGAGGCCCATGAACCGCTTGCATCGCCGCGCGGCATGGGCCAAGAACATGGTAGCGCTGTGCAACAAAGGGATGCGTCATGGCTTTGCCGGTTAAGGATCAGCTAAGATACTGGGGCATCGCCGCCGTCGTCTTTGTCGTGATCCTGTGGGCCTTGGGCGATGTTCTGCTGCCCTTCGTGATCGGCGGCGCAATCGCCTATTTCCTTGATCCTGTCGCGGATCGGCTGGAAAAGCTGGGGCTGTCGCGGATGGCCGCCACAGGGATCATCACCGTGGTTGGGGTCCTTGCATTTGTTATTGTGATTCTGATGGTTGTGCCGGCTCTGGTCACGCAGTTGATCGAACTGATCGACGTATTGCCCAGCTTGTTCCAGGAACTGCGCGCCTTCATCGAAAAACAGTTCCCGTCGATTCTGGACCGCGAATCCAGCTCGCACCAGTTCTTGGTCGGGCTGGGTGAGACGCTAAAATCCAAGACCGGAGACGTGCTGCAATCTGTTGTGGCCTCGCTTGGTTCGGCGCTCAACGTGGTGGTGTTGCTTGTCATCGTGCCAGTCGTCTCGGTCTATATGCTGCTGGATTGGGATCGCATGATCGCCCGGATCGGAGAGCTGCTGCCCCGAGACCACGCCCCCACCATCAAACGCCTTGCAGGCGAGATCGACAATGTGCTGGCCTCATTCGTGCGGGGTATGGGCACGGTCTGTCTGATTCTTGGTACCTACTATGCCGTTGCCCTGATGCTGGTGGGCCTTCAATTTGGCCTGATCGTCGGCTTCATCGCCGGGCTGGTGACCTTTATCCCCTATCTGGGCGCTTTGATCGGCGGCACTCTGGCCATCGGGCTGGCGCTGTTCCAGTTCTGGGGGGATTGGGCGCATATCGGGCTGGTCGCAGGCATCTTTGCGCTGGGACAGGTGACCGAGGGCAACTTCCTGACGCCCAAACTGGTCGGCAGCTCGGTCGGCTTGCACCCGGTCTGGCTGTTGCTGGCCCTGTCGGTCTTTGGCGCACTGTTCGGCTTTGTCGGGATGCTGGTCGCCGTTCCCGTTGCCGCAGCGTTGGGTGTGCTGGCTCGGTTTGGTACATCGGTCTATCTGGATAGCCGCCTTTATACCGGCCTCGAAAGCCAGGATCAGGACAACGCGTAAATGGCCCGACAATTAAGCTTCGATTTGCCCGCAAAAACCGCGCTGGGGCGAGAGGATTTCTTTGTTTCTCCGGCGAACGCGCTTGCGGTTGCGATGATATCGGCCACCTCCTGGCCCGGCAACAAACTGGTGCTGAGTGGCCCGGCTGGCGCGGGCAAGACCCATTTGGCCCATGTGTGGGCGGCCGAGACGGGCGGGCGTATCATCAAAGCCGGGGCTCTGCGCTACGAGGACGTGCCCGATCTGGCACGCAGCCCGATTGCGGTCGAGGACGTTCCGATGATCGCGGGCGATATCGAGCAGCAGAAAGTGCTGTTTCACCTACACAACCTTGTACTGGCCGAGGGCCACGCCCTGCTGATGACGGGTCGTCTGGCCCCGAAGTTCTGGCAATTGCCGCTGGCAGATCTGCAAAGCCGGGTCGAAGGCGCGCATCACGTGGCGCTCGACCCGCCGGATGATGCACTACTTTGCGCAGTGCTTGCGAAACTGTTTGTCGACCGGCAGTTGAACCCTGGCCCCGAGGTGATTGCCTATTTGGTCAAGCACATGGATCGACGCTTTGAAACCGCCGCCGATGTGGTCGCGCAGCTGGACGAATTCGCGCTGTCCGAGAAACGCGATATCACACGCGCCTTGGCGATCCGCGTCTTGAAAACGGACCCGGACAAAGGCGATACGAATGATTGACCCAAGCGCGCCAATTGCGCATTCTGACTGCGAAATTTCCGGGTAAGACATGGACCAGACAGTCGAAACCGACATTCCTGATTGGGGGCCTTTCGGAAGACCTCTGTTCGACGACCCCGGCACAAGTGCGCTGTCGCGGGTGGGCGTGGTCGATGTCGGATCGAACTCGGTCCGGATGGTCGTCTTTGATGGCGCGGCCCGTTCGCCTGCCTATTTCTACAACGAAAAGGTCATGTGCGAGCTGGGCGCGGGACTGTCCGAGACCGGCCACCTGAATCCACGTGGGCGTGAGAGGGCGATGGCCGCCCTGCAGCGTTTTCAGCGGATCGCAGAGGACCTCGGCCTGCCGGGGCTACATGTCGTAGCCACCGCAGCCGTGCGTGAGGCGAAAGACGGGTCCGAATTCTGTCAGGACGTGAAGGCAAAAACCGGCCTGCATGTGGCCGTAATCGACGGTCAGGAAGAGGCGCGTCTTTCGGCCCAGGGCGTTATGCTGGGCTGGCCCGGAGCGTATGGCCTGATCTGCGACATTGGTGGCTCATCCATGGAACTGGCCGAGATCGGAGGCGGCGATGTTGGCCGCCGCGTGACCTCGGCCCTTGGTCCGCTGAAACTGCGCGATATCAAGGGCGGGCGCCGTGCGCGCAAGGCCCACATCAAATCCACCATGGAAGAGCTGCACAGCCAAATGGGCCAGCAGCGCGACCGACTGTTTCTGGTAGGCGGCAGCTGGCGTGCCTTTGCCCGGCTCGACATGCTGCGGCAGGGCTATCCGCTGAACGTCCTGCACGAATACCGTATGACCACCAAGCAAGTGCGCGAAACGATCAGGTTCATCGACGCGAACGATCATGACAAACTGCGCAGTCAGGCCGGGGTCTCAAGCTCTCGTATGGCGTTGATCCCTTATGCAATGGACGTGCTTGCGCGGCTGATCCGCACCTTCAAGCCCAAGGACATCGCGATCTCAAGCTATGGTATCCGGGAAGGCCTGCTTTATGAGCAGATGTCGCAGGAACAACGCGACCGCGACCCCTTGATTGAGGCCAGCCGTTTTTCCGAGGCGAAAGACGCCCGTCTGCCGGGCATGGGTCGCACGCTGTTCGAATTTGTGATGCCGTTGTTCAAGTCAGCACCTGCGACGCAGGTCCGTCTGATCAAGGCCGCCTGCCTCTTGCACGATGTCAGCTGGCGTGCGCATCCCGACTACCGGGCCGAGGTCTGTTTCGACTATGTCACCCGCGCCAATCTCGGGGGGCTGAAACACTCAGAACGCGTTTTCATAGGCCTTGCGCTGCAACATCGCTATCGCAACAAGCGCGAAGGCAACCGATTTGCGCCGCTTTACGAGTTGCTGGATGAAAAGGACCAGAAACAGGCCGAGATTCTGGGCAAGGCGATGCGGTTCGGGGCCATGTTGTGCATGGACAGCGACGCACATGTGGGCAAGCTTCGCTTTTATCCCAAAAAGCGTGAGCTTGATCTGCTGTTGCCCAAATCCGTGCAGCCGCTGTTCAACGAAGTGGCCGAGTCCCGCCTGAATTCACTGGCAAATGCCCTGAAATCCGAAATGCGTGTGGTCATCAAGGGCTGAACTACCCCTAGATGTCTGTGGCTCCGTCCGGAGCCTCAGGCAAAGCTTCAGGCGTTTCCGGCGCATCTTCGGTCTGTTTCTTGCGGATGATGATATCGCCATTTGGAAGGATCTCGGGCATCTCGTAGACGCTCCAATCCTTTACCTCGGCTGCAAGCTCTGCCAGCGCGGGGCCCATTTCCTGCATGAAGGATTGCATCGCGGGACCAAATTGATCGGCAAGGCCAAGCAGCTCATCCAAAGCCGGCTCCATCTCGCGGCGCAGGCCTTCGAAAAACAACTCGGCCCCCTGCTCCATCAAGGTTGGGGCATCTTCTTCCTCGGCCGTTGCGGGCAATGCAAAAGCGACCGCCACCGCGCCGATCATCAGAACATGTTTCATATGCTGAATATAAGTCCTTCCGCGCCCGGTTGAAAGGTCACAGCTCAAAATCCAGCGTGACCGGGAAGTGATCCGAGGCAGTCAACAGGGCCTCGCGCAGCTCGGGTTTGGCCCGGCAGTCGGCATCCTGAAACGGATGCCAGATGCGCCAGACGGGCCGACGGGACTGCAAATCCGCGCTGACCATGATGTAGTCCAGCAACGCCTCAAGGAACGTGCCTTTCTCGGGTCGCGCAAACCGCGCGGTCGAAGGCACCGACCCGGGGCGCGGCCCATGCGCGGTAACGGCATGAGGATCAAAAAGGCCCGCCTGCAAAACGATCTCGACCGAGGACCGCCCGAACAGATGCTCGAACTCATCCAGCCCGGGCCCGTCATTCAAATCCCCCAGCAAGACCACCGGATCGCCCCCGGCCACATGATGCGCGACCCGACGGGACAACCAGATCGCCTGAGCCAATTGCTTGCGGCGGTTGGCGATCGAGATGCGGATCGCCTCATCCCGCGACCCCGCCCCATGCGGAGCCTTGGATTTCAGATGCGCGCCGATCAGGCGAAACGCAAACCCCGCTTTGGTCTGAACCGACAGCTCCATAGGCGGCTTGGAAAACCGCACCACGTCCTGCGTCGCATCAACGTCCAGATCGATGCGAAACTCCGCGTCAAAGCGCGGGGCATCATCTGTCGCCCGTGGATCATGGCGTACCGATAGAACGTCCGGGTCGTAGAGAAGCGCCAGTTCCTGATGCGTATCATTGGGAAATCCCATGATCGCCTGCGAGGTGCGAAGGTCGAAAACTTCGGCAAATGCCTGCAATGCGCGCACCGTGTTCTGCCGTTTGCCCGTATTCGGCGCCTCAACGACCAGAATCGCATCCGCGTCAATCGCGGTAAGGACCTTGGCGATCGCCTCGACCTGCTGGGCCTTGGTTACGTCATGCCGTCCCGACCAGCTGTCATCCACGATCAGTTTGTCATTGCGATCAAACAAGTTGGCAAACCATTCAATATTGTAGGTCGCCAGACGCATCACTCAGACCGAAGCGCCGTTGATCTCATCCCAGGCGCGGTTGATGTCGATCATCTTCTTCTCGGCCAGGCGGATCGCCTCTTCCGGAACACCGCGCGACATCATTGCGTCGGGATGAGTTTCGCGCACCAACTTGCGCCAGACCTTTCGGATCTCAGCAACCGGCATATCGCGCGAGACGCCCAGAACCACATAAGGATCGTTCGGCGCATCCGGCACAAACCGCGCACGCAGGGCCAGAAACTGCGCGTCCGTCTGTCCGAAAATTCGGCTAACCTCTTCCAGAAACTCATTCTCGTTCGGGTGATAGAACCCGTCAGCCATGGCGATATGAAACAGCCCTTCCATCAGGTCGCACAAGGTAGTGCTATCTTCCGAGAACATCCGCGCGATTTTTCGGGCATAGTCCTGAAACCCCGCCACATCCGTTCGGGCCATGTTGAAGACGCGGGCCGCGCCCTCCTCATCGTCGCGCGCAATCTGGAACACGTCGCGGAAGGCCGTCACCTCATCCCGCGTGACCTGTCCATCGGCCTTTGCCATCTTGGCCCCCAGCGCAATCACAGCGATGGTAAACGCCACCGAGCGTTCAGGCGGCGAGCGCAGCTTTTCGAAAATGGCTGTCAGGCTCTCACCTTGGGCAAGGGCACTCAGCGCGTCAGATATCCGGGTCCAAATCGACATGGGCGTAACTTAGCGTCCCATTGCGGGACTGTCAGGTGCGATAGATCATTCGGGCGAAAGAATTTTCTGCATCAGTACAAGATCCAGATACCGTCCCCATTTGCACCCCACCTCAGGCATATGCCCCACCTCGGCAAACCCAAGCGCGGAATGAAAGGCAATCGCCCCCGGGTTGGCCGACGAGATACCGGCGACCAGAACATGCACCCCCTCACTGCGGGCCACCTGCTGCAACTGCTCCATCAGGGCACGCCCCATGCCACGGCCCCGCGCATCATCTGCCAGCTGGATCGAATGCTCACGGCACTTGGCATATCCCGGCCCGGATCGGAACGGGGCATAAGTTGCAAAGCCAATGACGTGCCCCTGATCCTCAGCCACAAGATAGGCCGCCCTGCGCGCCTGGATATCACGAGCAATCGACTCAATGCTGCGTTCATCGGTGGTGAAGGTCACCAATGTGTCGCGAATAATCGCGTTGGAGATCAAAGCGATCTCTGCCGCGTCCGATGGCCGGGCCTGACGGACCCTCATCCCAAAATACGTACCCCAAAAGGTGTTTCGATCTCGGCCTGCATAGACGCCGGACCCGTATCAAAGACAACCGGATCAAGCGGACCCAGCTGCTCTGCCAGGCGCAACGCATCCGGATGATAGACAACCAGACGTTTCAGGCGGCATCCTCGATCCTCCAACATACGCGCAGGATGAAGATCCCCCTGCCACTGGATCAGCGCCGGAAAAAAGTTGTCAAAGGGTAAACGCCCATTTGGCGGCACCGCCATACGCCACCGCAAAGCCCCTCGGGCCAAATCAATCGGCGTCCCGACACCATCGGGAAACACGGCAAGAGAAGCCTCGATATCGGGGACACGGCAAATCCAATTGGTCAGACGTGGCGCGCCTTCGAACCGGTCCAGATCGAACCACCGCGTCCTGTCGGGCCGAGGTGCATCCGGGTCGATGGCAATCGCCTCCAGATACAGCCCCTCCTTCAGACCAAGCAACCGATTGTGCGTACCAAACGCTTCATGTGTGCCACCCGCCTGGAGACTGACACCCAAGGCGTCTTCCACATGCGCCGTGGCCTCTTCCAACGTGGCACCCGCCACGGCAATATGATCCAACTCCATCGCGCCCTCCACGATGACACCCTAAGCACACAACAAAAGGGCGCAAGCCAAACCCGCGCCCTTCTTCTGTTTGAAAATACCTTCGGGGGTGAATTTGCCGTCAGGCAAAGAGGGGGCAGACAGCCCCCTGCCCCGCCTCAGTCCCGCGCGTCGCGGATCAGGCGCAAGATGTCCTGCGCAGCATCCGGAATATTTGTCCCCGGTCCAAAGATCGCCTTGACCCCGTTGTCATACAGGAACTGATAGTCCTGCTGCGGGATCACCCCACCGCAAATCACGATGATATCCTCAGCCCCGGCTTTCTTGAGTTCCTCAACAAGCTGCGGAGCCAGCGTCTTGTGGCCCGCCGCCTGAGACGAGATACCCACCACATGCACGTCATTGTCCACAGCGTCCTGCGCCGCCTCGGCAGGTGTCTGGAACAGAGGGCCAACGTCCACGTCAAACCCGATATCGGCAAAGGCCGTCGCGATCACCTTGGCGCCCCGGTCATGACCGTCTTGCCCCATCTTGACCACCAACAGACGGGGGCGACGCCCCTCGACCTCGGCAAAGTCTTCGATGGATTTCTGGATGGCGGCAAAGCCTTCGTCGCCCTCATACGCAGCGCCATAAACGCCCGCCAAGGTCTTCACTTCGGCGCGGTGGCGGCCGAACTCTTTCTCCATTGCCATACTGATCTCTCCTACCGATGCGCGGGCGCGGGCGGCCTCGACCGCAGCAGCCAGCAGGTTTCCGCCTTCTTGGGCGGCCTTGGTCAGCGCGTCCAACGCGGCCTGACAGGCGGCCTCGTCGCGGGTGGCGCGGATCTCTTCCAGCCGCGCGACCTGAGATTCGCGCACGGCCACGTTGTCGACGTCCAGAATGTCGATCGGATCTTCCTGTTCCTTGCGGTATTTGTTGACGCCAACAATCACCTCATCGCCCCGGTCGATCATCGCCTGACGGCGCGCAGCGCTTTCCTCGATCCGCAGCTTGGGCATGCCCGAGGCGACAGCTTTGGTCATGCCGCCCATTTCCTCAACCTCTTCCATCAAGGACCAGGCTTTCTCGATCAGATCATTGGTCAGGCTTTCCACATAGTAAGAGCCCGCCAGTGGATCGACCACATCGGTCACACCCGTCTCTTCCTGCAAGACCAACTGCGTGTTCCGCGCTATGCGGGCCGAGAAATCGGTGGGCAGGGCAATCGCCTCATCCAGAGCGTTTGTGTGCAGCGACTGTGTGCCGCCCAGAACCGCGCTCATCGCCTCATACGCAGTGCGGATGACGTTGTTATAGGGGTCCTGCTCCTGCAGCGAGACGCCTGAGGTTTGGCAGTGTGTCCGCAGCATCTTGGAGCGTTCGGACTTCGCCCCGAACTCGGTCATCACGCGATGCCACAGGGTCCGCGCGGCGCGCAGTTTCGCAATCTCCATGAAGAAATTCATGCCAATGGCAAAGAAGAACGACAAACGGCCTGCGAATTTATCGACATCCATGCCCGCATCCAGCGCAGCCCGCACGTATTCGCGCCCGTCTGCGATAGTATAGGCCAGCTCCTGCACAAGGTTCGCGCCAGCCTCTTGCATGTGATAGCCCGAGATCGAGATCGAGTTGAACTTGGGCATCTCGTTCGAGGTGTACTCGATAATGTCCGAGATGATCTTCATCGACGGCTCTGGCGGGTAGATGTAGGTGTTGCGCACCATGAACTCTTTCAGAATGTCATTCTGAATGGTGCCGGACAGGACCGATTTATCGTGCCCCTGCTCTTCACCTGCCACGATAAAGCTTGCCAGAACCGGGATGACCGCGCCGTTCATAGTCATCGAGACCGAGACTTTGTCGAGCGGGATGCCGTCGAACAGGATTTTCATATCCTCCACGCTGTCAATCGCCACACCGGCCTTGCCGACATCGCCGACAACGCGCGGGTGGTCGCTGTCATAGCCGCGGTGCGTCGCCAGATCGAAAGCGACCGAGACACCCTGCTGACCCGCAGCCAGATTGCGCCGGTAAAAGGCGTTCGATTCCTCGGCGGTCGAGAACCCGGCATATTGGCGAATGGTCCAAGGCCGCCCGGCATACATCGTCGCCTTCACACCGCGCGTGAACGGGCCAAACCCCGGCAGAGTGCCCATATGCGGCAAATCGGCGGTGTCGTCCTGAGTATAGAGCGGTTTGACGTTGATGCCTTCCAGCGTTTCCTTGGTCAGATCGTCCAGTGGCCGTCCGCGCAATTCTTTCTCGGCCAGCGCGCGCCAGTCATTCTTATCGGTCATCGAGGTGTCCTCTCGTCAGTTCGGCCTGCAGCAGCCTGCAATCCTTGCGTATCGTGGTTCAGCAGATGTCGGGCATGGCCCACGCGCGACAAATTGAGCATCTTGTGCAATTCGCCGGTCGCATTCGCGCGCGTAAAGGCTATATTCAACGGGACAGGAGGCCCCATGAACAAAACGCTTGCCCTTGTTTTCTCGGCACTTATCCCGCTGGCTGCCATGGCCGCCGACGGAACAGCACCTGCTGATGATGAATATGTTCGCCCTGTTGGCGACAGTGAGTTGAGCGATTTCATGTGGACCCACCGGCCCATTGTCGTCTTCGCCGACACTCCCGCCGATCCCCGGTTCCAGCAGCAGATCGACATGTTGCTGGAAGGTGAGGACGAGATGCGGGATCGGGATGTCGTGGTGCTAACGGATACCGATCCGTCCGCACGATCCCCAATCCGGTCCAAGCTGCGCCCGCGCGGGTTCCAGATGGTCTTTGTTGACAAGGACGGCGTGGTCAAACTGCGCAAACCGTCCCCCTGGAGCGTGCGCGAGATCGGCCGCTCGATCGACAAAACCCCCCTGCGCGAACGCGAAATCCGCGACCGGCGCGAGGGCGGTTGAACGCTTTTGCCACGCCCCAAGCCACCGGCGCAGAACACCGGTGAGACCTGAGAATATGCCAAAAGCGCGCTCATGATCATTCGAACTCGATGATCACTTCGTCTACGGCGAGGCTGTCGCCCGGACCTGCATTGATCTTGGCAACGGTACCCTTCTTCTCGGCGCGCAGGATGTTTTCCATCTTCATCGCCTCGATGGTGCACAGCGCCTGGCCTTCCTGGACCTCCTGACCGACTTCCACGTCGATCTTCACCACCAGACCCGGCATCGGGCAGAGTAGCATTTTCGACGTATCTGGCGGCAGTTTCTCCGGCATCAGCTTAGCCAGCTCGGCCTGATGCGGACGGCGTACCAATACCTTCAGGTCAGCGCCTCGGTTGCGAATGCGGAAACCGCCCGTAACCTTGCCTACCTTCAGAACCAGAGGGCTTCCATCTACATCCAGCACCGCCAGCTGATCGCCCGGTGTCCAGTCAGATGCGACGCGAACGGTCGAGCCGTCCTCGAATTTGACGGTCGCGCCTTCCTTGTCTGCATTGACCTGAACGGCCAGCTCTTGGCCTTCCAGTGAAACGACCCAGCGCTTGCCGACCTTGCGTTCGTGGTTGTCCATCCGGCCCGAAACACGGGTACGGCGGATCTCGGCAACCCGGTGCATCGCCGCGCATGAGGCCGCGATCCGGCGCAGGTCGTCTTCGGGCAGCGTTACGCCTTCGAATCCGTCCGGGTATTCTTCGGCAATAAAGGCTGTGGTCATGTCACCGCTGACGAATTTCGGGTGATCCATCACGGCCGACAGGAACGGCAGGTTGTGGCCAATTCCTTCGACCTCGAAACTGTCCAGTGCCACGCGCATCGCCTCAATCGCGGCTTCGCGGGTTGGGGCCCATGTGCAAAGCTTGGCGATCATCGGGTCGTAATACATGCTGATTTCGCCGCCTTCATAGACGCCGGTATCGTTGCGCACCGCGGCCTCACCCTCGGGCGCGTCGCCTTGCCATTTTCCATTGACCAGCAGCGGACCGGCAGCAGTTTCCTGCGGCGGGCGATAGCGGGTCAGACGACCGATCGAAGGCAGGAAGCTGCGATAGGGATCTTCCGCATACAGACGATTTTCAATCGCCCAGCCTGTCAGGGTCACATCATCCTGAGTGATGGTCAGCTTTTCGCCATTCGCCACACGGATCATCTGTTCCACCAGATCGACACCGGTGATCAGTTCCGTAACCGGGTGTTCCACCTGAAGACGAGTGTTCATCTCAAGGAAGTAGAAGTTCTTTTCGCCATCGACGATGAATTCCACCGTACCCGCGCTGGAATAGCCCACGGCCTTGGCCAGCGCGACCGCCTGTTCGCCCATGGCCTTGCGGGTCTCGGGATCAAGGAAGGGCGACGGGGCCTCTTCCACGACTTTCTGGTTCCGACGCTGGATAGAGCATTCGCGCTCCCCCAGATAAATGCCGTTGCCATGGCTATCGCAGAGAACCTGAATTTCGATGTGACGCGGTTGGGTCACGAATTTCTCGATAAAAATCCGGTCATCGCCGAACGAGTTCGCGGCCTCGTTCTTAGAGGACTGGAACCCCTCGCGGGCCTCTTCGTCATTCCAGGCGATCCGCATGCCCTTGCCGCCGCCACCGGCACTGGCCTTGATCATGACGGGGTAGCCGATCTCATTCGAGATCTTGACTGCCTCGTCAGCGTCTTCGATCAGGCCCATATAGCCGGGGACAGTAGAAACATTGGCCTCCTGCGCGATCTTCTTCGAGGTAATCTTGTCCCCCATGCTTTCAATCGCACCAACCGGAGGGCCGACAAATGCCACGCCTTCGGCGTCCAGTGCCTCGGCGAATTTGGCGTTTTCCGACAAGAAGCCATAGCCGGGGTGGACAGCCTGTGCGCCGCTCTGGCGGATGGCGTCCATGACCTTGTCGATCACGATATACGACTGGTTCGCAGGCGGCGGGCCGATATGGACAGCCTCATCCGCCATCGACACGTGCAGAGCGTTCTTATCCGCGTCCGAATAGATGGCGACGGTGCCGATACCCATTTTACGGGCGGTCTTGATAACCCGGCAGGCGATCTCGCCCCGGTTGGCGATCAGGATCTTATTGAACATGGAACGTCCTTTGGCTTGGTGTTCTGGAAACGCAAAAAGCCGCCGCAGGGAGGGCATCCCCACGTCGGCGCAATGCGTGACGACGGACGGGGCGACTTGCGCCCCGAAAATTCGCGTTAGTTACAGGTGTTCTGCGTCTTGCAATACAGCACGTTGCCTGCGGCACCGACAGCGGCACCGAACAACGGATCGGCGCTGAGAACGGCTGCTCCGACAGCGCCCGCGCCACCGCCCAGGATGGCTTGTTCGCCGAGAGTATCGCCGCAGGCCGAAAGGCCCGCACAGATTGCCAGTGCAAGGAACACTTGAGAGATTCGCATGATGTCTGCCTCTTGCTTTTTTGTATTGTTCTTGCAGACAGATGTCGGAATTCCGCGCCGTTATTCAATAACAACTGGGCAAAATCCGCATTTTGCGCAGCTTTATGCCCATTCAGAACAATCCGAGGCGCAAAGAAAAACGCGGACAGGACGATGTGGGGAACACAAGCCTGCCCGCGCAAGGAAGGGGTACGGAATAGTAGGTGCATGTGCGACGCAGGCAAAGTCGTGTCGCACGGCTGGGTCAGGATGCACTGCACAATCTCGTCTGCAAACAAAGTATTGTTTCCACCCAAGATTCCGGCCAGAATCTGCCCAGCAGGCGAAACTCCGCGCAAATTCATGCCGACAGGACCTATGCAGTTTTGCTGAGCCGAAGCCGCCCAAACCGTCACAGTTTCGTTACATTTCTCTGCCGCTGTTCTTTTTTCTGCACCTGCAACATCACGGGCCATCACACCCGTTCGCAAATTATTTTTACGCCAATGCCGTGGGTTAACCGATCTGTACACCTTGCCGTGAACTGTAGCCGACTTCTTAGCACAAATGCGTGAGAGAAAGCGCGTTCTTCGTCCCTTTTTCGTGATTTCCATGATCGTCGAGCGCGTGAAACTTTGATCGCGCACACTCGCAAACAAGGAAACACCCATATGTTTACAAAGAGAAAAAAGGCAATCCTGCTTGCTGCCACTGCGTTTAGTGTGACCAGCACGCTTGCCTTTGCTCAGGACGCTCAAACTCAGGCCGAACTTGACGCTCTGCGCGCCCGGGTCGAGGCCCTCGAGGCCTCCAACGCCGGTCCTGCAAATGGCGATTTTCGTATTGGGAACACCAGCCTGGATCTTTACGGCTACATCAAAGCCGACTTCTTCTATGACTTCGATTTCGAACAGGGCGACACCGCGTTCGTAAACGTCATCGGCGAACCGTCGACCGCAACCAGCGGCACCTTCGGCAGCACGGTACGCCAGTCGCGCATCGGCCTGCGCACCAGCACGCCCAGCGCGTTGGGTGATATCGGCGGTCAGCTGGAACTGGACCTGTTCGCATCCGACAGCACGGCCGAACTGCGCCTGCGTCATGCCAATATCACCATTGGGGATAACTGGCTGATCGGTCAGTACTGGACCAACTTCCAGCCGCTCGACACTTACCCCACGTCGGTTGAATTCAACGGCCCTGTCGGCATCGCCTTCGCGCGTCAGCCGCAGATCCGCTACACCAACAGCTTCGGCACAAACACTCAATTCAGCGTTTCGCTTGAGGAAAACGTTGGTGGGTCCAACTCGAACGACCCGGTCCTGACCGCGGCGGCCGAATATAACGACGGAAAATACGTCGCGCGTATCGCGGGCCTCTACGGTAAAGCCGAAACCAGCGATGGTGCCACCGAAGTGGACCAATGGGGCGTGACCCTGTCGGGATCGGTTCGCCCATGGGCGGGCGGTCTGTTCCAGGTCAACTACGTGAACGGTCAGGCGATCGGTCCCTACCTGATCGGTCTTGGCAACGCCATCGTCAACGGCGAGGCCAATGACGTCGACGGCTACACCATCGAGTTCCGCCAGGACCTGGGTGAGAAATGGAATGTCGGTATCGCCTACGGTAAAGAAGACTATGATCTGGCGACCAACAGCTTCTCGGACGGCACCGGTTCTCTGAACTTCACCGAGTTGGAGACGATCCACGTCAACGCCTTCTATCAGGCCACCGACAGCCTGACGCTGAGCGCCGAATACATCTATGGCGAGCGCAACGATGCGACCACCGGTCGAAGCTTCGACGGGAGCCGTGTTCAGGTCGCAGCCCAGCTGAATTTCTGACGCCACACACCCACCCTGCCCGTTTTCGGGCAGGGTTTCACCCATGCGGGCAAGGATATGCGGCGCTGGGTATATCACCGCTCAGCCCGCTCCGAAAATGTCGGGAAAGGACGCACGTGCCGCGTCCAGATCAATAACCAGCAACGCGTCATAGCTTGCCGGGTCGAATGGGTCTTCGGCTGGCACGACCTCACGCTCGAACAGCCAGCTTAGCCGTCCTGCATCCAGATTGCCGCGCTCGAAAGGTTGATCCGCGAAGTTCTGCCAGAGCGCCTCCATAAAGGCGGCATCGGCGCGGCGGTCGGCTGGCTTACGATCACGAAACCGCTCACGCCGGGTGATCGGTGTCACGCCTTTAGGGTTGGCGCGACGAATGGTGAATTGAAAATCCGTACCCGCCAGACGCCCCGGAAAGCCTCGATGTTTCAGCATCCTGGCACCTCGCGGACTGATGTCATCGGGAATAAGAATTCGCACCCGTAAGGGGTAAAGGTCATAGCGCGCACCTCCAAAGCCGCATCCGTTGTCTGAGACGCCCTGCTATCATCAAGACAGATCATGGTCAGAGCCCCTCCCAGATACACCGGGACTGCTCCAGCCGGTAGGCTTCGAAAAACTGAGTTGCATCGGGGGCAGCATCGCCGAACTGGATCGGGCGGTCGGACAGTGAAATCACCACCAAGGCCGGGTCCAATTCGTGCTGGGCAACATAGGCAACCGCCAGCGTCTGGCACAGATGCTCCATATCGTTCGAGGCGACGTCATAGCCAATCCGCCCGACCGTCGCGCCGATCTTCGGAGCGATGAACCGGAACCGCACCCAAAGTTCGCCGGGGTTGTTGTCCAACAAAACGTTGCTGAGATGCACGGGCTGGCCAGAGGGCACGGGCAGAGAGGCTTCGGCCACTGAAATGCTTGGCAGAGACAGGATGCTGAACATCAGACCCATGGCGCGACCCCGGACCCGCCAGAGGCAGGCTCCTCCTTCCGGGGTCGCGCGCGCAGCGCTTTGAGCCCGCGCGGTTCTATGTCTGATGGATCGGATCATTTGACGATTTTGCGCTTGTTGTCAATTCTGCCTTGATTTCGGGCGGAATGCGGCAAGTTACCGCGATTTTCGGCGGATTGGGGTGGGTCGCGCCACCCCACACGCTTAAAGAGGAATGTTGTCGTGCTTTTTCCAAGGGTTCTTCAACTGCTTGCCACGCAAGCTGGCAAAAGCCCGTGATACGCGACGGCGCGTTGATTGCGGCATGATCACCTCATCCACAAAGCCACGTTCAGCGGCCACAAAGGGGTTGGCGAAACGGTCTTCGTAGTCGGCAACATGCTGCGCCGTCTTCTCGGCGTCCCCGAGGTCAGCGCGGTGGATGATCTCGGTCGCGCCTTTCGCACCCATCACCGCGATCTCGGCCGTGGGCCAGGCATAGTTGAAATCGCCGCGCAGGTGTTTCGAGGCCATCACAACATAAGCACCACCATAGGCCTTACGGGTGATCACAGTCACTTTTGGCACGGTCGCTTCGCCATAGGCATAAAGCAGCTTGGCGCCGTGCTTGATCACACCGCTATATTCCTGCTGCGTGCCGGGCAGGAAACCGGGCACATCCACCAGTGTCAGAATCGGAATCTCGAAACAGTCGCAGAACCGCACGAATCGTGCCGCCTTGCGCGAACTGTCGATATCCAGACACCCCGCCAGAACCATTGGCTGGTTGGCCACAACACCAACGGTTTGTCCCTCAAGACGAATGAAACCAGTGATGATGTTCTTGGCGAAATCTTCCTGAATCTCGTAAAAATCGCCTTCATCCGCGATTTTCGTGATCAGCTCCTTCATGTCATACGGCGTGTTCGGATTGTCCGGAATCAGAGTATCCAATGAGGCTTCGACACGGTTGGGGTCATCAAAGAAAGGACGAACCGGAGGCTTTTCCTGATTGTTGAGCGGCAGGAAGTCGACCAGACGACGCACCTCGGCCAGAGCCTCGACATCGTTTTCAAACGCACCATCCGCGACCGAGGACTTTTTGGTATGAGTCGAGGCACCGCCCAGTTCCTCGGCTGTGACGACCTCATTCGTGACGGTCTTAACCACGTCTGGGCCAGTCACGAACATGTAGGACGAGTCCTTTACCATGAAGATAAAGTCGGTCATCGCCGGGCTGTATACCGCGCCACCCGCACAGGGGCCCATGATCACGCTGATCTGAGGCACCACGCCCGATGCTGTGATGTTGCGCTGGAACACTTCGGCATATCCGGCAAGCGAGGCGACGCCTTCTTGGATTCGCGCGCCGCCCGAGTCGTTGATCCCAATGATGGGCGCGCCGTTCTGCACGGCCATATCCATGATCTTGCAGATTTTCTGCGCGTGCGTTTCCGACAGCGAGCCACCAAACACGGTGAAATCCTGACTGAACACATAGACCATACGGCCATTGATCGTGCCCCAGCCCGTGACCACGCCATCCCCGGCAGGCTTTTGTTTTTCCATCCCGAATTCGGTGCAGCGGTGGCTGACGAACATGTCGAATTCTTCAAAACTGCCTTCGTCCAGCAGCAGCTCGACCCGCTCGCGCGCGGTCAGCTTACCCCGCCCATGCTGCGCGTCGATTCGCTTCTGCCCACCACCCAGACGGGCCGCGTTGCGGCGTTCTTCAAGCTCGGAAAGGATGTCTTTCATGGCGATAGTCCCCTGTCAAATCTGACCGGACCCTACAGCGAGCGACGCCTCAGCCAAAGGCATTTTCGGCAAATTTGCAAAGTTTTGAAAATCTCTTTTGCTCAAACTGTAAATTTGCGAATTATTGCCCTTTGCATCAAGCATCTGGCCTTTGCCCACTCAACAGCTATACATGCAAACTATGCAGTTCAGAACGTCGTCGGCTTATCGCACACCACCCACAATCGGCACTTTGGTTCTTCTCTCGGGACTGTCGGCGCTGAGCATGAACCTGTTCTTGCCAAGCCTGCCGAACATGGCCCTGCATTTCGACACGCATTACAAGGTCATGCAACTGTCGATCGCCCTTTATTTGCTGGTAAACGCGGTCCTGCAGATCATCATCGGGCCAATTGCCGACAAGGCTGGGCGACGCCCCGTTCTACTATGGGGGCTTGCGCTTTTTCTGCTGGCGACACTTGGTTGCATATACGCACCTTCGGCCGAGGTGTTCCTGCTGTTCCGTATGTGTCAGGCGGTCGTGGTAGTTGGGATGGTCCTCAGCCGGGCCGCGGTTCGGGACATGTATGATCAGGACCAGGCGGCCTCGATGATTGGTTACGTCACGATGGGAATGGCTGTTGTCCCGATGATCGGCCCCGCCATTGGTGGCTTCTTGGAAGAGAGCTTTGGCTGGAAAGCCAATTTCTGGCTGCCCTTCGCTTTGGGCGCCCTTACCCTTCTTCTGACCTATGTCGATTTCGGCGAGACATCCGCCAAAAGCGGCAAAACCCTTGTTCAGCAATTTAGGGAATACCCCGAGTTGCTGATGTCGCCCCGGTTCTGGGGATATTCGCTTTCCTCCGCCTGTTCGTCCGGGGCGTTCTTTGCCTATCTGGGGGGCGCGCCTTTTATCGGCACCGAAGTCTTCGGTATGAGCGCAGCCGAAGTCGGCATCTATTTCGGCGCTCCCGCTTTGGGCTATTTTCTGGGGAATTTCTTTAGCGGTCGATACTCGACCAGGGTCGGCATCAACCGCATGGTCCTTTGGGGAACATGGCTGAACGCCGCCGGTGTCGCCCTGTCTGCCGCATTGTTCCTGACAGGCTTCGGAACAGCGCTCAGCTTTTTTGGCTTCATGACCTTCGTCGGGCTGGGTAACGGCATGACGATCCCAAATGCAACGTCGGGCGCCTTGTCCGTACGCCCGCATCTGGCCGCCACCGCCTCGGGCCTCAGCGGCGCAATCATGCTGGGCGGAGGAGCCGGGCTGAGCGCACTGGCAGGCGCCCTGCTGACGGTTGAAACAGGCGCAATGCCCTTGCTCTGGCTTATGCTGGTCACCGCACTCCTTGCCATCGCGGCCATTTCATCAGTCATTTGGCGCGAACGGCAATTGAGCCTCTAAGACGCCTTGCCCAGATGGGTTTGCAAAGTTATCGTGCCAAAATAGAAAAGTTGCAAAGGCACGCCATGGCCACCCAAAAACTCTATGCCGGCGCAAAGCTGCGCGAAATGCGCACACGCCTGACGCTGACCCAAAAGGAATTTGCCACAAAACTGGGGGTCTCCCTGCCCTACCTGAACCAAATGGAGAACAACAATCGGCCGATCTCGACCACGGTTGTTCTGGCTTTGGCGCAGGAATTCGGCATGGACGTGACCGAACTGAGCACGGGCGACAGTGAGCGACTGGTCTCGGACATGCGCGAGGCGCTGGCCGATCCGGTCTTTGCCGACGACATCCCCCCACTGGCTGATCTGCGTCTGACCGCTTCAAACGCCCCAGCCCTTGCTCGTGCCTTTATCGAGCTGCACCGAAGCTATCGCCAAACCCACGAACGCCTCGCTTCACTGGATGAAGCACTGGGCCGCGAGGATTCCCGCACCCAAGCCAGCCCGTGGGAGGAAGTTCGCGACTTCTTCCACTATTGCGACAACTATATCGACGCGGTCGACCGCGCTGCCGAGCTGTTCGCCAAACGCGCCGACGGCCCCGGCGGCATCCGCCAGGCCGCCCTGCAAAGCCTGGAAGAACGTGGCATTCAAGTGATCTTCTCAGACATCAACCCGTTGCGCAGCTACGACAAGGAAAGCAGAACCCTGCGCCTGTCCTCACGCGCTGCGCCCCAAACACAGGTCTTTCAACTACTGCTTCAGGTTGCCCTGATCAGTCAGGACAAACTGTTGGAGGCCACGCTCGATTTCGCCAAGTTCCAGAGCGAAGAGGCCCGCGCCATTGCCAAAATCGGCCTTGCCAACTATTTCGCCGGCGCGTCCCTAATGCCCTACAGCGCCTTTCTGACCGCCGCGCAAGAGGATCGACATGATCTGGAAATGCTGAGCAACCGCTTTGGCGCCTCGATCGAACAGGTCGCCCACCGACTGTCCACATTGCAGCGCCCCGGCGCGAAAGGCATCCCGTTCTTCTTCGTGCGTGTCGATCAGGCCGGAACGATTACCAAGCGCCACTCGGCCACTCGACTGCAATTTGCCCGCTTTGGCGGTGCATGTCCGTTGTGGAATGTCCACCGCGCCTTCGAAACACCGGGGCATTTCCTGCGGCAACTGGCGGAAACACCGGACGGCGTCCGCTATATCTCGCTGGCAAGGGATGTCTCGAAACCCGGCGGCTCATTCGGTGCGCCGGTACGCCGCTATGCCATCGCACTGGGCTGCGAAACCCGCCATGCCGAAGCACTGGTCTACGCTGACAATCTGGATATCAACAACGCAAGCGCCTATGAACCGATCGGCATTTCCTGTCGCATCTGCGAGCGCGCAAATTGCCACCAGCGCTCGGTCCCGCCACTGGAAAGGCGCTTGGCCATCGACACGCATACGCGAGGCACATTGCCCTACGTGGTTACCTGATCTTCATCTGGCCAAAAATACCTCGGGGGTGCGGGGGCAGAGCCCCCGCTGTTGGCCTTACGCCTTGGATACGATCGCCCAGATCTCATCCTTGAGGGCCGCGCGTTTCTTGCGCATCTCACCCTCGGCCAGCTCTTCCACCGGTTCGATATTGGTTTCGGCGCGGTGAACGCGGCGGTTGATTTCATGATATTCATCAGCCAGCCGCGCAAAATGAGCGTCCGTCTGCTTGAGCTGACTCATCATCTCAACCTTGTCCGGAAACTCTTCGGCCAGTTCATGCGGGGTGTGGGACATTCCTGTTCGCTCCTGAATAAATGTCGTTGCGATTCAGGTTTATCGAATGTCGCCTCACCCCACTTTGACGCGGATC
The DNA here is from genome assembly GCF_059609705.1 of Ruegeria sp. YTSC192. Classification (NCBI taxonomy): domain Bacteria; kingdom Pseudomonadati; phylum Pseudomonadota; class Alphaproteobacteria; order Rhodobacterales; family Roseobacteraceae; genus Ruegeria; species Ruegeria sp. YTSC192. The sequence goes on from NZ_JBXWMG010000012.1 coordinate 45,854, forward strand.
AAATCAGCGCTGTGCCACCTCCCAATGTGGGTGAATCCAGGGGCGATCATTGGCTTTTGGCAGTGCATCCTTGCCCAACAGGTGATCGGACATCTTCTCACCCACCATGATCGACGGCGCGTTGAGATTGCCATTGGTGATCTGCGGGAAGATCGAGCTGTCAGCCACGCGCAAACCATCCACGCCGATGACGCGCCCTTCGGGATCAACCACGGCGTTCTTGTCATCCGCACGCCCTATTCGGCAGGTGCCACAGGGATGATAGGCGCTTTCGGCATGCTCTGCGATGAAGGCATTCAGTTCCTCATCCGTCTGCACCGAGGCGCCGGGCTGGATCTCTTTGCCCGCATAGGGCTTGAAGGCGTCCTGACCAAATATCTCACGGGTGAGGCGGATACATTTGCGGAAGTCTTGCCAGTCTTTTTCGTGGCTCATGTAGTTGAACCGGATCACCGGCGCGTCTTCCGCCTTGTTCGACCGCAAAGTCACGGCCCCACGTGACGGAGACCGCATCGGCCCCACATGCGCCTGGAACCCATGCCCCTCTGCCGCGGCCTGACCGTCATAGCGCACTGCAATCGGCAGGAAGTGGTACTGGATGTCAGGGTATTCCACGCCCGGGTTCGACCGGATGAACGCCGCGCTCTCGAACTGGTTCGAGGCCCCGAGACCGGTTTTGGTGAACAGCCACTGCGCCCCGATCAGCCCTTTGCTGAACAGGTTCCAATGCTTGTAAAGAGTGATCGGCTGCAACGAGGCCTGCTGGATATACAGCTCCAAATGGTCCTGCAGGTTCGCACCCACGCCGGGGCGGTCAGCAACAACGTCAATGCCGTGCTCAGCCAGATGCGACGCCGACCCGATCCCCGAGAGCATCAGCAGTTTGGGCGAGTTGATCGACGAGGCGGCCAGAATAACCTCACGCCGGGCACGAATGACCTCTTTCTTGCCGCCACGCACCAGTTCGACACCAACTGCGCGACCCTCTTCCATCACAACGCGCGACGCCAAACCCTTGACGAGGTCGCAGTTGGGACGTTTCAGAGCAGGTCGCAGATAAGCATTGGCCGCCGACCAGCGCCGTCCTTTCCAGACGGTCTGCTCCATCGGGCCGAAACCTTCCTGTTTCTCGCCGTTATAGTCGCCCGTAACTTCATAGCCCGCTTGCTGACCAGCATCGACGAAGGCCTGAAACAACGGGTTTTTGCGCGGACCTCGTGACACATGTAGCGGACCATCTTTGCCGCGCCATTCCGGGTCACCGCCATGGCCGCCATCATGCCAGTTTTCCATGCGTTTATAGTAGGGCAGCACATCCGCATAGGACCAGCCATCCGCCCCCATATCCGCCCAGGTGTCAAAATCCCGCGCATGGCCGCGCACATAGACCATCCCGTTGATCGAGGACGACCCACCGATCACCTTGCCACGCGGACAAGCCATCCGGCGGTTGTTCATGTTCGGTTCGGGTTCCGAGCTGAATCCCCAGTCGTAAAGCGACATATTCATCGGATAGCTCAGCGCTGCGGGCATCTGAATGAACGGTCCGGCATCGGTGCCACCGTGTTCGATCACCAGAACCGAGGCTCCGGCCTCGCTCAGGCGATAGGCCATCGCACAGCCGGCAGAGCCAGCACCCACAATGACAAAATCTGCTTCCATTTCACGTCTCCATAGATCCACCGTGAGAGGTTTCGGAACCTGCTCGGCCTCCGGCGGGCGTATTTTCAAAAAGATAAAGAGGTCACTCGCCGCGCGGGAACCGCTGGCTTTCCTCGACGGTATTCAGGTCCATGTGGTTGCGCATGTAGCGCTCGGATGCTTTTTGCAGCGGCTGGTAATCCCATGGATAATAACCACCCTGCCGCAACGCCTCGTAGACAACCCAGCGGCGCGCCTGACTGGCGCGTACGTCAGCATCGAACTGGCCCAAATCCCAGCGCGCTTCGGACTTGGCGCGCAGGGTTTGTAGGGTGCCGGCATGCGCGGGGTCATCGGCGAGGTTGTTCTGTTCATGCGGATCGGCGTCAAGATCAAACAGCTGATCGGGGTCCAGAGCGCAACGATTGTATTTCCACTTGCCGTAGCGCAGCGACACCAGCGGCGCATAAGAGGCCTCGGCTGCATATTCCATCGCCACCGGGGCTGTTCGTTCCTGCCCCTTGGCCAAAGGCACAAGGTCTTCGCCATCCGTCCATGGGGCAATCTCGGCCATGTCAACACCGGCCAGCGCGCCCAGCGTCGGGGTCACGTCGATGGTGGACACAGGTGTTTCAATCAGGCCGGCAGGTAAATCCGGGGCGGATATCATCAGTGGCACGCGCGATGAGCCCTCAAAGAACGTCATCTTGAACCACAACCCGCGTTCGCCCAGCATGTCGCCATGGTCCGAGACAAACATGATGATGGCCTCTTGGCGCGTCGTCTCCAGCACGTCGAGGATCTCGCCGATCTTGTCATCCAAATACGAGATATTTGCGAAATACGCACGGCGCGACTTGCGGATATCTTCTTCGGTGATGTCGAAGCTGCGCCAGTCGTTGGCGTCGAAAATCCGCTTGGAATGCGGGTCCTGATTGTCATAGCCAAGATCAGCGATCTCGGGGAGAAGATGTTCGCAATCCTCATAAAGATCCCAATACTTGCGGCGCGCAACATAGGGGTCATGAGGGTGCGTGAAGCTGACGGTCATAGCCCAGGGACGGTCGTCCTTGCCGCGCGCCAGATCATAGAGCTTGGCCTTGGCGTGGTAAGCGACCTCGTCGTCATACTCCATCTGGTTCGAGATTTCGGCCACACCCGCGCCGGTGACCGAGCCCATGTTGTGATACCACCAGTCGATCCGCTCACCCGGTTTACGGTAGTCCGGGGTCCAGCCAAAGTCAGCGGGGTAGATATCGGTGGTCAGACGGTCTTCGAACCCGTGCAACTGGTCGGGACCAACAAAATGCATCTTGCCCGACAGACAGGTGTAGTAACCCGCGCGGCGCAGATGGTGGGCATAGGTCGGGATGTCGCTGCGGAACTCGGCTGCATTGTCGTAAACACCCGTGCGTGAGGGCAACTGACCCGACATGAAGCTTGCCCGCCCCGGGGCGCAAAGCGGTGAGGCTGTGTAAGCATTGGCAAAACGGGTCGAACGCTCGGCCAGTTTCTTCAGGTTCGGCGCATGCAACCAGTCGGCCGGACCGTCGGGAAACAAGGTACCGTTCAGCTGATCCACCATCAGGATCAGAATGTTTGGTTTTGGCATTTTTCGCCCTCGAGCAGAGTGTTCAGGACGCGCAAGGCGTGATTGGCAGCCAGCTGAGGCTCTTCCGGGGCGCTCAGCGCCGAGTGGATATACAACCCGTCGATCAAGGCGATCATGGTCTCAGCCGCGTTGGTCGGTTCGGCAATTTGGGGGCGCAGCGCATGGATCAGGTTCGAGCGGATGCGCGCCTGATAGACCTTCCATAGCCGCAGCGCATCATTGTTGGTCTGCGCAAGGACATAGAATGTCATCCATGCCGCAATCACGTCCGGGGTGAAACACGAACGGGCAAAACAGGCGCGGATGATGGCTTGCGCCCTTTGGTCGGGGGCTGCGGCGGCCAGCTCGGTCCGGGCTTCCTTACCGAAATCCGTCAGGATTTGCCGCATGGCGGCCAGAAAGATCTGATCCTTACCGCCAAAATAATGGTGCGCCAGCGCGCTGGACATGCCCGCGCGTTTGGCGATCTGGCTGACGGTCACATCCAGAGATTTCTGTACGCCCAATTCGGCAATCGTTGCACGAACGATCGCATCACGGCGTATAGGCTCCATTCCGACTTTTGGCATCGCGCCCCCCTGGGCAAAAGGACTTCCCGATGACGCTAGGCGCTTTTTATTGACTCGTCAATCAATCTCGTTTTCGGGCGGGTGTATTCATGCTTTGGGTGCAAAAGCCGATGGCGTCACATCGCGCTTGTTCAGCATCGCTTCGCGCCAGGAAATGAAGCTGACGGCGGTCAGGATCAGCGTACCGCCAGCTACGACCCAGATGTCAACGCTTTCGTGGAACACCAAGGCTCCGACAATCGTCGCCCAGATAAGCTGCAGGAAGGTGACCGGTTGCGTCACCGCGACCGGGGCGGCCTGCAGCGCCAGTGTCATGAAGTAATGCCCTGCGGTTGCAAAGCTTGCGACCAGAAACAGCACCCCGATGTCCCGCAGAGTGGGCGGCGACCAGACCGCGATTGCAAAGGGGATCAAGGCCAGCGTCACCCAGATTGACAGATGGGCCACCACAACCGAGGGCGGGATATCCCGCACCAGCAGTTTGGCCAGCAGGTAGGAACCACCCAACGTCAGCGCCGTTCCCAGCATGGCGAGATGCCCACTGGAGACCTCGCGAAAGCCGGGGCGTAGAATGATCAGCACGCCGATCAGGGCGACCAGAATGGCGGCCAATCGGCGAAAGGCCAGCTTCTCACCCAGAAACAGGGCCGCTCCAAGCGTGACATAGACCGGGGTCATGTAGTTCATGGCCGTCACCTCGGCCAAAGGAATGCGTGTCATCGCGTAGAACCACAGCATGACGGCAACCCCGTGGATGACCCCTCTTAGCCCGAATAGTGAGAGATCGCGCTTGCTCAGACGCGTTGCCATGATCGACCGCAAAGCAGGCAACAGAAACACCAACCCAAGGACATAGCGCAAGAACGCGGCCTGTATCGGATCCATGGTTGAGCCCAGCGATTTCACCAGCGCCGTCATGACCACAAAGGACAGGCCCGCTGAGAACATCCAAAACATTCCCATAACAGGGCGCGAAGAAGCGGAAGCTGTTGTCATGTCCCCGGTTGAACACCGAATTCAGCGGCAGAACAACCCTTCACATGACAAGTAACTTCCACGCAATTCCCAGCATCACAATCCCGATCAAAGCGTCCAGCACCTGCCATGCGCGTGGGCGTGCGAAAAACGGCGATAGTATCCTGGCCCCGTAGCCCAGCGTGAAAAAGAAAACAAAGCTTGAGGTCACAGCCCCGACGGCAAAGCTGAACCGATCTTCATACTGGGCCGAGATCGAGCCTATCAGTACCACGGTATCCAGATAGACATGCGGGTTCAGCCAGGTGAAGGCCAGCACGGTCAGCATCGCCGACCGCAGGCTTGTGCGTTGGCTCTCGCCCAACTCCATCACTGCGCCGCCCTGCCAGGCCGACCACAGGCTGCGCAACCCGTACCACGTCAGGAACGCGGCGCCGCCATAGCGCATCACCGTCTCGAACCATGGCGCGGCCTGTGCCAGCGTTCCGAACCCGGCGATCCCGGCGGTAATCAGGATCGCGTCTGATACGGCACAAGTCAGGCACAGGATAAACACATGCTCACGCCGCAGACCCTGCCGTAGGATGAACGCATTCTGCGCACCAATGGCCAGAATCAGACTGAAGCTAAGAACAAAACCAGCGATAAGGGGGGCAGACATGAAACCTCCTGTCGTTTGAAGGTTTGACTAGCGGCTTTGCCTCGGCCTATCAAATTAAAGATACTGAACAGAATTAAGTCTGGCTAATGCTGATCGATCCACATCACCTGAACGCACTGGCCGCAATTCTGCGGCACGGGAGCTTTGACGCGGCTGCGTCCGAGCTGTCCGTCACGCCCTCGGCAATATCCCAGCGGATCAAAGCGTTGGAGGATCGCATCGGCACCAGCCTGATCAATCGCGGTTCCCCTTGCACGGCCACGCCCGCCGGGCTGCGGATTGCCAAACATGCCGAGGATATCGGGCTGCTGGAATCCCAACTTGCACGCGACCTGACCTTGGAGAGCGGCCCTGGTCCGGCGCGGGTGCGCATCGCCCTTCCGGCTGATGTTCTGGCCGCATGGTTCATCGACGTGATGACGCAGGTGCCGGACTTGCTGTTCGATCTGGTGATCGACGATCAGGAGCATTCAGCAGACTGGCTGCGCCGGGGTGAGGTCAGCGCTGCAATCACCGTCGGAGGGCAACCCGTCACCGGATGTGATACCCATGCCCTTGGCGCGATGCGGTATCTCGCGACGGCCAGCCCGGAGTTCACCACGCATTGGTTCAATGACGGTCTGACCGCGCGGTCGCTGGCACAAGCGCCATGCCTCGTGTTCAACCGCAAGGACAGCCTTCAACGGGTCTGGATGTCGGCCCAAACCGGGCAGCGATTGTCGCCGCCATCACATTTCATCCCCTCGTCGCACGGATTTGTCGACGCCGCTATTGCCGGATTGGGTTGGGGTATGAACCCCGAAGCCCTGGTTTGCGAAGCGTTGCTGGACGGCAGGCTTTGTGAAATCGCGCCCGACACGCCTTTGGATGTACCGCTCAACTGGCAGGTCGGTCGCGTGCTGTCATCGACCCTGACACCGCTGACCAAAGCCGTAAAGCGCGCCGCTGCCAAGGCCTTGATCCCGGACGCAGGCCACCAGATAAAGGGCGAAAATCCGGAGTAAGACGATGTTCTCACGCGATGTGCTCAGCTATGATCCGATCCCCTTGCCCGACCGGTGCGAGATGAACGATGCCGAGATGCAGCAGGCTGCACAGGCTTTCCACGACAAGATGCGCCAGCGTCATACTGTTCGAGATTTCATCGACCGCCCCGTTGATCGCCAGGTGATCGAGACCTGTTTGCGAACCGCAGGCACCGCGCCGTCCGGGGCCAATCATCAGCCATGGCATTTTGCAGCCATCGCGGACCCGGCTTTGAAACAACGCATCCGTGAAGAGGCTGAAGAAGAAGAACGTCGTTTCTATGCTGGCGGCGCCGGGGATGAGTGGATCAAAGCGCTGGAGCCCATCGGGACCAACGCGGTCAAAGAACACCTGACCATTGCCCCCTGGCTGCTCGTGGTATTCGCCCAACGCTGGGGTGAGTTCGAAGATGGCACGCGGTACAAAAACTACTACGTCCCCGAAAGCGTCAATATCGCAACGGGCTTTTTGTTGGCCGCGTTGCATCACGCCGGGCTTTCGACACTGACGCACACGCCGAACCCGATGAAGTTCCTAAACGGCGCGCTGGGGCGCCCGGCCTCGGAAAAACCCACGATGATCATCGCTGTCGGCCACCCGTCACAAGCCGCGACTGTCCCATCCGTTGCCAAGCTGAAGAAACCTCTGGACGAGATTTCGTCGTTCTTCTGATTGGTCCAAACGCGACATCAGGTGCCCTGCGCATCGGCCCCCTCGGGCTTGGGCAAGACGACCAGATAACAGGCGGCGGCTGCGATCAGACTGCAAAGCACAATGAACGCAACCGCAAGCGAAACTTCATGCATATGGGCGACCGCCGCCAAAGCGGCTGACATGGCAACTGCGGCCAGCCGCGCAATGCTTTTGATCGCGGCGGAGCCCTGAACCCGCTGCGCTTTCGGGGCGACGTCCAGAAAATAAAGCTTGCGCGCGCTGCTGATCCCCGTGACGGCAACCGTTACGATGAACAGCGCAATGGCGTGCAGGTGAACTTCGTGGTCGATGCCCAGATAGTGAAACGCCAGAAGGACGATCCCTGTAGTTGCCACCATCAGTGTCCCTGCGACCATGACCGCACGATGGGATTTCATGTTCACCAACTGCCAAAGAGGGGCCGAGACCAGATAGCCAGACGCCGAAGACACAATCATTGCGGTCAGCCCCTTGGCCGAACTGTGATGCGCCTCGGCCGCAATCAGGGCGAAGAACGGCACCGACAAGGACACCACGACAAGCGGCATACGCATGACCAGGTAGCGGCGAAACCATGCATGTTCAAACATGTCAAAAACGGACTTGATATTGGCTTTCAACGACAGGCCCAAATGCTTGGGTTCATTGCCTTCCGGGCTGTTGGCCTTGCTGATTTCAAACATCGCAAGAATCGACAGGGCAGACAGGACAAAAAACGTGGCAGACACGGCGATGACAGCCGAATGGCGTGAAAATGGTGGATTGTCCCTGGTGAGTTCGTGCAACAAAAGCGCCAAACCAATGGCACCCAGCCCCCCTGCCCCCAATTGCAAATACTGCATCATCATTCGGGATTTCGAATGCACGTGATCGCCCAGCAGATCGGTTAACATGAGGTTCTGCACCTCATCGAACAGACCGATCAGGAAAAAGACTGCAATGAAGGCAATGGCGATCAGTGGCACGATACCTGTGGCCGCGACCCCCATTGCGACCAGAAGACAGGTTCCGATTGCGATCTCGGTCATCGCGATTCCGCGTTTCTTCTTGGGCCGCGCGGCAATCGAACGCGCCAGAAAGAAATCCGCGATCATGCTGCCAACCATCCGAACCGAAACCAACGCCCCCGCGATGAACATTGGCAGCTCGAATGAGACCGCAAGAAACGGCAAAACCACCGACGGGCTTCCCAATGTCCAAGCGACCTGAGACAGAATGCTCTGCCCGGCCAAAACCGGGACATTGCGTTTTGCCAGATCTGATGGGTTTTGCGCCATTTTTCACGCTGACGCCACGGCCAGCCCTTCTTGTTCTTCGCCTTCGTATCAAAGACCATGCACTTGGGCCGGGTCAACCAAGCAGCACGTCGGATGCCAAAACAAAAAAGCCCGACCGCACGGGCCGGGCTTTTGGGTATCTGATCCCAAGCGCGATCAAAGCTGCGCCATGACCTCGTCAGTAGCTTCGAAATTGGTTGTGACGCGCTGCACGTCATCATCATCTTCCAGCGCATCGACCAGCTTCATCAGCTTCTGCATGTCTTCCAGACCCAGCTCAGTTGTCGTGGTGGGCTTCCAGATCAGCTTGGTGGATTCGGATTCGCCAAGCGCCTCTTCCAGCGCATTCGATACGTCGTTCAGGTCGGAATCGGCGCACCAGATGATGTGACCTTCTTCCGAGCTTTCGACATCCTCGGCACCAGCCTCGATCGCGGCTTCAAAGATGGCATCGGCATCACCTGCATCCGCCTGATAGATCACCTCACCCTTGCGGTCGAACATAAACCCGACCGAGCCGGTCTCGCCCAGATTTCCACCGTTCTTGGAAAAGGTCGAACGCACGGTCGAGGCCGTCCTGTTGCGGTTGTCCGTCATCGTCTCGACAATCACGGCCACACCGTTGGGGCCGTAGCCCTCGTACCGGATCTCTTCGTAATCGTCGCCGTCACCTGCCTGCGATTTCTTGATCGCGCGGTCGATCACGTCCTTGGGGACCGAGTTCGACTTGGCCTCTTTCACCGCCAGACGCAGGCGCGGGTTCTTGTCGGGATCAGGGTCGCCCATCTTGGCGGCAACGGTGATCTCTTTCGACAGCTTGGAAAACAGTTTGGACCGCGCGGCGTCCTGACGTCCCTTGCGGTGCTGGATATTGGCCCATTTGGAGTGGCCTGCCATGGTGCGTCCTCGTCATCATGTTTGCGTATTCGGCGCTCATATAGACGTTTGCAGGGCAAAGGATCAAGAGAGCGGCTTGCGAGACGCTCATCTGACGGTAAGGTGACCGCATGACGACCGACCAAATCATTCTGTTTGCACTTTTCATTTCAGTCTTTGGCATGCTCCTTTGGGGGCGTTTCCGGTATGACCTTGTGGCCTTCACGGCGCTGATGGTGGGCGTGGTATTGGGCGTTGTGCCGGTCGACAACGCCTTTGCCGGGTTCGGGCACCCCGCGACGATCATCGTTGCGCTGGTACTGGTGGTCTCGGCCGGGCTGGTCCGGTCAGGGGCTGTGTTCCTGATCACGCGCACGCTGGTGGATGCCTCGCGCGGGCTTGGCGCCCATATCGCACTGATGGGCGGGATTGGCGCGGTTCTGTCGGCCTTTATGAACAACGTGGCCGCATTGGCGCTGCTGATGCCGGTCGATATTCAGACCGCGCGCAAAGCGGGGCGTGCGGTGGGGTTGACGCTCATGCCGCTCAGCTTTGCGACGATACTGGGGGGCATGGCGACCCTGATCGGGACGCCGCCCAATATCATCATCGCCTCAATCCGGGCCGAGACCTTGGGCGAGCCGTTCAAGATGTTCGACTTCGCCCCCGTTGGCGGAATCGCGGCCATCGCCGGGCTGGCATTCGTCTCGCTGGTCGGCTGGCGTCTGATCCCGAACCGAGGCACGCAGGAAGAAGCCTCCGAGTCACTGGCCGAGTATATCGCTGAACTCACCCTGCCGCCTGAGTCGCCCCATATCGGCAAGCGCGTCAGCGAGCTGTACGAGGATGCCGAAAAGTCCGACGTGGCAATCCTCGGCCTGATCCGCGACGGCAAACGGCGCTATGGTCGTTCCGCGCACGCAACGCTGAAGGAGGGCGACGCGCTGGTGCTGGAGGCGCGACCCGAAGCGTTGGATGAGTTCCGCGCGGCGCTCAAGCTGGATTTCTCAGACACCCGCCGGCAAGAGGTACTGACCGCCGAAGGTGACGGGCTTGAGGTGATCGAAGTTGTCGCCACAGAAAGCGCGCGCATCACCGGCCGTACCGCGCAGGGGCTGGGTCTTGCGTGGCGACAAAGCACAGTTCTGATGGGTATTTCGCGCCAGGGTCGCCGCATTACTGAACAGGTCCGCAAAACCGAGGTGGAGGCCGGCGACATCCTGCTTCTGCTCTGCCCTCGCGACCGGGGTGCCGACGTGACAGAATGGCTGGGTTGTCTGCCACTGGCGCAGCGAGGCCTGAACGTAACGGCCAACGACAAGGCGTGGCTTGCCATCGGTTTGTTCGCTGCCGCGGTTCTGGCCGCAAGCATCGGGTTGATCTACCTGCCCATAGCGTTGGGGTTTGTCGTGGTGGCCTATGTTCTGACCAAGATCATGCCGATCAGTGACATCTACAACCATATCGAATGGCCCGTCGTGGTGCTGTTGGGGTCTATGATCCCGCTGGGCAGCGCGCTAGAGACCTCAGGCGGCACCGAATTGATCGCCAATGCCCTGATCCAGCTGACCAATGGCCTGCCCGCCTGGGCCATCCTGACCGTTCTGATGGTCGTGACGATGACCCTTTCGGACGTGCTGAACAACACGGCCACGGCCATCGTCGCCGCCCCCGTTGGCATCCAGATGGCCCGCACGCTAGAGGTCTCGCCCGATCCGTTCCTGATGACGGTGGCCGTTGCGGCCTCGGCCGCGTTCCTCACGCCGATCGGGCACAAGAACAACACGCTGGTTCTGGGCCCCGGAGGGTACCGGTTCGGTGACTATTGGCGCATGGGTCTGCCGCTTGAAATCCTGATCATAGCGGTCTCAATCCCCTCTATCCTTGTCTTCTGGCCGCTTTGACAGGTAAAGCCCGACTATGAAACGCTTTCTGATCCTTCAATTGCGCCCCGAAGCTGATGCATCGGACGCCGAATATGCCTCGATTTTGGACAAAACCGGCCTGACCCCCGAGCAAACCCACCGCATCCGACTGGATTGCGAGGATCTGCCCGAAGGCTTGAATGTCGCCGACTACGCGGGCGTGATCGTTGGCGGAGGCCCTGGCTGCGTCAGCGACGATCCAGCAACGAAATCCGATTTGGACGCAAAGATCGAAAACGCGGTTATGGGGCTGATGCCTCAGATCACCGCACAGGATCATCCCTTCATGGGTTGCTGCTATGGCCTAGGCGTTCTGGCCGCGCATTTGGGTGGCGACGTCAGCAAAGCCAAGTTCGGCGAACCGGTTGGCCCCTCGGCCTGCCGCCTGACTGAGGACGGCACATCAGACCCTTTGACTGCTGGTCTCACACCCAAGTTCGACGCGTTTGTGGGTCACAAAGAGGCAGTCCAGACCCTGCCCGATGGATGCGTGCATCTTGTCGCCTCGGACCCCTGCCCGTTTCAGATGATCCGCTGGGGACAAAACGTATATGCCACCCAGTTTCATCCGGAAGCCGACGCCAAAGATTTTGAACAGCGCATCAACATCTACAAGCATCACGGCTATTTCCCGCCCGAGGACGCGCAACGCCTGATCGATATCTGCAATGCTGCTGACGTCACACAGCCGGGCGAAATCCTACGCCGGTTCGTCGAACGCTACAAATGACCTAACGACGTGGTTGCCTGTGGGTTTCCCCCTCGCTTAGTCTGCACTCAAACGACTTTGGGAGGAGTTGTTCTTGGATTTTCTAATCAATGTCGGCTTGCCTGTTTCGCTGGCCATCATCATGCTGTCTTTGGGTATCGGGCTTGAGATCGCTGATTTCCGGCGTGTCCTGACCCGCAAATACCCGTTTGCAATCGGCGCGCTTTGTCAGGTCGTTCTGTTGCCAATCGCCGCGTTTGCAACGGTCAAATTCCTTGACCTGCCGCCAGAGATTGCCGTCGGTTTCATGCTGCTCAGCTTTTGTCCGGGTGGTGTTACCAGCAACATCCTAACAAAATTTGCCAAGGGCGATGTGGCGCTTTCGGTTAGCCTGACGGCGGTGATCAGCATCCTGTCGATCCTGACTGTGCCGATCCTGGCCGCCTGGACCATCGCGCATTTCATGGGCGAGGACGCGCCCGAAGTGTCGATCACCGGGCTGGCGGTTGCAATGTTCCTGATCACGACCCTGCCCGTCGCCATCGGCATCACGGTTCGCAGGTTTGCAACGGGATTTGCGAACCGCATCGAGGGCGGGTTGTCCAAACTGGCTGGCGCTCTGTTCCTGTTGATCGTCATCGCCGCCGTGGCCGGGAACTGGCAGCTCTTTGTCGAGAATCTCGGCATCATGGGCACCGGGTTGGTGTCTCTGAATATCGCCCTGCTTCTGATCGGTCTGGGCGTCTCGCGCGCCGCGAACCTGTCCTGGGCCGAGTGCAAAAGCATCTCGATTGACACCGGCATCCAGAACTCGACCCTCGGGCTGACCTTGGCGGCATTGATCACGGGAACCGAGACCGGGTTCAGCACTCTGGCTTTGCCCTCGGCGGTCTATGGGGTCACTATGTATGTCGTTGTATTCCCCTTCCTCATTTGGTTTCGCAACCGCTGAAAGGACCTGACATGGCCAACAACACGGCAGATGCGATCGTCGTCGGAGGCGGACTGGCCGGGCTGGCGGCTGCGGCCGAGCTGGGCGACCGGGGCAAGACGGTGATCGTTGTGGATCAGGAGCCCCAGAGCTTTCTGGGCGGACAAGCGTTCTGGAGCCTCGGCGGCCTGTTCATGGTCGACACGCCCGAGCAGCGCCGGATGGGCATCAAGGACAGCCATGACCTGGCCTTGCGGGATTGGATGGGCAGCGCGCAGTTTGATCGCGACGACGATCTGTGGCCCCGGAAATGGGCCGAAGCCTATGTCGAGTTCGCCGCAGGGGAAATGCGTCCTTGGCTGCATGACATGGGTCTGCGCTGGTTCCCGGTGGTTGGTTGGGCCGAGCGCGGAGGCTCCTACGCGGACGGGCATGGCAACTCGGTCCCGCGGTTTCACATCACTTGGGGCACCGGTCCAGGCGTGCTGGAACATTTCATCCGCCGCGTGAAAGAGCATGTAAGTGCTGGGCTGATCCAGCTGAAATTCCGCCATCAGGTCAGCCACATCATCATGCAAAACGGCTGCGCCAAAGGTGTCTCGGGCGAAGTTTTGGCCGAGGATACGGCCCAACGCGGCGCCAAAACCAACCGCGAAGAGCTGGGCGAGTTTGAATATTATGCCCCTTCGGTCATCGTCACCTCGGGCGGGATCGGCGGGAATTTTGAGATGGTCCGCAAGAACTGGCCCCGCGACCGTCTGGGCGAGCCTCCGCAAGACATGGTTGCGGGTGTTCCGTTTCACGTTGACGGGCGCATGATCCCGATCAGCGAAAAGGCGGGCGGCCATGTGATCAATGGAGACCGCATGTGGCACTACACCGAAGGCGTGCGAAACTGGGATCCGATCTGGCCCTCGCACGGGATTCGTATCCTGCCCGGTCCAAGCTCGATGTGGTTCGATGCCAAGGGTAATCGGCTGCAACCGCCCTGCCTGCCGGGGTTCGACACGCTGGGGACGCTGCACGAAATTCTGAAAACAGGACACGAGTACAGCTGGTTCGTTCTGACCCAGAAGATCATCAAAAAGGAATTCGCCCTTTCGGGGTCGGAACAGAACCCCGATTTCACCTCGGGCAGTTGGAAAGAAGTGATCCGCCAGCGCATCCTTTCGGGCAGCAAGGCCACCGCCCCCGTTGAGGCATTCAAGGAAAAGGGCGAGGATTTCATCGTCGCCAACACTCTGACCGAGCTGGTCAGTGGGATGAACCAGTTGGGCGGGGGTCTGATTGATGAAGCTCATCTGAGGGCGCAGATCGAGGCACGGGATTCTCAGGTCGACAATCCGTTCTCGAAAGACGCCCAGATGATGGCAATTCTGGCGGCACGCAACTATCGCGGAGACAAGCTGATCCGGACGGCCAAGCCGCACAGGTTCCTCGACCCCTCAAACGGCCCGTTGATTGCGGTCAAGCTGCACGTGCTGACCCGCAAGACACTTGGCGGGTTGCAGACCAATCTGGACAGTCAGATGATCGGAGCGGACGGGCAAGTGGTGCCCGGCCTGTTTGCCGCCGGCGAGGTTGCTGGTTTCGGCGGCGGGGGGTATCATGGCTACAACGCGCTTGAGGGCACCTTTCTTGGCGGTTGCATCTTCTCGGGCCGCAACGCAGGGCGATCCCGCGCTGTGGCCTGACGCACTATTGCTTGCGTACCAGTTTGATGACGGGTTCGCCTGCGGCATCCAATAGGGCCAGCGCGTCGCCTTGTATGGCGAAGGTGGTGACGCTTTGCAGTGTTTTCAGGAAGGCGCGTTCGATCTCGTCCAAAGGTGGCGGGCAAGCCATGAGGGTCGCCGCCATATTGTCAGGCAATTCGATCCGATTGCCTGAGATCTCGGCCTGACCAGTAAACCGGTTGCATCCGCCTGTGCCCGAGAACGCACCGCCTTGGCCAAAGATCAGTTCCGGCCGCCTTTCCGTTTCGATCGGCTCACCGTTTAGCGATGCGGCGATCCATTCCGAATTCTCAAGCATGGCCGTCCCCTGTGCCTGAACTTGCACGAGCATCAGATCGACGGAATTCCCGGCCTCATCCGAGATTACCGGATAGGCCGTATCCGTTGTGAACAGCAGCTTTTGCCCCTGAGTAATCGCCGCCCTCACGGAGTAGCGGTGCCCGTCCTTGATCAGGGCGTCATCATAGCCAAGCTTGAAGGGTGCAGGAACGGCTGTCAGAGCGTAGCGCTGCGCCGCCAGCGTCACGGCTGGCGCATCGGCAAGCGAAACATCCTGAAGCTCAACAAACAGGGTTGCATCGGGCGGAACGGCGATCCTTTCGCGATAGCTGGCCGTGCCGTTTACTGTTCCAGCAGTGCCAGTACTCGCCAGCATCGCGCAGGCGATTGTGGCAACTGCGGTTCCTTTTGCAGGCATGATCCAATCCTCTTTTCGCAAAATACATTCATAAAGCTTTGTGTATCGGCCAGGATTTGCAAGAGGCCCCGCGAAATGACGGCGGGTCCGTGCCGATCTTACAGCGGCCAGAACAGCGGAATAAGGAGTGACGCCAACAGCCCAACTGTCAGGTTCAGCGGAATACCCACCTTCATGAAATCCGTGAACCGATAGCCGCCGGGGCCATATACCATCATGTTGGTCTGATACCCGATCGGCGTTGCGAACGAGGCTGAAGCCGCGACCATGACGGCAACCACAAGGGGACGCGGGTCGATCCCCACCGCCTGCGCCAGACCGATCGCAATCGGCGTGACAACCACGGCGACCGCGTTGTTTGAGACCAGCTCGGTCAGAACCGAGGTCAGCAGATACATCGCCCAGATGATCAGGAACGGTGGCAAAACACTCAGCGACGGTGCGACGGCTTCGACAATCAGGGACACTGCACCAGACGCGTCCAAGGCGGCCCCGATGGCCAACATGGCAAAGATCAGAGCCAGCAGCCGGCCCTCGACAAAAGAAAACGCCTCATCCGCGTCGATGCAGCGCGTCAGAAGGACAGCAGCGACGGCTAGGATGGACAGCAGCAGGATCGGTGCAACCCCCAGCGCCGCCAGAACCACGATCCCGACCAGAGAGCCTATCGCAATCGGTGCGTGACTTCGGCGGAAGGCCCGCGCAGACGGTTGCGTGACATCAACCATATCCATATCAGCCGCCAGCTTCTGAATGTCAGCCGGAGACCCTTCGAGCAGCAGAGTATCCCCCACCCGCACGACAAGTTCATCGAGCTGCAAACCGATATTCTGGTTCCGCCGATGCACGGCCAGCACGTAAACGCCATAGCGGCGGCGTAGACGCATCGTGCCCAGCGCCCGCCCCACCATACGACAGCCCGGAGTGATCAGCACCTCGACCGTTTTGGTCTCGACAGCCGAGACCTGATCGACCCGCTTGAGTTCCTTGTTGCTCTGCAAGCTAAGAAGTTCTGCCATTTCGGTGCGCAGAACCACCCGGTCGCCGACATTCAGCGTCACCCCCTTGAGGTTGCGCCGCAAGGAATCGTCGCCGCGCAGAACGTCGATCAGACGCACGCCGGGACGCTTGAACAGCTGCACGCCGGTAACCTCACGCCCGATCAAGTTGCTTTCCGGGGGAATGACGGCCTCAGTAAAGAACTTCATCTTGGACCGGTCGCTCAGCATCGAGGCCATGCTGTCCCGTTCCGGCAACAGGCGCGGCGCGATAAAGCGCAAGTAGACCATGCCATAGATCACCAGCACGATGCCCAGAGGCGTGACTTCGAAAATCGTGAACGCCTGCATGCCCTGCGCCCGCGCCACACCATCCACCAGCAGGTTGGTCGAGGTCCCGATCAGGGTCAGCGTACCGCCCAGAATGGCGGCATAGCTGAGCGGGATCAGCAGCTTCGACGCAGGCACATTCAGCGTGCGGGCGATCTGAACAAAAACCGGGATCATCACAACAACCACCGGCGTGTTCGACACAACGGCCGAGGCCACCACCACAAATCCCATCAGCAAGGCAATCGCTATGCGCGGGTTCACTTGTGCCTGCTTTTGGGCCGTTGAAGTGAACGCATCCAGCGCTCCGGTCCGCACCAAGGCCCCCATGATGATGAACATCGCGGCAATCGTCCAAGGTGCGGGGTTCGACAACACGGCCAGCGCGCTTTGATACGGCAAAATGCCCGTCACCAGCATCAGTGCGACGCCGCCGATGGCCACGACCTCGGTCGGGTAGACCTCACGCAGGAACATCACGAACATGCCTGCGACCACCAAAAGCGCCAGTATCGCGCTACCTGTGTCTGTCAGTGAGAGGAATTGCATTCGTGGTTTTCAGTCCGAACCCCAGGCCCAAGCGCCTGTCACTCAGTGTCCCGCATTGCGCGGGTCAGGGCAAGCATTTACGGCCCGGCCTGCTCCAACCGTCCGCCCACGCGCACCATACGCACTGATTTTGCGCTGCCATCCTGATCATTGGTCTCAACGAACACTCCGCTCAGGGTTGCCTCGCCATTGGCCGGGGTAAAACGCGCCTTCGGCATACCGGTGATAAACCGGCGCATCGGCTCAACCTTGTCCATGCCGATGACCGAGTCATAGTCGCCGCACATCCCCGCATCCGTCAGATAAGCGGTGCCGCCGGGCAGGATCTGAGAATCCGCCGTAGGTACATGCGTATGCGTGCCGACCACAAGGCTGGCGCGCTTGTCGCAATAGTGGCCCATCGCCATTTTCTCGGATGTCGCCTCACAATGCATATCAACGATGATGGCATTGGCCTGTCCGCCACGTGGGTGGGATTTCAGGATCGGTTCAACCGCCGAGAACGGATCATCAAAGGGTCGTTTCATGAAAACCTGGCCCAGGACCTGAACCACCAGAACCTTTCGCCCTCCGGGTGCGTTGAAAAGGCGATGGCCCCGCCCCGGTGCGCCTTTGGCAAAGTTCACCGGGCGCACGATGCGCGACTCCTTCTCGATGTATTGCAGCATGTCTTTCTGGTCGAAAGCGTGGTCGCCCAGCGTCACGCAATCCGCGCCCGAATCCAGAAGCAGCTTGGCATGATCGCCAGAAAGCCCCATCCCGTTCGAGGCGTTCTCGCCATTGACCACAACAAAATCCAACCGCCATTCATCGCGCAGACGCGGCAGATGCTGTTGGATGGCCGTGCGTCCCGCGCGGCCCATGACGTCACCCAGAAAAAGTATCCTCATCCTATTGGTCGTAAGTCTGGTCAACGCCAAGCACAAGTGGTTATGCTGCCGTAGTAAACCGTCAAACCCCTTTAGATCGGAGAAACTTGATGTCGCGTATTCTATTGTCTGCCCTTGGCCTCGCTGCGCTTGCCGCTTGCGATCAGGCAACAACGAGCGATTCCAGCACGCAAATTGCCAACCCTGCGGCCACGTTTTGCGTGGAAAGCGGTGGCAAATATGAAATCCGCGACGGTGCTGACGGGCAGACAGGTATTTGCACATTGCCCAGCGGGCGCGAGGTGGATGCCTGGGAGTATTTCCGCGAGAATCACTCGATCTAGCGAAGCAGCCTTAGAACGTCAGAACACGGCTTTCCGTGACAACCATATCCAGAGGCTGGTCGGTGGGTTCCAAAGGCAGCCCGTCGGCCTCTTGCGCGTCGAACGCAAAGCCAATGGCCAGAGTTGGGCGTTTGGCGCGTAGCCCTTCCAAGGTGCGGTCGTAGAACCCGCCGCCATATCCCAGACGACCGCCCTTGGCGTCAAACGCCACCAGAGGAACAATCAGGATTTCAGGGTCGAAGTAGTTGTCAACTTCGGGCACTTTTGCCCCGAACGGCCCGTCCTTCAAACTGCCCTCAGGCGTCCAGTGCGAGAATTTCAGCGGCTGACCCGCCGCTTGAATCACCGGCACGCCGACGGGGCCATGGGCTGCGGCCTCGGCCATTGCGGGCAGCGGGTCGATCTCGGTCCGGATTGGCATATAGCCTGACATGGGCACGCCACGGTGGCCTGCCAAAATCTCGGACAAACGGCCCGCAGCCCCCGGCACAGTTGCGTCAAACGCCGCTTTGCGACGGGCGAACGCGGCCTTGCGCGCCATCGCTTTGATTTCAGTCAGATCGGTCACAGAAGCACCACGCTGGCAAGTCCCAAGAAGATGAAGAAGCCCATGACATCCGTTGTGGTGGTCACAAACGTCCCCGACGCCAGCGCCGGGTCGATGCCCATTCGGTCCAGCACAACCGGTACTACCGTACCTGCAAAGCCCGCGATGATCATGTTCACGACCAAAGCCGCCCCAATCACGACCCCAAGCAGAGGTGAATCGAACCAAAGCATCCCGACCGCCCCCAGAACGATCGCAAAACAAAACCCGTTCAGCATGCCGACCAACAGCTCTCGTCGGATCACGCGCATGACGTTCGATGCGGTCAGGTCGCGCGTTGCCAATGCCCGCACCGCAACTGTCAGCGATTGCGTCCCCGCATTGCCGCCCATCGAAGCCACAATCGGCATCAGGATCGCAAGCGCCACCAGCTGGTCAATCGCGGCCTCGAATTGCGAAATCACCAGCGAGGCACAGATTGCCGTACACAGGTTCACCGCAAGCCACGGCAAACGGCGGCGACTGGTCGCGGCGACACTGTCCGAGATCGAGCTTTCGTCACTCACCCCCGCCAGACGCAGAATGTCTTCCTCATGTTCTTCGTCCAGCACCACCATGGCGTCGTCGATCGTGATGACACCGACCAGGCGGCCATCCGCGTCGACGACGGGGGCCGAGATCAGGTGGTACTGGTTGAAGGCATAGGCCACATCCTCTTCGTCCTGATCGACGGGGATGATGTGGAATTCCTCTTCCGCCAGATCCTGCAGCGGCACCTCGCGCCGGGCGGCCATCAACTTGCCCAAAGTGACCTGCGTCACCGGCTTCAGACGGGGATCAACCAGCACGACATGATAGAACTGTTCCGGCAGGTCATCATTGGCGCGCATGAAATCAATGGCCTGCCCCACGGTCCAATGCTCGGGCGCCATCACGACCTCACGCTGCATCAAACGACCGGCCGAGTTCTCGGGATACGCGAGGGCCTGCTCTGCCGCGACACGCTCGGAATCCTCGAGCGCGTCCAGAATCGTTTCCTGTTGCGGCTCTTCAAGATCCTCCAGCAGGTCAACGACATCGTCGCTGTCCATGTCCCGTACCGCTTCGGCCAGAACGTCCGGGTTCAGAACGCCGATGATCTCTTCCCGGACGGCCTCATCCAGTTCCGACAGGATGTCGCCGTCGAATTCCTTGTCATAGAGACGGATCAGGCGGGCACGGTCATAGGGATTTATCTGCTCAAGAAGGTCGGCGATGTCGGCTGCGTGCAGCGGCTCCATCAACTCGACCAGCTTGGCGCGATCATCCACGTCAACGGCAAACAGGATTGCCGCAACCATGCGACGGTCCAGCGCGTAAACGTCTTCGTCAGCAGAGTCGGCTACGGGATCATCAATGCCTGTGGTCATGTGCTGCTCCCGTTCTTGTTCATGCCATTGGCCCCTAATTAGAAGAAGCAGCTACCGGAAAACAATGACAATGCGCCGATTTACCCTCATCTTTCGCACGCATATGCTGTTGAACGGGCTCAAACAGCTAGGGAACAGGGCGAATGGCGCAAAAGACGCTTTTGAAAGGGCGCGTTCTGAGTTTTGACGGCTCACCCTTTGAGGGTGAACCAACGGATGCAACCAAGCTCGACGAGGCGGTCGTGATCGAGGATGGGCGCGTTCAGGCCGTCGGCGCGCTGGATCGCTTGCGTGCTGCGCATCCGGATGCCGGGGTTGCAGACTACGGCAAGCACCTGATCATGGCCGGGTTCGTCGACCCGCATGTGCATTTTCCGCAGACCGCCATGATCGCGAGCTGGGGCAAACGGCTGATCGACTGGCTGAACACCTATACCTTCCCCGAAGAGATGAAGTTCAGCGATATCGACTACGCCACCGAAATCGCCAACCGTTACCTTGACCTGACAACCGCGCATGGAACGACGACCATGTGCAGTTTCTGCACGATTCACCCTGAAAGCGTCGATGCCTTTTTCTCGGTCGCCCAACAGCGCGGCCAACGGGTTGTTGCAGGCAAAACCTGCATGGACCGCAACGCACCCGAAGGGCTGCGGGACACGGCGCAAACGGCCTATGATCAGTCTCAGGCCCTGTTGGAGAAATGGCACCGTGTGGATCGTCTGTCATATGCGATCACGCCCCGGTTTTCCCCGACCTCAACACCGGAACAGCTTGAGGCGATGGGCGCGCTCTGGGCCGAGCATCCGCATTGCCTGATGCAAACCCATCTGAGCGAGCAAACCGATGAGATCGAATGGGTCCGGTCCCTGTTCCCGGATGCGCGCGACTATCTGGATACCTATGAAAAATTCGGCCTGCTGGGTCAGAACGGCCTTTATGGTCACGTCATCCATTTGGAAGACCGCGAGCGGGATCGGCTGCGCGAGGTGGACGCCGGCCTGGTACATTGCCCGACCTCGAACACTTTCATTGGATCAGGCCTGTTCGATATGAATGGGTTGATCCGAGACGGCCACCGCGTTGGTCTGGCTACCGATACCGGTGGCGGGTCCAGCTTTTCGATGCTGCGCACCATGGCCGCCGCTTATGAGATCGGCCAGCTTCGCGGTCGCCCGCTGCACCCGGCGCAATTGCTGTGGCTCGGTACAATCGGATCGGCGCAAACGCTGCGGATGGACGACTGTATCGGGAATGTTGCCCCCGGGATGGAGGCCGATCTTGTGGTGATCGACCTCGCCTCGACCCCGGCTATCTCTCAGCGCGAGGCTCATGCGGATGATCTGTGGGAGGCGGTGTTCCCAACCATCATGATGGGAGACGACCGCGCCATTGCCGATGTCTGGATCGGAGGGGCGCAGGTCGCGCGTTGAATACGCCTTCGGCGTATGCCTCCGGCGGAGGTACTTTTAGCCAGATGAAGAGCGGATCCCGCTATTGGGCAAGCGCGTGGGCCAGACGGTTTTGGGTCTCGATGACGCGCGGCAGGTCAATTGTCGTGATTTGCCTGTCGCGCACGATCTGGCGGCCTTCGACGAACAGATGTTTGACCTGCATTGGTCCCGCTAGAAGCAAGGCCGCCGGGTCCCAGCTGCCCGCACTTTCGAGGCTTGTGCTTGTATCCCAGACGGCAATATCGGCCCGTTTACCCGGCATCAGCCGCCCGCAATCGGGCCGTCCAAGCACGTCGGCTCCACCCCGTGTTGCGATCTCAAGCGCTTCGCGGGCGGACATGGCATCTGCGCCATTCACGACGCGTTGCAGCAACATGGCTTGCCGCGCCTCGAGCATCAGGTTGCCGTTGTCATTGCTGGCCGATCCGTCCGCGCCCAGACCGACCTTTACCCCCTGATCCCGCATGGCCCTCACTGGCGCAATGCCAGACCCGAGGCGACAATTTGAGCAAGGACAATGGGCCACGCCGGTTCCTGTTTTGGCGAACAGGTCAATCTCTGCCCCGTCCAGTTTGACGCAATGGGCATGCCAGACATCTGCTCCGGTCCAGCCCAGTTCTTCGGCATATTGGCCAGGGCGACAGCCGAATTGGGCTTCGGAATAGGCGATATCTTCATCATTCTCGGCCAGATGGGTATGCAGCATCACCCCCTTGTCGCGCGCCAAAAGTGCTGCGTCTCGCATCAGGTCACGGCTTACGGAAAAGGGCGAACAGGGGGCCAGACCCACCCGGCACATTGAGCCATCAGAAGGATCGTGAAACGCATCCACCACGCGGATCATATCGTTGAGAATGTCCTGCTCACGCTCAACCAGACTGTCGGGCGGCAGGCCTCCGTCACTTTCGCCGATACTCATCGCGCCGCGTGTGGGGTGAAAGCGCATCCCCAATTCCGAGGCGGCGGCAATCGTGTCTTCAAGCCGCGCTCCGTTCGGGTAGAGGTACAGGTGATCGGAACTGAGTGTGCAGCCCGACAAGGCAAGCTCGGCCAGCCCAATCTGCGCCGAAGTGAACATCTCATCCGGTCCGAACCCTGCCCAGATCGGGTAGAGCGTCTGCAACCAGCCGAACAGCAAAGCGTCCTGCCCGCCCGGAACCGCCCGTGTCAGCGTTTGGTAGAGGTGGTGATGCGTATTCACCAACCCCGGTGTCACAACACAGCCGGAGGCATCGTGGAGTTCTCCGGTTGTCGTCAGACCCTGGCCGACATTGGCGATCTGGCCGTCCCGGATCAGGATATCCGCGCCGTGCAGTTCCTGGCGATCATCATCCATTGTCAGGATGATGTCGGCATTTTTGATCAGTATCTCGGGCATTTCACGCTCCTGCTTCTGCCCGTCTCAAGCAAGGAGTGCACTAGCCAGCGGAAAACGGGCGCAAGAACCGGCTCGGGCCAGTTTACCCATGCGCGGCCAATGCGGCAATGACATTCAATAGTTTCGCAGGATCTCCAAAGCCGCGGCGTGGATTTCCGCGTTGGCGGCGGCCAAGGCCCTTCCGCCGTTGTGGGCCGGGCCACCCTGCCAATCGGTGACGATACCGCCTGCGGCTTCTATCACGGCAATCGGCGCCTGAATGTCATAGGAGTTCAACCCGGCCTCGATCACCAGATCGGCCTGACCTGCCGCAAGTAAAGCGTAGGCATAGCAGTCCATGCCATAGCGCGTCAGTTGTACCTGCTCGGCGACAGCCTGAAAGCCTGCGCGATCCTCAAGTGTGCCGACCTCAGGGAAGGTGGTGAATAGGGTCGCCTGCTCTAGTGCCTGTGTTCCACGTGTTTTCAGCGAAGTCTTACCCAAGGGGCCGGTCAACTGCGCAATACCTGGCCCGCCCACAAAACGTTCACCAATATAGGGCTGATCGACCACGCCCATGATCGGGCCATCTTGAGTGGACAGGGCGATCAGAACACCCCAGGTTGGTGTACCGCTGACGAACCCTCGGGTGCCGTCGATCGGATCAAGCACCCAGGTCCGGCCCGAAGACCCCTCAACCTGACCGTATTCTTCACCAAGAATTCCATCTTCTGGCCGACGCTGCGCCAAAACCGACCGCATAGCTTGTTCCGCCGCGCGATCAGCCACAGTAACGGGATCATACCCGCCTGCCAGCTTGTTATCGGTTTCGAGATCAGTTTGCCTGAAATACGGAAGAATGGCTGCGCGCGCGGCGTCAGCCATTTCTTCGGCAACTTCAAGGTCGGTCAGGTCGGTCTGGCTCATGCAGCACAGGTGCTGCGAACACAGACCGATGTCAAGCCGTGGTGATCAGGCAACGTCGCTAAGAACGCGTGCCAGTTCAAACAGGCGGCGGCGTTGGTTTTCCGGAATCGCGTAGTAAGAGCGGACCAAATCCAAGGCTTCCTTGTCCCCCATCAGATCAGCGGGAACCCCATTCTTTTCGGATTTTTCTTTCTGGCCATCTTCAAGACCTTCAAAGAAAAAGCTGACCGGTACGTCCAGCGCATCAGCGATATCCCATAGGCGGGAAGCACTGATTCGGTTCGCCCCGGTTTCATATTTCTGGATTTGTTGAAACTTGATACCAACTTGCTGCGCCAACTGCTGTTGGGTCATGCCAATCAGCCAGCGGCGATGTCGGACACGCTTGCCCACATGGACATCCACGTGATGAGTCATTGGTATTCTCCTCTACTACACACACTTCTGTCGCGGGATGTCGCGCCGTCCACATAAACGAAAGCTAGAGGACTCCCCCTTAAGAATCCCCTAACCAGACATGTGCGATCCCCCGATACAGCACTAGCGGTCACTATTGCCGCTTTTGAATTCTATTTCAAGCAGGTTGAATTGGGAACTTTGTACGTTGGTTTACGGTTGTGCAGAATCGTGCATCTGGCCAAAGCTCCCCAAAAGGCTGCGACCCATCGCCCAAATACCACAGCAAAGCGATTGACAATTTTGTGGATAGGTCGACCTATTCCCCTCAACAACCAGAGGTCAGGCGAAATGCTCGCATATCGTATCGAGTCGAATGGCTCAAAAGCGCGTCTAGTCGATATTGTCGCGCCGGCCCCCGCCGAGGGACAAATCAGGATCGCGATCAAAGCATGCGGCCTGAACTTCGCCGATTTATTGATGCAAAAGGGCACGTATCAGGATACGCCTAACCCTCCGTTCACATTGGGCATGGAAATCGCCGGGGTTGTCGATGAACTGGGGCCCGCAGTCTCTGGCTTGAAGGTGGGTGATCGTGTCGCTGTCTACTCTGGCAAGGACGGGTTGGCCGAGTTCGGAGTGTTCGACGCGGATCGGGCCATTCCCATCCCGGATGGAACCAGCTTTGAAGAGGCCGCAGCGATCCAGATCGCCTATGGCACCAGCCACCTGGCACTGGATCATCGCGCCCGGTTGCAGCCGGGTGAAACCCTGCTTGTGACCGGAGCCGCCGGTGGCGTCGGATTGACAGCAGTTGAAATCGGCAAACTGATGGGCGCGACGGTGATTGCCCAAGCGCGCGGCGCAGAGAAGCTTGAGGTTGCCCAAACCGCCGGGGCAGATCACCTGATAGACGCCTCCGAAGACCTGCGCACCCGTGTCAAGGATCTAGGGGGCGCTGATGTGGTCTATGACGCGATCGGTGGCGACGTGTTCAAAGCCGCTTTCCGCGCCACCAACCCCGAAGGCCGTCTGTTGCCAATCGGCTTCGCCGGCGGAGAAGTCCCTCAAATCCCGGCCAACCACCTGCTGGTCAAGAACCTGACGGTGATCGGATTCTATATCGGCGGCTACCTGAATTTCCGCCCCGACATCGTGCGCAACAGCTTTCAGACGTTGTTCCGGTGGCATGCCGAAGGGAAGATTGCCCCCCATATCAGCCACTCCCTGCCCTTGAACGAGGTTGAACACGGTCTGCGCCTGTTGAAAGAGCGCAAATCCACCGGCAAGATCGTGATTACGCCCTAGCCTGCCACGGCGCGCAACGGCGCACTGCCCAGCATTCGGAAATTCCTGCGCACCAGTTGCGCCAATGCCTCGATGATCGCATCGCGCCCCGGCTCTCCACCATAAAGGTTGATCATATGTGCGGGCAGATCGGGCAGCGCACCACCCGAGTCAATCTTTTCAAGATGCGCGGCCTCGGTGCCGTCCAGCATCGCGTGAATCGCCAGATCGGCGCTGACGGTGGCTTCGATGGTGCGATCGTTCTCGGTTTCGACTGAAAGCTCCCACGGGATACCTGCGGCATCCAGTGCGGCGATAACCTGCGGGCGGAACATGCAGCGCCGCCCCAATGCAATCGGCACGGGGTTCTTGCGCCATGCCGATCCACCCGGCGCGCCGATCCAGCGCAGCGGCAGTTCGGCAATGGTTTCCGATCCGTCAGCCGACGAAGGCTCGGTCGTCAGGATCAGATCACATTCCCCGCGCTTGAACATATCCTTGAGCTGTAGCGAATAAGACGAGATCAACTGCACCCGCACGCGCGGGAAATCGGCGTTGAACCGTTGTAGAACACGCGGGATCGCCGGATAGACAATATCATGAGGGACACCCAGAACCACCTCACCCTCAAAGGCTTGATCCGTGAGTTTCGAGATCACCTCATCATTCAAAGCGATCATCCGGCGCGCATAGGCCAGCAACTGCTCGCCCGAGGCCGTCAGTGCGATGGTCCGCCCGCTTCTGTCCAGCAATTCAAGGCCCAAAAGCTCTTCCAAACGCTTCAGCTGCATGGAAACCGCCGATTGCGTCAGGTGAAGAAACCCCGCCGCCCGCGTCACGCCGCCCTGATCGGCCACTGCCACAAAGGACCGCAATGTGGTGATATCCAGATTTCTCATGTTCACAAATCCTTATGCATCCAATCAAAAATATTCGTTTTTAAAATGTGCCCTATTCCACCATATAAATCAAGGAAGTTGATGAGACCGATTTAAACCATCTGAAACACGAAAGGATAGACCATGAACTCGATCGCTCTGAACCGCCCCTGCCCCCAACATAAACAATCCCTTTTTCCACGGTTTCTGTCCGCCATGTCCATACGACGCCAACGCCAACAGCTGGCCCGGCTGGACGCCCGCGCCCTGAACGACATCGGTGTCACCCGTTCTGAGGCCGAAGCCGAGGCTCGCCGCCCGATCTGGGATGCCCCTCAATTCTGGAAAAGATGCTCCTGACACTCAGGTTTATTGATCAAGGTGCGATCTGCGGCAGCAGGTCGCCTTTTTTCTTGCGTATTTTGGCCGGTTTTGCAGTAGAAACCCTTGAAACACACGCTGCAGTTGCCGATATTCAGCAGGAAAGTAGGCCTTATCCGTAGGTCGCACACAAATACGTTCAGGGAGACCTTGTATATGGCACAATTCGATACGATTCGGACGGCCGCAGGCGCACGCGCCGCCGAGATTGATGAGGGCCTGCGCGCCCACATGAACAAAGTCTACGGCACGATGTCCGTGGGCATGCTCATCACCTTCCTCGCGGCCTGGGCGATCTCGGGTCTGTCGATCACTACCGATCCTTCGGCCGCTGTCGCGCAGCTGAACGCGAACACCTACCTGACCGCGCTGGGTCACTCGATCTATGTCTCGCCGCTGAAATGGGTGATCATGTTCGCACCGCTGGCCTTTGTGTTTGGCTTCAGCGCCATGATCAACCGCATGTCGGCCGCGACTGCACAACTGGTTTTTTACTCGTTCGCCGCCGTAATGGGCCTGTCGATCAGCTGGATCTTCATCGCTTTCACCGGTCAGTCGATCATTCAGGTCTTCCTGATCACCTCGATCGCTTTCGCAGGCCTGTCGATCTACGGCTACACGACCAAGAAAGACCTGTCGGGCATGGGCACCTTCCTGATCATGGGCGTTATCGGCCTGATCGCGGCATCGGTGATCAACATCTTCCTGGCCTCGTCCGCCATGGCCTTTGCGATCTCGGTCATCGGCGTTCTGATTTTCGCTGGCCTGACCGCCTATGACACACAGCAGATCAAGAACACTTACCTGCAGATGGCACATGCCGGCGATCAGGAGTGGTTGGGCAAAGCCGCAATCATGGGCGCGCTGAGCCTGTATCTGGACTTCATCAACATGTTCATGTTCTTGCTGCAACTGCTGGGGAACCGAGAGTAACCCTCTCACCCACCACAGAAACCATTCAAACCTGCCAGGATCCGATCTTGGCAGGTTTTTTTGTGCCCGGTCGCACCGCAGGCGGTATGGTTCGCAGGCGATGGCGGAGCGTCACCCCTCCAGCTTGCGCGCCACCAGATACGAGGCCGGAAAGGCCGCCACAAACCCCACCACCGCCGCCAGCACGATTGGAAGGGCCGTGGTGTATCCCATCACCAGAACAGCAATCACGGCTGTGCCTGCGAGGGTAGAGCCAAGGAAGATATGAACGATCAACATCAGGGGGAGCATTGCGACCTCATTCAGATATTCAACTGTGCGCAATCACTAGCGCGTTGATCGAATTCGGTCCTTGATCTGGGTCAGAGGTTTGGGGGTCGCAGGCCACTTGCGACGGCCAGTGAGTATCCGTTTGAGGAAACGCGTGGAGCGGCTGAATGGAAGCGGTAAGAACCGCGACCAATCCAAGCGGATGAGCGGCATCCCGGAAGCCGTCCAGTGGACGAACTCAGCCGCAAACGCGGAGCCCCGGAGCGCCAAAGCGTTCGAAACGGTTGATCAGTAGAACGGAGGGCAGCGCCGACCCGAGGGGTGGCGCAAACGCGCCGCCACATGGGGGCGGGTCGGCTCGGCCCGGCGGTGCCGCCGGGCGAGACAAACCCTTGTGAAACCCAGACACTTGTGAAGGTTGAAAGATACAACTTAGTACTACTGCTGTCTCGCTGAGCAAGAGACCTTAACCGTCAAAACACGAGCTAATTTATGAAGAACTCATTTCCAAATAAAGGTACAGCAGTAGAACAACTCATTCGACGAGAGTTTGCATACGAATTGGGGCTCTACCTTCAAACGTGCGCGCACATTGAAATGATGGCCAGCGCCTTAATTGTTTGCTTGAGAGGGCTGGAACCAGAAAGCGAGGATTGGTTTCATGAGTACTGTAAAGTTAGAAAGCTCCGCACTGGTGACTTCCTCAAACAGCTCGGTAAATGCAGTGAGCCAGCAAAAACATTTGGGTTCTCGGATGAGCTATCCAAGCTATCTGACTGGATTAAACGATTTGTACAGAATCGGCATATGGCCGCACACGGCGCATTCTTTGACAGTCCCCAAGGTTTCATGCGTGTCGACTATGTAACCAAAACCGGTACGAAAAAGGAACCCAAGTTTCAGCGCGAAAATACCGCTGTGACGCGGGAGCAAATTGACGTCGTACTAAAAGATGCTGACAGGATCTATCTCACTGTTTTGAGCATGATTGCCCTTATTCACGAAGACCTTCCATCCAGAATACATCAAAGAGTTGTGCCGATAGTAGAGCACCCAACCTAAGAAAACCAAACTTCTTCATCGATCTAATCGCGTGGGCACGTAGTTGGCTGCGCCAACGGCTTTCGCCTACCCACCGAAAAAATGGGCAGACTCAGCTGTCCATTTTTAAGGCGCTAATAAACGCCTCCTGCGGGATATCCACTTTCCCGAACTGGCGCATCTTCTTCTTACCCGCCTTCTGCTTGTCCAGCAGCTTGCGTTTCCGCGTGGCGTCGCCCCCATAACACTTCGCGGTCACGTCCTTGCGCAGCGCTGAGAGGGTCTCGCGGGCGATGACCTTGCCTCCGATGGCGGCCTGGATCGGGATTTTGAACATGTGGCGCGGGATCAGGTCTTTGAGCTTTTCGCACATCGCCCGGCCCCGCATCTCGGCCCGGTCGCGGTGAACCATGGTCGACAGCGCATCAACCGGTTCGTCATTCACCAGCACCGACATCTTGACCAGATTATCCTCGGTATAGCCGGTCATCTGGTAGTCAAAGCTGGCGTAACCTTTTGTTACCGATTTCAGGCGATCATAGAAATCAAACACAACTTCGTTGAGGGGAAGGTCATAGACAACCATCGCACGTGAACCGGCATAGGTCAGGTCCAGCTGGATGCCGCGGCGGTCCTGACACAGTTTCAGCACGTCGCCGAGGTATTCATCCGGCACCAGAATGGTCGCCTTGATACGCGGTTCCTCGATATGGTCGACCTTCGACGGATCGGGCATGTCGGCGGGGTTGTGCAGCTCGATCATCTCACCGTCTTTCATGTAGACGTGATAGATCACCGACGGCGCAGTGGTGATAAGCTCGATATCATATTCGCGCTCAATCCGGTCGCGGATGACCTCAAGGTGCAGCAGCCCAAGGAAGCCGCAGCGGAAGCCAAAGCCCAGCGCGGCCGAGGTTTCCATTTCAAAGCTGAACGAGGCGTCGTTCAGCGCCAGTTTGTCGATCGCGTCGCGCAGGTCTTCGAATTCGGAGCTGTCAACGGGGAAGAGACCACAGAACACCACCGGCTGCGCGGGTTTGAAGCCATCCAGAGCGACCTCGGTGCCGTTGCGGTCGTTGGTGATGGTATCCCCAACGCGAGTGTCGCGGACCTGTTTGATCGATGCGGTGAGAAAGCCGATCTCACCGGGGCCGAGGCTGTCGACCATCTCCATCTCGGGCCGGAAGACACCGACGCGGTCGACATGGTGCAGGGTGTTGTTCGACATGAACTTGACCCGCATGCCTTTTTTCAACGTGCCGTCCATGATGCGGACCAGAACGATAACGCCGAGATAGGCGTCGTACCACGAATCCACCAGCATCGCCTTGAGCGGCGCGTCCAGATTGCCCTGCGGTGCGGGCAGTTGCTGCACGATGGCCTCAAGCGTTTCGTGGATGCCCTGCCCCGTCTTGGCGCTGACCTGAATGGCGTCGGTCGCGTCAATGCCGATCACATCCTCGATCTGTTCCGCCACGCGGTCGCAGTCGGACGCGGGCAGGTCAATCTTGTTCAGCACCGGCACGATCTCATGATCAGCGTCGATGGCTTGGTACACGTTCGCCAGCGTCTGCGCCTCGACCCCTTGGGTCGAGTCCACGACCAGCAGAGAGCCTTCGACCGCGCGCATTGAGCGGCTGACCTCATAGGCAAAGTCCACGTGGCCGGGGGTGTCGATCAGGTTCAGCACATAATGCTCGCCATTGTCGGCGGTATAGTCGATGCGAACCGTGTTGGCCTTGATGGTGATCCCGCGCTCGCGCTCGATATCCATGCTGTCGAGCAGCTGTTCCTTCATGTCGCGATCCTTGACTGTCCCGGTCTCTTGGATGAGCCGGTCAGCAAGGGTGGATTTGCCATGGTCGATATGCGCGACGATGGAGAAATTGCGGATATGAGCGAGGTCTGTCATGGGTTGGGATATGTCCGGAGTTTGTGGTCTCGTCAAGCGCTGAAGCGTTGCAAAAAAGGCCATTCCCGCAGCTTTCTGACCAGTAGCATTTACCGGATTCTAGCCAATGGGTAGAATACCTACAGCGACTGATCCGAATAAGAACCAGAAAGCAGCTGTCAGGTGGCCGACTATTCTATCTTCGTTTTGGGCGAAAGCCAGCTAACGATTTCGGTCGCGCAAGGGCTGGACGGCCTAACTCAGGGCACTGGCATCCATCTGATTGGCGAAACAATCACAATCGACTCGCGTGCTGCTACAGAAGTCTTCATCACGGACGCAGGTTCAGACACGAGCTTTGCGGACAATGATGGCAATCAGCGTTTGGATGGTGACCAAACAATCGATGGAACCCTGTTTTCCAGTGGTACGCGGGTTGAGGCCGAATATGGAATTACCCTGACGGATGGAACCAATACCTACCAGGCGGTTGCCTTCAATGTGAATAACTCCTCCCCCGCCTTTGGTACCGTTGAAGGGATAGCTTTCATCGGCGGCCCGGGCGGGTTTCCTCCGTCAGGTATCCCGCTAACCGTCGTCAGCACACAAGAGGGTCCGAGCTTTGAATCCTCAGATTATGTGAGCCCCATCTGCTATTGCCGCGGAACACTTATAGAGACCCCGAAGGGTGATATCCCGATTGAGAAGCTTCAGGTGGGCGACTTGGTCTGGACGAAAGATGACGGGCACCTGTCAATCACTTGGGTCGGATGCCAAGATGTCATCGCGAGCGGCAGATTTAGACCTGTCGAAATTCCCCCCGGCCCATTGCAAAACCCAATTGCACTCAGCATTTCGCAGCAACATCGGCTGCTGATCACGCACCCTGCGGCTGAGTTAATGTTTGGGGCCCCGGACGTGTATGTTCCAGCAATCAGCCTTGTTGATGTTGGCCTTGCCCACTTCTCCGATGCACGCGCCGCTTGTTATCATCACATCTTGCTTGATCGACATAGCATCCTAAAAGCCAACGGGATTGAGTCAGAAAGCATGTTTGTTGCGAAAGCACCTCGAGACACAGAGCCAGACGCTTTGTTTTTTCGGAATATCGGCCCCTTAGCGGCCGGGCCAATGCAGATCGCGCGAATGCCACTAAGGCGTCGTGAAGCCACGGTCTTGCTTTGGGAAGTCCTACGTATTGATCCCAAGCCCCGTTTGATTCATACTCCGCCGCAGACCGAGAGGGGCGTAAGACCCGTCCGGGCAGGCAAAAACGAGGCATGAGCATGAAACAGTTCCTCCTAATCGCATTTTGTGCGGCATCGCTGACAGCGGTGGCTCCGGTTGCGGATGCGGCCAAGATCAAGCGGGCGTGTCTGGCGTCGGATCGTGACGCGGCGACGCGGGCGCGGTGTTCTTGCATTCAACGCGTGGCGGATCAGGCATTGACGCGCGGTGATCAGAATACAGTGGCAAAGTGGTTCGAAGACCCCCATCAGGCGCAGGAATTGAAGATGTCGCAGACCGCACGCGATGATGCGCTGTGGGATCGGTATCAGAACTTTGGCCAAATGGCGCAGGCGATCTGCAGCTAAGCCCTTCTGAAACCTTGACCTGATGCCCGCTGCGCCCCAGAAATGGCGCAGCGAAAGGTGTATCTTATGGTATTGAAAGGGCTGACCCTCCGGGGCCTTGAGGTGTTTGAGGCGCTGGCCCGGACAGGATCGGTAGCGCAGGCGGCCGAGATCACGGGTCTCAGCCAGCCCTCAATCAGCCAACAGTTGCGCAATCTGGAAAAGGCCCTCGGCACTGATCTGGTCGATCACGGGCGGCGGCCCATGCGGCTGACGCAGGCCGGGCGCAGCTTTCTGACCCGCGCGCAGGCGGTTCTGTCCGAGCTTCAGATGGCCCAAAGCGAACTGACCGTGATGGATCTGGGGCACCTGACGACGCTGTCCATCGGGTTGATCGACGATTTTGACAACGACCTGACGCCGCGGCTTGCGACCCTGCTGGCCGACAGCCTAACGCGCTCGAAATTCAAACTGATCACCCTGCCCAGTCTGGATCTGTTTACCGAGCTGGAGGCACAGCGCCTGCACATGGCCGTCTCGGCCCATAGTGGCGAGGTGCTGGCAGGGGTGGTCGA
Source organism: Ruegeria sp. YTSC192 (assembly GCF_059609705.1). Classification (NCBI taxonomy): domain Bacteria; kingdom Pseudomonadati; phylum Pseudomonadota; class Alphaproteobacteria; order Rhodobacterales; family Roseobacteraceae; genus Ruegeria; species Ruegeria sp. YTSC192. Next base: position 79,192 of record NZ_JBXWMG010000012.1, read on the forward strand.
ATACCCTCTGGTTCAGGACCCGTTCATTCTGGTTGCGCCAAGCAGCGTTCGCGACGGGGCCGAGGCCGTCGAGAATCTGCCCTTCCTGCGATATGCGCGCGAGCAGTTGATCAGCCGCCAGATCGAGTCCCATATCGCCCGGCAACAGATCGAGTTCGAAGAACGCTTCGAGATCGGCTCGCATCTGGCCCTTATGGCGATGGTGGCGCGGGGGTTGGGCTGGGCAATCACAACGCCGCTAGGATACATGCGCGCGGCCCGGTTCCACGAGGACCTGCACGCGCATCCCTGCCCGCTTGGGGCATTTTCGCGTACGATTTCGTTGTTCACCCGCACCGACTGGTCCGATCAGGTCCCGCAAGAGGTTTCAGGCATGATGCGACGTCTGATGCAAAGCCAGATGATCGACCCGGCCATTGCCAAGCTGCCCTGGCTCAGCGGGCAGTTGAGGGTGATAGACGGCTAGCCCTCAAGATGCATGGCAAGCCCGTCGACGGCGGTTTCGATCAGATCCAGCGCTCCGTCAAAATCCCGCGTGTAGTAGGGATCGGGCACGTGATCTGCCCCGGTCTGAGGCGCGAAATCAGTCAGCAAGCGCACGGGCGTTTCATTCCCGATTGGGCGCAGGGCTTCGATATTCGCGATGTTCTCAGCGTCCATCCCCAGAATCAAATCGAACCGTTCGAAATCCTTGGTCACGAATTGCCGGGCCCGCAGATCGCTCAGTTCGATATCCCGCGCTTTGGCTGCGGATTGCATCGGGCCATAAGGCGGCTTGCCAACATGCCAGCCCGCCGTCCCGGCGCTATCGGTTGTGTGATGGGGCGCACGAGCGCGAAAGGCGCCCTCGGCTGCAGGAGACCGACAGATATTGCCCAGGCAAACAAAGAGGATACGATGTGTCATGGGCCAATCTGTAACGCGTGAGGGGCATATGGAAAAGATCGTCATTTTGACCGGGGCTGGTATTTCCGCCGAAAGCGGCCTCAGCACTTTTCGCGACGAGGGCGGCCTATGGGCGCAACACCGGATCGAGGATGTGGCAACGCCTGAGGGTTTCGCCCGTGATCCCGCGCTGGTTCAGGGGTTCTACAATGCCCGCCGCGTGCAAGCCGCGAAAGTGCACCCCAACGCAGCGCACGAAGCGCTGGCCCGGCTGCAAAAGGACTTTCCCGGCGAAGTTGTGATCGTCACGCAGAATGTAGATGGGTTGCACGAAGCCGGCGGCGCGCAGGATGTGATCCATATGCACGGTATATTGTCCGGCGCGCTGTGCGCATCCTGCGATCACCGCTGGACCGCTCCGCCCGAGATGGCCGTGGACGAGCCCTGCCCGGCCTGCAATGCCCCAACCGCGCGGCCCGATGTGGTCTGGTTCGGGGAAATGCCCTATCATATGGAGGAGATCTTCGATCACCTCGCCTCAGCCACGATCTTTGCGGCCATTGGCACTTCGGGTCAGGTCTATCCAGCGGCGGCTTTCGTCCACGAAGCGCGGGCCGCCGGAGCGCACACGATTGAGATCAACCTCGAACCGACAGGCGGTGGCTTTGACGACCAAATCCTGGGCAAGGCAACTGAAACCGTAGAACAATGGGTCAACCGCTTGCTTGGCGCATGAATCTGAGACTACAGACAGGGTAAGGGCGTCCTACCCACCTTAAGAACAACAGAAACGAGGCCGCGACATGGCAGACCAAAACCCGAAAACCGGTGAAATTCTGGACAATGACAGTATGGCAGAACGCGACCGGCTAAGCGCGCAACTCTCAAGCCTGTGGTGGACGTTTCTGATACGTGGGATTTTGGCAGGTTTGGTCGGTATCGCCGCGCTGTTCTGGCCCTCGGGCAGCATCGCGCTGTTGCTACGGTTGGTTGGGGCGCTGTTGATCATCGACGGCGGGTTGACCCTGCTGGGGGTTGGCCGTCGCGGGCTGTTGGGCGGGGCGGCCATCGGCGCTGTCCTGATTGGCCTGATTCTGCTGATCTGGCCCGAAGGCACCGTCAAGCTGGCCTTCTTCCTGTTGGGTGCCTGGGCATTGATCATCGGCATCGGCTCACTGGCCGCTTCGCAACAAATGAATGAGCGCGATCCTCAACGCGGCTCGATGCGTGGATCAGGGATTGCCGCTTTGATCATCGGACTGGTGCTGCTGATCTGGCCAGCCGTTGCGCTGATCGCACTTGGATGGGCCATTGCCTTTTCAGCACTTGCGATTGCGGGTGTGATGTTCTGGCTGGCCAATCGTCTGCGCAACGCCAACGACCGGGTCGGCATGAAAAATATCAATCGCTAAAGTGCCTACATCAACCGATAGGTGCAAAAGGCCGGGCGTTCTGCCCGGCCTGACGCATGGATGACGGCCGCAGCGCGGCCCGAAGACAGGCGTTCGCCTAAAGCGTCCCGAAACGCTTTGGTTCGAATGCGACCCGTGGCCGTCATGGCCGTGCTTGTCCTAGCGTTCCAGATCTACCGGAATCTCAACCGCGACCTCACCTGCGTTTTCAAAAACCAGGGTAACCGGCACCGTCTCGCCTTGATCAAACGGGGTCTTCAGGCCCATGAACATCACATGGGCACCTCCGCGCTTGAGCGCAAAGCTCTCACCCGCCGGGATCACAAAACCTTCCTCGACATGCACCATCTTGGCCACGCCTGCATCGTCGATCATATGAGTGTGCAGCTCGACCCGGGCCGATACGTCCGAAATCACACTGATCAGGCGATCATCGGTTTCACTGGTGTTTTGTATCACCATGAAGGCCGCGCCCGCCTTGGCCGCCTTACCAGATGATCGCGCATAGGCGTCGTCTACCACGATGATATCAGCAGCAACGGCCGGAACGGCCAAAATGCAGCTGGTCAGAGTTGCGAACAGAGTGGATTTGAGGGACATCGCGCCTCTCCTTCTTTCAATTGGTCTGATTTGTATCCGAAGCGAAATCAGGCCAATGCAGGAGGCGCCCGCGCCGGTTTCCGGGGCAACGGCAGCGCGATCAGGCTTACATCCCGGCACGGCGGCTGAACGACAGCCAACAACGGTGCATCAGGCAATACCGGAGGATTGGGATCAACCGCCCCCAGCAGTGACAAAGCATAGTCAGGACAAAAGTGCGGAGGCGCAGTCGGCTGCCCCTCGTCGTCCATGTAAACGACAACGGGCCCGGAGCCGGTGCACAGCACCATCTGCCCCACGGCGCGGTCAACTCCGCGCGAAACAGCCAATCCCTGGCCTGTCAGCACAACCAACAGGCACATCACAACGGGCAGAATACGTGGCGCAAAACGTGTCATTCGGCCTCGATATAGGCCGCTGTGCAACCGGGCTTCAAGCGCCAAACCGTCGCGCCCGAAATCGCTTTAGTATTCCAGGCCGCGACGTTTTACGGTTCCCTTTGTGAGGCTGGTATGAGTCCGGTTCACCCGGCGCTGCATGCGCGAACATGCAGAAATCGCCTTACCCACCAGCGTACTCAGCAAAAGAAAGAAATAAAAACTTCTAAATGACATTGGACAACACTCGTCATGGATAAATCAATAATGTCAAAAATAGGGCAGCTTGGTCTGTGAACAAGATCACTCAAGCGAATTTTGTTTCCAGACCGGCCACAGTTGTCATCAGTCGTTTCCAACAAAAAAGCCCCGAACCACGCAGGTTCAGGGCTTGAAAATTGTATAGGTGTAAAAGTTTAGGCCGCGGCTTGTGCCTTGGCGATTTCCTTTTTCACTTTCAGAGCGTTTGCCGACAGCTCTTCGTCCTTGGCTTTCGCCAGGAACGCGTCCAGACCACCACGGTGGTCGACCGAGCGCAGAGCGGCGGCCGAGATGCGCAGCTTGACGCCGCGACCCAGGGTCTCGGACTGCAAGGTAACGTCGTTCAGGTTCGGCAGAAAACGACGACGAGTTCTGTTTTTGGCGTGGCTGACATTGTTGCCAGTCATCGGGCCTTTTCCGGTCAGTTCGCAACGGCGCGACATGGTTTCTTCCTTTGTTTCTGGAGGCCCGGCAAAAAGCCTGCGGCCAAATCACAAGGGGCACAACCCGAAGTCGCGCCCGAAAACTGGTTGGATGCGTGTAGTGGGAATCACTAGAAGGGTCAAGACACGGCAGAGGAATTCTTTTCCGAAATCGTTAGCCAGAGAACGGCCCGCCGGGCTGTGCCTGCGGCATGAGTATTTTTGAAAAGATGAAAGTGTCATCAGACCAGGCTCGCGAGCATTTTCTCGGCAGCGGCGGCAGGGCTTAGGCGACCTTGAGACACTTCGGCATCAAGCTGTGCCAATTGCGCCTTGGCCTGGGCGGTTTCAAGGCGCGCAAGCAGCGCATGCCGGACCTCCTGATCGAACCAATAGCGGGCTTGGGCCGCACGGTTGGACTGCCAATGCCCTGCCTCGCGCCGCCAATCGGTCAGCGTCTGGATTTCTGTCCATGCTGTGTCCAGCCCGTGTTCCTCGACCGCTGAAACCGCCATGGCCTTTGGGAAACCGTCAGGATCCTGAGGCCGCTTGCGCAAAAGGCGCAGGGCACCGGCGTAGTCGGCGCAGGTTCGGGTTGCGGTCGACTTCAGGTCGCCATCGGCCTTGTTGATCAGGATGATGTCGGCCATCTCCATGATACCGCGCTTTACGCCTTGCAACTCATCCCCGCCAGCCGGGGCCAGCAGCAGCAAGAACAGATCCGACAGCTCTGAGACCACGGTTTCGGACTGACCGACGCCCACGGTTTCGATCAGGACGACGTCGTAGCCGGCTGCTTCGCACAGGGCGATAGCCTCGCGGGTGCGGCGGGCGACGCCGCCAAGGTGGCTCTGACTGGGCGACGGGCGGATAAAGGCGTTTTTCTCGCGGCTCAGGCGCTCCATCCGGGTTTTGTCGCCCAGAATCGAGCCGCCCGAACGGGCCGAACTGGGATCGACGGCCAGAACGGCAACGCGCAGCCCCTGCCCGATCAGCATCATGCCAAAGCTTTCGATGAAGGTAGACTTGCCGACGCCCGGCGTGCCCGACAGTCCGATCCGCAGGGATTGTCGCCCGGATTGCGCCAGATGGGACAGCAACTCGGTCGCTTGCGCCCGATGATCTTCGCGCTGGCTTTCGACCAAGGTGATTGCACGTGCCAAAGCCCGGCGCTCACCCTGCAATATCCTGTCGCCCAAGTCAGCTATGTCCATCCATCCGGTCCCTCTAGATTCCGCCCTAAATGAATGCGCGGCACGTGGTTTGTCCAGAGGCCCCGCGGGAATAACTGCGCTGCTTCTGGACGTCGGGTCCCGCTTTGGCGATAAGGCCGCATGAGCCGTTTGCCGATAGATGACGCCATTCCAGACTTGCTGGAAGCCCTGAAAGCCCATGGTCGCGCCGTGCTGCAGGCCCCGCCGGGTGCAGGCAAGACGACGCGGGTGCCTCTGGCAATACTAAAGGCCGGGATATGCGCCGGTCGAATCGTGATGCTGGAGCCCCGGCGGCTGGCGGCCCGCGCAGCAGCCGAACGGATGGCCGAGACTCTGGGCGAACGCGCCGGGCAAACGGTCGGCTACCGTGTCCGGGGCGATGCGAAAGTGTCGAAGTCCACCCGGATCGAGGTGGTCACCGAAGGCATCCTGACCCGCATGTTGCAATCCGAGCCGGACCTGCCCGGCGTTGGCGCGGTAATTTTCGATGAGTTCCACGAACGCTCGCTGAATGCCGATCTGGGGCTGGCCTTGTGTCTTGAGGTTACCGGAGCCCTGCGGGATGACCTGATCTTGCTGGCCATGTCGGCAACGCTGGATGCAGGCCCTGTGGGGAGGTTGATGGACGCCCCGCTGGTGACTTCGGAAGGGCGCAGCTATCCGGTTGAAACGCGATGGTTGGAGAAACCGCTGGGTGCGCAGGCCCGGCGGCTGGATGCGCTGATGGATCTGGTCATAAAGGCTGAGCGGGAAAGCCGCGCCGTCGGCGGCGGTATACTCGTGTTTCTGCCGGGTGAGGGTGAAATTCGCCGCGCCGAAACCGCGCTGTCCGGGCGATTGCCGAAGGATTGCGTTGTGCGTCCACTTTTTGGCGCCATGCCTTTTGCCGCCCAGCGCGCGGCGATTGCGCCGGTTGAAAGCGGGCGGAAGGTGGTGCTGGCGACCTCGATTGCCGAAACCTCGCTGACGATCCCCGATATCCGCGTCGTGGTTGATATGGGACAGGCACGGCGGGCGCGGTTCGATCCTGGCTCGGGCATGTCGCGGCTGGTGACGGAACGGGTGACGCGGGCCGAAGCAACCCAGCGCGCCGGGCGGGCGGGCCGGGTTTCCGACGGGCTGTGCTATCGGCTGTGGTCGAAAGGCGAAGAGGGCGCGTTGGCCGCCTACCCGCCTGCCGAGATCGAGGCCGCCGATCTGACCGGGCTTGTGCTGGAACTGGCGCTATGGGGGGCTGAAGCCGGTGATCTGGCATTTCTGACAGCACCGCCCGAGGGCGCTCTGGCCGAAGCGCAGGCGTTGCTGACCCTACTGGGCGCTCTGGATAGCAAGGGGCGGATCACGGATCATGGGCGCGCACTGGCCGCCCTGCCCCTGCATCCCCGACTGGGTCATATGCTGGTCACGGCGGGGGCGCAGGCAGCCCCTCTGGCCGCGCTGATGGCGGAACGTGACCCGTTGAAGGGCGCTCCGGTCGATTTGTCCTTGCGGCTTGAGGCGCTGCGCGACGCCCGTGCGTTTCAGCGCAACCGGGTTTGGCAGGTCAATATGGGCGTGTTGGACCGGGTCAAGACCGAGGCCAAACGGTTGCGGGCGCAGGCCGGACCTGAGGCCAAAAACCTCAGCCCGGCCTCAATGGCCGCGCTGGCCTACCCAGACCGCATTGGCCAGAGGCGCAAGGGCGACGCCCCGCGTTATGTGCTGTCTGGCGGCAAGGGTGTTGTGATGGACAATGGCGACACGCTGGCAGGCGCGCCCTATTTGGTGGTCATAGATACGGACGGGAACCCGCGCGAGGCCAAGGCGCGCATGGCCGTACAGATCAGCGACAGCGAAATCCGCGCCCTGTTTGCAGACCAGATCGGATGGGAGACCAGCTGCGACTGGTCGAAACGCGACCGGAGGGTCATTGCGCGGCGGCAGGAACGCCTCGGCGCTATCACGTTGGAGGATCGGATCTGGAAAGACGTCCCTGAAGACGCGATTGCCCGTGCCATGCTGGACGGCGTGCGCGATCTGGGGCTGCGGCTGGTGGGTGCCGCCGCCCGGTTGGCCGCGCGTGTTAAATTGGTGCGCGCCGATGGAATCGATCTGCCCGACTTCTCGGGCCAAGGGCTGATCGACACAGTGGAAGACTGGCTGCTGCCCATGCTCTCGGGCGTGCGCAGCGCAGAGGACTGGAAGCGCTTTGACCTGCTGCCCGCGCTGCGGGCCCGTCTGGACTGGGCGCAGACTCAAGAGCTGGACCGCCGCGCACCGGGATCCTTCATCACCCCGCTGGGCCGCAAAGTCCCGATTGACTACAGCGGCGACGCGCCCGAAATCTCGGTGCGCCTGCAAGAGATGTTCGGTGTAACGCGCCATCCGGTGGTCGGTAGCACGCCGCTGAAGATCACCCTTCTGTCGCCCGCGCAGCGCCCGATCCAGATCACTCGCGATCTGCCGGGGTTCTGGGCTGGCTCTTACGCGGATGTGCGCAAGGACATGCGCGCACAATACCCCAAACACCCCTGGCCCGAAGATCCAACGCAGGCCGATCCGACGCTGCGGGCCAAACGCAGGCCCGGCTGAGGCGCTCGCGAGCGCAGGATTTTGTCAAATCACCCCCCAAATTGCGATAAAATTGCCGCCAAACCCCTAAGAAAGGCCGTTTTTCCGCGGTTACGTTGCATTCATCGATTTCGACGACTATCTGAACATGCATTGAGGTAAGGTGTTTTCCGAGCGGCAGAATAATGAAAGCGCAGTTGCAGAAAATCTGGGATGAGGTCGGACGACCCATGATACAGCGACCCAAGCGCGTGCAGGTGGCCGCCCTTTGCACGCGTCAGACCAAATCGGGCCCCGAGGTTCTACTGGTGACCAGCCGCGACACCGGGCGCTGGATCATTCCCAAAGGCTGGCCGATCGACGGGCTGGACGGTGCCGGAACCGCCCTGCAAGAGGCCTGGGAAGAGGCCGGCGTGCATGAGGCCAATGTCGAAAAAGAGCCGGTGGGTCATTTCACCTATGACAAGGTCCTCAAGGACGGTGCGGTCGAGCCCGTGTTGACAAGCGTATATCATCTGCGCGTGACCAAACTGCTGGATGACTTTCCCGAGGCAGATCAGCGTAAACGGAGTTGGGTGACACCGAAAATTGCCGCTGAGCGTGTCGGTGAGCCTGAACTCAAAGCCCTGCTGCGGCATCTATAAGGGTCAAGCTGCGTCGTAGTTGTCCTCAGGCTGTGAAACCTGTAGGAACCGGCGTCAACCTTTTGGACCGCAACAAACCCATGTCGAACGCGAATTCAGAACCGCGCTGGAAGGCGCTGGATAACGACTTGCATCGGATTTCGCGGGTCGAGGCGGCAAATGCGCATGTCGCCCGCCCCTTGCTGGCACCGGGCGTCGCGTTGGCTTTCATGGCGCTGGCAGGACTGACAGCAGCGGTTCTTTTCGGACAGGCAGATGGCAGCGTGATCGTCGTCGCGGCGGCGGCGTTCGGGGCCTATATGGCGATCAATATCGGCGCCAATGACGTGGCCAACAACATGGGCCCAGCCGTGGGTGCGAACGCCCTGACCATGGGCGGTGCGATTGCCATCGCAGCCATTGCCGAAAGCGCGGGCGCCTTGCTGGCGGGTGGGGATGTGGTCTCAACCATCTCCAAGGGGATCATTGAACCGGCCTCGGTCCAGAACAGCAATGTGTTCATCTGGGCGATGATGGCGGCGCTGATCTCATCGGCCATGTGGGTCAACTTTGCGACCTGGCTGGGCGCACCTGTTTCGACCACCCATTCTGTTGTGGGCGGCGTCATGGGCGCAGGCATAGCTGCTGCAGGGCTGAGCGCGGTCAGCTGGGGCACCATGGGAGTCATTGCTGCCAGCTGGGTGGTCTCTCCGGTTCTGGGCGGAGCGATTGCCGCCCTGTTTCTGGCGCTTGTAAAAGCCAAAATCCAGTATCAGGAGGACAAGATTGCAGCCGCACAGCGCTGGGTCCCGATCCTCGTCGGACTGATGGCCGGTGCATTCGCTACTTATCTTTTGGTGAAGGGTCTCAAGAAGATCGTTGCGGTTGACCTGAACATGGCCGTGCTGATCGGTCTGGGCGCCGGTCTTCTGGCATGGGCCGTGACAGTGCCTTGGGTGCGCCGCCGCTCGCAAGGGCTAGAGAACCGCACGCGGTCGCTGAAAACCCTGTTCGGATTGCCACTGGTAATTTCTGCGACCTTTCTCAGCTTTGCGCATGGAGCCAATGACGTGGCGAATGCGGTCGGCCCTCTGGCCGGTATTGTGCATGCCGCCGAGTTCGGAGATTTTGCCGCAAAGGTCCCTATCCCCACATGGGTCATGGTGATCGGAGCCTTCGGGATTTCATTTGGTCTGTTCCTGTTCGGGCCGAAGCTGATCCGAATGGTGGGCAGTCAGATCACCAAGCTGAACCCGATGCGTGCCTTCTGCGTCGCGCTGTCTGCGGCCATCACCGTGATCCTGGCCAGTTGGTTGGGGCTGCCGGTCAGCTCGACCCACATCACCGTGGGTGCCGTTTTTGGCGTGGGTTTCTACCGTGAGTGGCATTCCGATCGACGTCGGGCAAAGTCCAATCGCCAGCGCCCGCCCGAGCAGCGTATGGCGCGGGAAGAACGTCAAAGACGCAAACTTGTTCGCCGATCGCATTTCATGACCATCGTGGCCGCTTGGGTTGTGACCGTTCCGGCAGCAGCTGTTTTGTCCGCCGTGATTTTCTGGATGCTGACCGTGTTTGGATAGGCTGGGGATTTGCGAGGCTCTGCCTCGCGCTCCGGGATATTTTTAGCCAGATGAAGAACGGATCAGGGTCTGATCTGGGCCGGGCGCATGGGTTCTGTGGGGGTTGCGCGGATCAATTCAGCGACCCGGATGTTGATTGGGGTTGGTCTGTTTAGAGACTGGCCAAGACGGATGATTTCGCCTTGCAAACTGTCGATTTCCGTTGGCCGGCCGGCGCTGAAGTCATAGGCCATCGAGGTTCGGGCGCTGGGGTCGATGGTCAGCATTTTAGAGGCGATGCGCTTGAACAGGGGTGTCGGCAGGCGCAGGACATGCGGCGTCATCCACACGGGCAGCGGAGTGGTCGAGGCGACCGGGTGACCGGCAGCTTTCAGAACCGAAAGTGCTTCGGCCATCTGATCTGCCATCAGGCGACGCCAATTGCGGTCCGTCAGTTGTTCGACCAGAGTGACGCCCGATAGCGCATTCAGTGCGTTGTTGAGGTTGATGACAAGCTTGCCCCATTGAACAGCTTCGATCTGGTCGCTCTCGGTGATTGGAAGCCGGGCGCTGGTCAGCTGCCCGGCCAAGGACCCGGGGCCCGCTTGGATGACGATATCCCCGGACGTGGCGCGGTGGTAGGTGGCCGGGCCGTTTGGAACCACGTTGAAAGGAACCATCCCCGCGCGGACATCGTGGTTGGTCAATGCGGCGCGCAGGGTTCGGGCGTTCTCCATCCCGTTTTGCCAGGAAAGGACGGGGGTCGATTGCGACGCCTGCGAAGCAATCATTGCCGCCATGTCTTCGGTCGCGCCCGACTTCACGGTGACGATGATCAGATCGGCTTTGACCAGACAATCGGGATCTGTGCTGAGCGTCAGCGATGTGGCCGGAACTGTGCGATTGAAACCCGAGAAATCGGTGACCGTCAGCCCCTGCCCTCGGATCGGGTCCAAGACGCGGGCGCGGCCCAGCAGAGTGACCGTATGGCCGGCATCGACCAGCAACGCGCCACAATAGCAGCCGATACTGCCCGCACCTGCAATGACGATCTTCATGGCGCTCCCTCCGTAACGGGAAGGATCACCGGGTTGGCGTGTCGGGGCAAGCCCGGCGCGAGATAACGTGGCGTTCAGCGGGCCAGCCGGGGTTTGGTACGCTCCTGTTCCGGTGAAATCGGTATGAACTCCTGATCATCGCCGGGCGGCAAGTGGAAGGCTCCGTTCGCCCAGTCGGCGTTTTTCCATTCCCGCGTGGCGTGTTCGATCTTTTCCTTCGGCGAAGACACGAAGCTCCACCACATATAGCGTTTTTCGTTGAGGGTCGCGCCGCCCGGCAACATAAGCTTCGCTCTCATTGGCCCGGCTGCGACCGAGAGCTTGTCGCCCGGACGGAAAACCATCATGCGACCGGCCTCGAATTTATCACCTTCAATCTCGACCGAGCCTTCGGTGACATAACGCACACGACGCTGGTTTCCCTGACGATCGTCGGAAGAGTTGTGCATGCCATGCTGATCGAGGGCACGATGGAGATCATGACCAAGACAGCCCTGTGCGTGTTGGTGCTATTGGCGAGCGGGCGGGCGCTCGCCAAACTTCGCGTTTGGGAGGTCAGAAGACGGGCTTAGACGCCCAGACACCACCGCATCACTGCTTTCTGGGCGTGAAGGCGGTTCTCTGCCTCATCAAAGATAACCGAGTTCGGGCCGTCCATGACCTCGGAGGTCGCTTCTTCCTCGCGGTGAGCGGGCAGGCAGTGCATGAACAGCGCATCCGGTTTGGCATGGGACATCAGCTCGGTATTGACCTGATAGGGGCGCAGCATGTTGTGGCGACGCTCTTTCGCGGATTGGCTGTCATGCATCGAGACCCAGGTGTCGGCAACCACCAGATCTGCGCCCTCGACGGCCTTGTAGGGATCACGCTCAACAACGACTTGCGAGCCTTTCTGGCGGGCAAACCCCATGAATTCTTCCTCGGGGTCGAACTGTGCCGGGCCGGTGAAGGTCAGGTCAAAGCCGAATTGCCCTGCCGCGTGCAGGAACGAAGCGCATACATTGTTGCCGTCGCCGGTCCAGACCACCTTCTTGCCCGCAATCGGGCCCCGGTGTTCTTCGTAGGTCAGGATATCGGCCATGATCTGGCAAGGATGCGTGCGGTCGGTCAGGCCGTTGATCACGGGCACGTCCGAGTATTCGGCCATCTCAGTCAAGACGGTCTCATCAAAGGTGCGGATCATGATCATATCCACATAGCGTGACAGGACACGGGCGGTGTCGGCGATGGTTTCGCCATGGCCAAGTTGCATGTCCTTGCCGGACAGGACCATGGTCTGGCCGCCCATCTGGCGCACACCGACATCAAAGGACACGCGCGTCCGGGTCGAGGGCTTTTCGAAGATCAGTGCAACCATGTGGTCTTTGAGCGGCTGTTCCTCATCCAGCGCGGCTTTTGGAAGCCCAAGGCGGGCCTGTTTCATTGCGCCTGCCTGATCAATCATGCCGCGCAAGTCGGCCGCGTCGGTTTTGTGGATATCAAGAAAGTGGTTCATATCATTTCGCTTTTGGCTGGGCGGTGAGTGGGGGCCAGCCCCCACACCCCCGAGGTATTTTCAAACAGAAGAAGGATCAGGCAGTTGCCAGATTGGCTTCGATTTGCGTTGCGGCCTTGTCGAGGTGGATCACCGCCTGGGCAATATCATCCTCGGTCAAGGTGAGCGGTGGCAGCAGACGGATGACGTTGTCGGCGGCCGGAACCGTGATGACCTGGTTGTCGTAGCCCGCGTTGACCACGTCGATATTGGTCGCTTTGCATTTCAGACCCAGCATCAGGCCAGCGCCGCGCACCTCTTCGAAGACCTCGGGGTGGTCGGCGACCAAACCTTCGAGTTTCTGCCGCAGCAAGCCTGCCTTGCGGTTGACGCCTTCCAGGAAGGCGGGCGTGGCGACCTGATCGATCACGGCGCAGCCAACAGCGCAACCCAGCGGGTTCCCTCCATAGGTCGAGCCATGGGTGCCTGCGGTCATGCCGCTGGCGGCCTCTTCTGTGGCCAGAACAGCACCCAGAGGGAAGCCTCCGCCGATGCCTTTGGCGACCATCATGATATCCGGCGTGATACCCGCCCATTCGTGGGCGAACAGCTTGCCGGTGCGGCCCACGCCGCATTGAACCTCGTCGAGGATCAGCAGAAGGCCGTTTTCGTCGCAGATCTGACGCAAGGCTTTGAGTTCGGCGTCGGGAACCGGGCGGATACCGCCTTCGCCCTGCACCGGCTCGATCATGATTGCTGCGGTGCTTTCGCTGATGGCGTTGGTGACGCCGTCGAGGTCTCCGAACGTGAGATGCACGAAGCCGGGCAGCAGAGGGCCAAAGCCCTTGGTCATCTTTTCGGACCCGGCGGCGGCGATACCAGCCGAGGACCGGCCATGGAACGAGCCGTCGAAGGTGATGATCTCGACCTTTTCGGGCTGGCCTTTGTCATGGAAATACTTGCGGGCCATTTTCACCGCAAGTTCACAGGACTCGGTGCCCGAGTTGGTGAAGAATACTGTGTCGGCAAAGGTGTGCTCGACCAGCTTGTCGGCCAGCGCCTGCTGCTGCGGAATGTGGTAGAGGTTCGAGACATGCCACAGCGCGTGCGCCTGCTCGGTCAGCGCGTTCACAAGTGCCGGATGCGCGTGGCCCAGCGCGTTCACCGCGATGCCCGCTCCGAGGTCCAGAAAACGTCGGCCATCCGCCTCGGTCAGCCAGGCGCCTTCGCCCTTCACGAAAGTCAGGGGCGCACGGTTATAGGTCGGCAGAACGGACGGGATCATCGGATCATCCTTTTAAGATAGCTTAAGCCCTGTGAGTGATACACCGGGGCCATGGTCGTCAACTGATTTGGTGAAGAATGCGCGGATTTGGTCAGCGCAAATAGATCAAACGGGCCGGTTACGCGGTCAGGCGTCGGCGTCGGAGGCGCAGGATATGTGCGGTTTTGATCATGGCCGCTGATATAGCGGGGTTCGATCTGTCTGGGAAGACCAATAATTGGAAAGCCCTGAAATTTCACAATGAGATGAGAAGCCGCCGTTTCACGCTTGCTATTTCATTTCTTGTGGCGCACCGCTTGACCATGACACCTGCACCCCAGAACCCACCTCTCGCGGCCCTCTTGATTTTTGCCGCCAGCGCCCTGCTGGCGGGTACAACCTTGCTGGCCAAAGCGTTGGGAACAGACACGCTTGGCCCGGCGTTGCATCCGATGCAGATCAGCCACGGGCGGTTTCTGTTTGCCTTTGCAGTGATCGTGACTGCCACGGCTGTTCTACGCCCGGCGCTGAGGCGCCCGCATTGGGGGCTGCATATTGGCCGCACAAGTTTCGGATGGCTGGGGATCACGCTGATGTTTGCATCCGTTGCTTATATCCCGATCGCAGACGCCACGGCGCTTTCCTTCCTGAACCCGGTTTTTGCGATGGTTCTGGCCATCCCGCTTCTGAAAGAAGGTGTCGGCCCGTGGCGTTGGCTGGCCGCAGCAGTGGCTTTGGCCGGGGCGCTGATTCTGTTGCGCCCGACACCCGCCAGTTTCCAACCAGCCGCTCTGTTGGCCCTGACGGCGGCCGCAGTGATCGGGATGGAGTTGATTTTCATCAAAAAGCTCTCGGGCCGCGAAATTCCGATCCAGATTCTGCTGGTGAACAACGGAATGGGCCTGACCATCGCCTCGGTCGCGGTGATCGCCGTATGGCAGGCGCCGACCACCGCGCAATGGGCGGCGCTGGCCGGAATCGGAGGGCTGATGGCCTGCGCGCAGGCCTGTTTCGTCAACGGAATGGCCCGCGCCGACGCCTCATTCGTTGCGCCCATCAGCTATGCCACATTGATCTTCGCGGCGCTCTACGACTTTGCGATCTTTAGCGTGATCCCGGATCGGATCAGCATCATCGGCTCGTCTATCATCCTGACAGGCGCGCTGATTCTGGTCTGGCGCGAGACCTTGCACCGTCAGGCCTTGAGCCGATAGCCCGTCCGCAACATCTGCCAGGTCACCGCACCAACGAACAGCGTCGCCCCGGTGCAAACCGCCATACCCAGCCAAGGTGAGCTGTCGGACACTCCGATCATCCCATAGCGCAGACCGTCAATCAGATAGAAGACCGGGTTCAGATGGCTGAGCTTGTTCAGCACCGGCGGCAGCGCCTCGACCGAATAGAAGGTACCCGACAGGAAGGCCAACGGCGTGACGATGAAGTTGGTGATCGCCGCCATCTGGTCGAATTTATTGGCAAAAATCCCGGCAAAAAGGCCCAGCGCGCCCATAAATGCCCCGCCCAGAATGACAAAGACCAGGGTAATGAACAGGTTCTGCGGCGCAATCGACAGAAACACCAGAAACGCGAGGGCCACGACACAGGCAATCAGAATGCCGCGCGCGATGCCGCCTGCAAGATAGCCCAGCAAGATCTCTAGCGGGGACAATGGCGGCATCAGAGTATCCACGATGTTCCCCTGCACTTTCGAGATCACCATTGAGGACGAGGTATTGGCAAAGGCATTCTGGATCACCGTCATCATCATGATGCCGGGCGCCAGAAAGATCAGGAACGGAACACCCATCACGTCAGGCCGACTTGGGCCGATGGCAATGGTGAAGATCAGCAGGAACAATCCAGCCGTCACCAACGGGGCCAGCAAGGTCTGCGTCCACACCGCCATAAAGCGCAGGGTTTCGCGTTTGGCCAGCGTGTAGAGGCCCATCCAATTGACCGCACCAAACCGGCGCGCGTCCTGATCCATAAGATTCTGCATGAGTGCCTCTTAGCTGATTCGAAGACCGCTTGTAACTCGGCCCGCAGTGATTAGAATAGGGCGCTGAGATGAATTCCCAAGGCGGCCCGAATCCGGGGCCGCTTTCCGCTTTTGAAAGGCAACCGATGTCCTGGACTGACGAGCGCGTAGAACTGCTGAAGAAAATGTGGGGCGAGGGCCAGTCGGCCAGCCAGATCGCCAAGGAACTGGGCGGCGTGACCCGCAACGCGGTGATCGGCAAGGTCCACCGTCTGGGCCTGTCCAACCGCGCAACCGGTGCAACCCCCGCCAAGGCCGAGCCCAAGGAAAAGCCGGCACCCGCGCCCAAGGCCGAGGCGAAACCAAAGCCCGCACCCAAGACCGAGCCCGCACGTCCCGCCCCTGCCCCTGCGGCCGAGGCGAAACCTGCCGTTCCCGCCCGTCGTCAGATCATCCCGGCCGGTCAACCTCTGCCGCCGCAGCCCTCGGCCAATGAGATCAGCCCCGAGGCACTGGCCAAGGTCAACGAGATCGAGAAAAAAGCCAAGAAGCTGACGCTGATGGAGCTGACCGAAAAGACCTGCAAATGGCCCGTCGGCGACCCCGCGACCGAGGATTTCTGGTTCTGCGGCCTGCCGGTTGAAGCGGGCAAACCGTATTGCGAGGCGCATGTCGGCGTGGCCTTCCAACCCATGAGCTCTCGCCGCGACCGTCGTCGGTGATTTGGAAAGCCAGAACCATATTTCTATTCTGGAATGTGGGAAGGGTGCGGGGTTTCTCAGAGCCTCTTATCGGAAGCGTTGCGAAGTCAAAACAACGCTAGGCGTAGCGGACGCTTACGAGAAAAACACCCTCGCAGCTTTCTGCAAGGGTGTTTTAGATGGGGGCATCGGGTGTGCGGACAAAGCTGCCGTTGCAACTGATCATATGATTGACCGTTTCCGCTTCCAGGCTCACTCCGTGCCACTGACTAGGCAATTGGATTGCAAATGCAGCCCTCAATAAGCATGGTCTTTGAACGCTCGGTCGAGAACTTGTACCAATGGTGCTTTTGGGAGGAATTGATTTATGTCGGAAGGATCATTGTTTGTGAGTTTGGACCCACCAAACTGGGAGAACACACGCGAGCAAGCACATCAGATCGTGGATGTCGCTATTGATCATACGCGGGACGTTCGAGATCGTCCTGTTTGGTCTGACATCCCAGAAGAGGTGCGCACGAGATTTCTGACAACTGCTCCGGAAGAACCGACACCATTGGGTGAGGTATTGGATGAGGTCAAAGAAACGGTTCTTAAGTATCCGATGGGCAATATCCATCCCCGCTTCTGGGCATGGTACATGGGCAGTAGCAATTTCACAGGAGCGCTCGCCGATTTCATTGCAGCGGTTCAGGGGTCAAATCTGGGTGCTGGCAACCACGTTGCTTCTCTGATCGACAAGCAGGTAGTCTCTTGGTTCCGGGACATGATCGGGCTGCCCAGTGGGTCTAGCGGTACTTTGGTATCTGGTGGTTCCGTTGCAAATCTCATCGGGTTGACTGTCGCTCGAAATGCACAGGCTGGCATCGATATCCGCGAGGAAGGCGTTGCCGCGATGCCAAAGCCTTTGCGGTACTATTGCTCCGATCAAGCACATAGCTGTCACCAGCAGGCTATGGAAACGCTTGGATTGGGGAACAAGTCCTTGGTCCGCATTCCTTCGAAGGCTGATCTGACAATGGATGTGTCCGCCCTGAAAGAAGCGGTCAGGACCGATATTGCAAACGGTCTGAAGCCAGCATGTGTTATCGCAACAGCTGGCACGGTAAACACGGGCGCAATCGACGACCTTGTCGCAATCGCTGAGTTTTGTGAGGCAGAAGGTCTTTGGTTCCACGTTGACGGATGTATCGGTGCGTTGCTTGCAATCGCGCCGGAGAACCGCTGGCGCGTTGCGGGAATCGAACGCGCTGACTCGGTCGCGCTTGATCCGCATAAATGGATGCACGCGCCGTTTGAGGTTGGCTGTGCACTCGTGCGGGACGAGTCAGAACATCTAAAAACTTTTTCCTTAACTCCAGAATATCTTGAGCGTGCAACACGCGGTCTCGCCGCTGCCGACTTCCTACACGAATATGGCATACAAACCTCTCGCGGCTTCAGGGCGCTCAAAGTCTGGATGTCATTGAAAGAACAGGGCCTGAAGAAATTCGGAAGGTTGATTGATCAGGATATCGACAAAGCCCGGTATCTGACCAAGCTGATCGAACGGACACCCGAAATTGATCTTCTGTTTCCAACGAACTTGAACATCGTGTGCTTCCGCTATGACACAGGAAACCAAAGCGAAGCGGAGTTAAAGGCAATCAACACCGAAATCATGCTGCGCCTTCAGGAAGAAGGTATTGCTGTTGTGTCCGACACGACCGTCAAACACAGGCACTGTTTGCGGGCGGCAATGAACAATCACCGGACTCAGCGCACTGACATTGAACTATTCGTGTCTTCAATCTTGAGGATTGGAGCGCAAATCACAGCAGAGGAATAGCGAACTGAAAGCCGGCGTTCGGCCTTACCGCAGCATCAGCCAAATTGGGTTCGAACCTGACATTGAGGTGTCGGTGATCTTGGAGCCGCGGGCATATGATCGGCATTCTACCGCGCCGGGTGTGATGGCAGATCCGGTTCAGGCTCCCACCCCGGCACATCTTCGGGCGCGACCGAGGCGTGCAAGTGTTCGGATTGGTCCCGACCAACCGTCCGTCTTTTGCGCAAAAGAAAAATCTTGCCCCATCCACGCCAGGTCCCAACCGAAGCACCCTGCGCGTTGGTTGGAAAACGCGCGCGCCATCCCTCCGGCAGCGGCAGACCGTGCCGCTCGGCCTTGTCCAGCATCCAGATGAGAGAGAGATTGCTGAGAGGGCGCGCCTCTTCATAGCCGTTCAACTGACCACCCACATCGCCATGGGTGCCCCGAAACCAGACCTGTTCGACATGGCCTTTGAACTCGGGCGTGCATTTCCACAAGATCGGCTCATAGACCTCGCGGGTCTCGTTCAGGGCCATCGCGTGGTAGCCATGGCGGATCGCGCGGCCCAGTTGATGATTGTGGAAGGCGTGCTTTTCCTCGGCCCAGCGCCATAGCAGCGGCAGGCGCAGGCCCAGTGCCTTGACCGTGTCCCAAACTCCGACCATCTCAATCGCTACATCCTCATGGCAGAATTTGCGGCGGAAATCGCGGGCGGCCGTGCCGCTCGGGTTGCATTCATAATGGCGGTAGGCCTGCTTGATGTTCCGCTCGGTCGCGTGTTCCGCCTGCAGCAGGCCGATCATGTCGATCACACCCGCAAGACTGCGAACACCGTAGGCCCCGCGCGAATATCCAATGAAGTAAATCCGGTCCCCCGGCTTGTAGCGTGAGGCCAAGTAGCCATAGGCCCGACGTATCTGTCGGTTGATGCCCCGCCCCATCATCACGTCGAGCGAGGATTTCCAGCTTTCCCACTGCACGCCGGCCTCATAAAATACAGAAATCTGAGACCCCATCTCACGACACAAGTGCAACGTCTGCCCAGCATGGGTTTCGAAGCCGGGTTCCAGTGTCGACATGGTCCCGTCCAGAATGACGACATGGCTGATCGGTTCGCGGTGCAGCACCTCGGCTGAATGCTCGGAGCGTAAGGGCCGCCCGAGCCATCCAAGTACCTTTCTGCTTAACCGTGACAGAATCATGCGTCAGCCACTCCTCCAACCTGCGAAGCGCATATGGGATGCTCCATTTGCGCGGCGTGTATCTGCGGCCAAGGCCGCATGCACCGAGTTCCGCCACCGGCGCCCCATTCGACCCCTTTATGGTGCGCTGCCAAAAACTGCAGCGAGGTATATTCAATGATGGGCATCCTGCGCCCGAAGGGCAAGACACCCCCACCCAACGAAACCGTGAGCCACAGGGCGATCCCATCAAGGCTAGCCAAGCTATCGGGCATCATCATGACCAGGGGCCGCCGGCCAATCCAGCTTGTCACTGTGACCATGATATGTCTGAAAAGGTTACGAATGTTCAAAGGCATTCTACAAATCCCGACAGAGAACGAGATGCAGCCCTCATTCTGGTCGGACCGCCTCGTGACCGTCTAACAACTATATCGGATCGCTCCGGCTTATGTCTGTGTCCTGTTTCACGGTCGCATCTCGGGGCGCTTGATGCGGAAATCAGCGCAAAGCCTTCCCCTTTGGCGATCCTTTCGCTATTGCACGCACTGACCCGAGATTGATGACGCAGGACGCACCCATGGCGATGGAAAAGACATTCAACGCGGCCGAGGCCGAGGCCCGCATTTACGAGGCCTGGGAACAGGCCGGAGCCTTCAAGGCAGGCGCGAACCGTTCGCGCGATGAAAGCTTTACCATCATGATCCCGCCACCCAACGTGACGGGCGCTTTGCATGTGGGCCACGCCTTCAACAACACTCTGCAGGACATCCTGATCCGCTGGCACCGGATGCGTGGGTTCGACACGCTGTGGCAGCCCGGTCAGGACCATGCGGGCATCGCCACGCAGATGCAGGTGGAAAAGATGCTGGCCGCCACCGGACAACCCGGTCGGCGCGAACTGGGGCGCGAGGCGTTTCTGGACAAGGTCTGGGAATGGAAGGGTGAATACGGCGGCACGATCATCGAGCAGCTGAAGCGTCTCGGCTCCTCCTGCGACTGGTCGCGCAATGCCTTCACCATGGCTGGCGCGGCGGGTGATCCGCGTACGGGGCACGAAAACTCGGCCAATTTCCATGACGCGGTGATCAAGGTCTTCGTCGACATGTACGAAAAGGGCCTGATCTATCGCGGCAAGCGTCTGGTCAACTGGGACCCTCATTTTGAAACCGCGATCTCGGACCTCGAGGTCGAAAATATCGAAGTTGCGGGCCACATGTGGCACTTCAAGTACCCGCTGGCCGGGGGTGAAACCTATACCTACGTCGAGAAGGACGAGGACGGGAACATCGTGCTGGAGGAAGAGCGCGACTATATCTCGATTGCCACAACCCGTCCTGAAACCATGCTGGGCGATGGCGCGGTTGCGGTTCACCCCTCGGATGAACGCTACGCCCCCATCGTCGGCAAGCTCTGCGAAATCCCGGTTGGTCCGAAAGAGCATCGCCGCCAGATCCCGATCATCACTGATGAGTATCCCGATCCCGATTTCGGCTCGGGCGCGGTGAAGATCACCGGCGCGCATGATTTCAACGACAACATGGTCGCCAAGCGCGGCGGCATTCCGATGTACCGCCTGATGGACACCAAAGGCGCAATGCGGGCCGATGGTGCGCCTTACGCGGAAGAAGCGGACAAGGCGCAGGAATACGCGCGCGGACGTGAGTTCACCGAGAACGAAATCGACGCGATCAACCTGATCCCCGACCACCTGCGCGGCCTCGACCGGTTCGAGGCGCGGGCGAAGGTGGTGGAAGAGATCACGGCGGACGGTCTGGCCGTGATGACCCGCGCCGACAATCCGGTTCTGGGCGCCAAGCTGGGTGAGGATGACGACCCGGAGGCACTGGTCCCACTGGTCGAGAGCAAACCGATCATGCAGCCCTTTGGCGACCGCTCAAAAGTGGTGATCGAGCCGATGTTCACCGACCAATGGTTCGTGGACGCCGAAAAGGTTGTTGGCCCCGCGCTGGATGCGGTCAAGGACGGCACGGTCAAGATCATCCCCGAGTCGGGCGAGAAGACCTATTACCACTGGCTGGAAAACATCGAGCCCTGGTGCATCTCGCGCCAGCTGTGGTGGGGGCATCAGATTCCGGTTTGGTATGGCCTCGATCTCTCGGCTGAGAACTTCAAGGACGACGAAAACGACGGCGACCTTGATCTGGTCGAATTGGGCCGTTTGCTGAACGAAGGCGGCATGCTGCACCGTGGCAATGTCATGGAATGTGCGGCGAGCCTTGAAGCCGTCACCGAGAAATTCCTCGACGACAACGCAAACATCCCCAGCCCGTTGAGCCACGCGACGGTTATCGAAGTCGCCGACAAGCAGGAAGCGATCCATCAGTTCGCTGAAAGCCTTGCTCAGTACGCAGTCGAACAGGACCCGACCAAGCTGGTCTACCCGGTTTGGCGCGACCCCGACGTCCTCGACACGTGGTTCTCCTCCGGCCTCTGGCCCATCGGCACGCTGGGCTGGCCCGAACAGACCGAGGAACTGGAACGCTACTTCCCCACGGACGTTCTGATCACCGGCTTCGACATCCTGTTCTTCTGGGTCGCCCGGATGATGATGATGCAACTGGCCGTGGTCGATCAGATCCCGTTCCACACCGTCTACCTGCACCAGCTCGTCCGTGACGAGAAGGGCAAGAAGATGTCCAAGACCACCGGTAACGTCATCGACCCGCTTGAGATCGTGGACGAATTCGGCGCCGACGCGCTGCGCTTTACCAACGCTTCGATGGCGGCGATTGGCGGTGTGCTGAAACTGTCCCGCGAGCGCATCACAGGTTACCGAAACTTCGGCACCAAACTTTGGAACGCCGTCCGCTTTGCCGAAATGAACGAGGTGTTCACCGACGCCGTCCCGCAACTGGACGTGGCCGACCTCAAGCCCAAGGCGGCCGTGAACCGCTGGATCATCGGCGAAACTGCCCGCGTGCGGGCCGAGGTCGACGCGGCGTTGGAAAGCTATCGTTTCAACGATGCCGCGAACGGGCTATATGCTTTCGTCTGGGGCAAGGTCTGCGACTGGTACGTGGAACTGTCGAAACCGCTGCTGCAAGGCGACGATGCCGAGGCACAGGCGGAAACCCGCGCCACCATGCGCTGGGTTCTGGATCAGTGCTTGGTCCTGCTGCACCCGATTATGCCTTTCATCACCGAAGAGCTGTGGGGCCTGACCGGCAACCGCGTGAAAATGGTCGTCCATGCCGACTGGCCTGCCTACGGCACCGAGCTTGTCGATGCGGAGGCGGATCGTGAGATGAACTGGGTGATCTCGGTGATCGAAAACACCCGTTCGGCGCGCGCGCAGATGCGGGTTCCGGCTGGCCTTTACGTGCCGATGCTGGTGACCGAAATCGATACCCACGGACAAACTGCATGGGACCGGAACGAGACGCTGATCAAACGTCTCGCCCGCATCGACAGCCTGACCAAGGCAGATGAGTTGCCCAAAGGCACCATCTCGATCGCCGCCCCCGGCGCGTCCTTTGGCCTGCCGCTGGCGGATATCATCGACATCGGCGCTGAAAAGGAACGGCTTGAAAAAGCCAAGGGCAAACTGGCCAAGGAACTCGGCGGTCTGCGCGGACGCCTGAACAACCCCAAATTCGTGGCCTCGGCCCCGGAAGAAGTGGTTGCCGAGGCCAAAGCCAACCTCGCCGCCCGCGAAGAAGAAGAGGCGAAGCTGAATGAAGCCCTCGCCCGTCTGGCCGAAATCGCCTGATCTTCATCTTTTCACAAATACTCAAATACAAACCCCTCCGTCAAAGCCGACGGAGGGGTTTTTTGTACCCGCATCGCTTTCTTCTTGTTCGCAGCACCAGCTGATTGATAGCAATCACTTACAACAATGCCTGAGGACCCGATGGCCCGTTCCCTTCCCCCAATGCAAACCGTCTCAACCGGGCTGGTTGTTGCGGTTGTCGGGTTCTTCAGCTCCTTCCCGATCGTCCTGCAGGGGCTGACCGCGATGGGCGCTTCAAGGGCCGAGGCCGCCTCGGGCCTGATGAGTGCAGCAATCGCCATGGGACTTGCTGCAATCGTCCTCAGCCTGCGATACCGGCAACCAATCAGCGTTGCGTGGTCTACGCCGGGCGCCGCGCTGCTGGCCGTATCCGCCGCCCCGGCCGAGGGGTTCTCCGGGGCGATTGGCGCTTTTCTTTGCGCCGGAGCGCTGACCGTTCTCGCCGGGCTTTGGAAACCCCTTGGACGCTTCGCCGCCGCGATCCCGACCACTCTGGCGCAGGCGATGTTGGGCGGAGTGCTCTTGCCACTGTGCATTGTCCCGTTCAAAGCAGCTGTTGAGCTACCCATGCAGGCCTTGCCCGTGATCCTGACATGGTTCATCGCAGGACGCTTCAACAGGCTGCTTGCCGTTCCCGCAGCCGTCGTCGCCGCTGCTTTGGCCGTTGTCTTCAGCGCAGATGGCGCTTCCGTACGGCCCGAGGCCTATCTGGCCGCGCCCATTTGGACGATGCCCTCGTTCTCGCTTGCGTCAGCCATCGGCATCGGCCTGCCGCTATTCGTCGTCACAATGGCGACCCAAAACATCCCCGGCATCGCCGTGATGCGCAGCTTTGGCTACACCCCCGCCCCTGGCAAGCTATTCTCGTCAGTCGGAGGGGCAAGCATGTTGTCGGCCCCATTTGGAGCCCCCGCCACTTGTCTGGCGGCCATCACCGCCGCGATGTGTTCGAACGAAGACAGCCACCCAGACCGTAGTTTGCGCTACTGGTCGGCAGTCATGGCGGGCGTGTTCTACTGCGTCTTCGGTATCTTTGCTGTGGCGATCACAGGCTTTGCCGCCCATGCCGACCCGCTGCTGATGGGTACGCTGACCGGCGTGGCCCTGATTGGCGTTATGGCCAACGCCACCTTCGCAGCGCTGGAAATACCCGCCGAGCGCGAAGCCGCGATCCTGACCTTCGCCATCACCGCCTCAGGGATCACGGTGTTTGGTCTGGGCGCTGCGGTCTGGGGCTTGTTGGCTGGAGGCGTCGCCTACCTCTTGACCACCAAACTGCGATGATCCCTTTCTCCCCGCGCCTGAAAAAGCTATCCTGAGTTCATGTTCGGATCGCTTGGAAAACTGGTGGAACGCCAGATCAAGAAGGCTCAGGCCGAAGGTCAATTGCAGGGTCTTGAGGGCGAAGGTGCGCCTCTGCCCGATCGCTCGGGCGAAGCGCAAAGCGACCCCGCCATTGCGGCCGGTCATCGGATCATGGCGCAGGCCGGGGTACTGCCCGAGGAGTTCGACATTAAAAAACAGTTGGACGAGGCCCGCAAGGAATATGCCGGGCTGACCGATCCCGAGGCCCGCAAAGCCACGATGTCTAAGATCGCCGATCTCGAAATGCGCTACAACATGGCCCGAGACGCGCGGCGCGCATTCATGCGGTGATCACTTGAACTCGGGCTTTCGGCCTTGCATCTGCGCCATCACGACCTCCATCTGATCAGGTTTTCCAATCAGATCCACCTGTTCCGAAGACTCGGCCAGCAACACATCAGCGCGCGGATTGGTTTCGGCAAAGTCAATGAGGCGCTTAGCGGCGCGGATGGCTGAGGGGCTTTGCGAGGCGATGTTTTCAGCCAAGGCAAGTGCTTCGGTCTGTGGATCATCGGACAACTTGGTGACCAAGCCCCACTCGGCCGCCTGTGCAGCCCCAATGGGACGCGCGGTATAAGTCAGCAGCCGCAAAACGTCTGAGCGGACCAATTTCGGAAGCAGAACCATGCCGCCCATATCGGGGATGATGCCCCATTTCATCTCCATCACTGCCAGCTTCGCCTCGGGGTGGGCGATGCGGACATCCGCACCCAGAGCGATCTGCAGGCCGCCCCCATAGGCCGCGCCTTGGATTGCGCAGATGACAGGAACGGGGATGCGCCGCCAGATCAGGGCCAGTTCCTGCATCTCGTTGGCGTCCTCGTGGCTGCGGGTCATCAGCCATTCGGTCGGGTCCATATGGGCCATTTTCGCAAAACTCGCCATGTCGAGACCGGCGCAAAAACTTTTGCCCTCACCCGACAGGACGACGGCGCGGGCGTCCGAGGCCGCAACCTCTTGCCCAGCGGCCAGCAGCGCCTTGATCATCGCCTCGTCCAGAGCATTCATCTTGTCGCCGCGCGTCAACGTGACATGAGCGATGTGATCCTTGTACTCGACAGATACGCGCGCCATTTCGGACCTCCTTGTTTTGCAGTCTTGGTAAGACTGCCCCGAATGTGAGTGTAGTTCCACCGCGACGTTGAGGCATGTCGAGGCTCAGGCTTGCAGCAACCCGCATGGTGGGCTTATCTGCGCCTATGACCAGACCTCGCTACACATCGCTCGCCCAATCTTTGCCCGCAACCGTCCCGTTTGTGGGGCCGGAAACGCAGGAGCGCCAACGCGGTGCCCCCTTCAAGGCGCGGCTTGGCGCGAATGAAAGCGTGTTTGGCCCCTCGCCTCGTGCCATCGAAGCGATGCAACGGGCCGCCAATGAGATCTGGATGTATGGCGACCCCGAGAATCACGATCTGCGCCATGCGTTGGCGGCACATCATGGGGTTACTCCCGAGAATATCGTGGTGGGCGAAGGCATTGATGGGCTGTTGGGCTACCTGGTGCGGCTATTGATCGGACCGGGCGACGCGGTTGTGACCTCTGACGGGGCTTATCCCACCTTCAACTACCATGTGGCAGGTTTCGGAGGGATCTTGCACAAGGTCCCCTATCGCGACGACCACGAAGACCCTGACGCCTTGTTTGCCAAGGCCGCAGAGGTAGATGCAAAGCTGGTCTATCTGGCCAACCCCGACAACCCGATGGGAAGCTGGCATTCGGGCGCTGATATCGTGGCCGCGATGGAGGCTCTGCCAGAAGGGTGCCTGCTGGTATTGGACGAGGCCTATGTCGAATGCGCGCCGGACGGCACTGCTGCGCCTGTTGCCGCCGATGATCCCCGTGTGATCCGGATGCGGACGTTTTCAAAGGTGTACGGGATGGCAGGCGCGCGGGTGGGCTATGCTATCGGTGCACCCGAATTGATTGCGGCGTTCAACAAGGTGCGCAACCATTTCGGCATGAACCGCGCTGCGCAAGCCGGAGCGCTGGCAGCGCTTGAGGATGACGAGTGGCTGTCAGAGGTGCAGGCCCGGATCACTGAAGCGCGAGATCGTATTGGGCGCATTGCGCAGGCCAACGGTTTGACCCCATTGCCTTCGGCCACGAATTTCGTTGCGATTGACTGCGGGCGTGACGGGGCATTTGCCAAGACCGTGTTGGACGCGCTTGTCGGACAAGGTGTTTTCGTGCGAATGCCATTTGCGGCCCCGCAGAACCGCTGTATCCGGGTGAGTTGTGGTGGAGAGGCAGAGATGGCGGCTTTTGAAGCGGCCTTGCCTTTGGCCTTGGCGAAAGCTCAGGCGGTATAGGGGGGCTGTCTGCCCCCCATCGCGCCAAGACGCGATTCCCCCCGAGGATATTTTCAGCCAGATGAAGAGGCGGATCGGCGCTATGTGGCCAATGTGGCGGCGGCGGCTTCGAGCGCGCCCTGACCGCGGGGGATATCGAGTGCGGCCATGGCGGTTTCCATGCCGCCCAGCATCGCCATGATCATCTGCGCGTTGACATACCCCATATGGCCGAGGCGGAAACAGCCATCCCAATCCTCCATCCCCAAGCCGATGCCCAGCGTCAGGCCAAGCTGGTTTTCGGTGTAGTTGCGCAGCGGCGTACCGCGTCCCTCGGTCAGGCGCAGGGCGGTGACCGCGTGGCTGCGGTGGTCCGGCTCGGTGACGTTGAAGTGAAGCGCGCCACCTTGCGCCCAGACATCGCAGGCGGCCCAGATGGCTTTGGCGAGGCGTTCATGGCGAGCCCAGACATTTTCGAGACCCTCACCATGGATCAGGTCAAGCGCGGCGCGCAGGCCATAGAGGTGATGGGTAGGCGCGGTGCCGTTGAAATACTGATAGAACAGCTCTGGGTTGGCGCGCGGTTGCCAATCCCAATACTGCGAAACGCGGGGCATTGCAGCGCGTTTCGCCTGCGCTTTGTCGTTGAAAAAGACAAAGCCGGTGCCCGCCGGGGTCATCAGGCCCTTTTGGCAGGCTGTGACTGTAACATCGACACCCCAGGCATCCATCTCGAACCGGTCGCAGCCAAGCGAGGCGATACAATCCGCCATCAGCAACGCGGGATGGTCGAGATCGTCAAGCAGAGCACGCAGGGCCGGGATGTTGTTGCGGATCGACGTGGACGTATCGACATGGACCGCGAGTACCGCCTTGATTTTATGGCTGGTATCGGCGCGCAGGGCCTCAGCGATGCGGTCGAGATCCCAGGGTGAGGATATGCCGAAATCGATCATTTCGACCTTGGCGCCGATCCCTTCGGCCATTTCGGCCCAACCATGGGTAAAGCGGCCCGAGGCGGGGGCCAGCACGATTTCGCCGGGGGCGATCACGTTGGAAAGGGCCGCCTCCCACGTGCCGTGCCCGTTGGCGATGTAGATGGCGACGTTGTGGTCGGTGCGGGCGACACGTTTCAGGTCGTGTGTCAGCGCGGGCATCATCTCGATCAACTCGCCATCATAGATGTTGGGCGATGGGCGGTGCATAGCCTGCAGCACCGCGTCGGGCATGACCGAGGGGCCCGGGATGGCCAGATACGCGCGCCCATGCGCGAGAGAGAAATGGTGTGTCATGAGGGCAACCTGTTTGAATTGAGGCCTACCCTAGCGTCTTGCCTTGTGGGGTCAATCCATCAGGTTGGCGGCCTCGCGGGCAAGTGTTTCGATCCCGGACCAATCGCCGCCTTGAACCATCTGTTTCGGCGCAACCCAGCTGCCACCGGCGCAGACAACATTCGACAGAGACAGGTAGTCGAGGGCGTTGGACGGCGACACGCCCCCCGTCGGGCAGAAGGTGACTTGCGGCAGCGGGGCGCCGATGGCTTTCAGCGCGGGCGCACCGCCCGAGGCTTCGGCAGGGAAGAATTTCAGCATGTCATAACCCTTTTCCAGCAGGGCCATCGCCTCGCTGGCGGTGGCAGCGCCGGGTAGGAGCGGCAGACCTTCAGCCTCGCAGGCAGCAATGAGCGCGTCAGTTGCGCCGGGTGAGACGCCGAATTGTGCGCCCGCTTGTTTGGCGGCGCGAACGTCTTCGGGGGTGATCAGAGTGCCTGCGCCAACAACGCCGCCGGGCACATCGGCCATCGCGCGGATGGCGTCGAGTGCGGCGGGGGTGCGTAATGTGACTTCGAGCGCGGGAAGGCCACCGGCGACCAGAGCTTCGGCCAGCGGGCGCGCGTGGGTTGCGTCATCGACCACCAATACCGGAACGATCGGGGCCAGTTCGCAGATCTCGCGGGTGCGTTGGGTTTTGGACATGAGGTTACACTCCGAAAATGCTGGCGCCCGTGTCGGCTGAACCGACATTCCGGCGGAAAGCTCCGAAAAGATCACGACCGACGCCGTGCTGGTTTGCCGTCAGGTCTGCGGTGGCCGGATTGCGGTCGAGAACGCCGGGGGTCAGAATTTCCAACTCGCCCTTCACCGCGTCGACACGCAGGCGGTCTCCGTCCTGCAGGTAGGCGATTGGGCCGCCGTCCAGCGCCTCGGGGCAGACATGGATGGCGGCGGGGACCTTGCCGGACGCGCCGGACATGCGGCCGTCGGTGACCAGCGCGACCTTCTGGCCCCGGCCCTGCAGGATCGACAGGATCGGGGTCAAGGAATGCAATTCGGGCATCCCGTTGGCTTTTGGCCCCTGAAAGCGGACGACAATAATGACATCGTCGGTAAACTCTCCGGCCTTGAAGGCGTCTTTGACGGCGTTTTGGTCGTGGAACACGCGCACGGGGGCTTCGACCACCTGATGCTCGGATGCCACGGCCGAGACTTTCATGACCCCGGTGCCCAGATTGCCGGTCAGGCGCGACAGGCCACCTGTGGGCTGGAACGGGTCACTGGCGGGGCGGACGATCTTGTCGTTCAGGCTGTGGCCTGCGCCCTCTTCCCAGACCAGTTCGCCGTCTTTCAGCTTGGGCTCTTTGGTGTAGTTGTGCAGGCCCTGCCCCGCGACGGTCAGCGTGTCGGGATGCAGCAACCCATCGTCAAGCAATGTGCTGATCGTGTAACCTAAACCTCCAGCGGCGTGGAAATGGTTCACGTCGGCCAGACCGTTCGGATAAACCCGCGCGACCAAGGGGACCACGGCGGAGATGTCGGAAAAATCCTCCCAATCCAGCACGATACCGCCCGCGCGCGCCATAGCGATTAGATGGATCAGCAGGTTGGTCGAGCCTCCGGTCGCCATCAGGCCGACGATGCCGTTCACAAAGGCGCGCTCGTCCAGAATCTGGCAGACCGGCGTATAGTGATTGCCCAGCGCGCTAAGCGACAGGGCGCGGCGGGCACCTTCTTCGGTCAAGGCATCGCGCAGCGGGGTGTTCGGGTTGATGAAGCTGGAGCCCGGCAGGTGCAAGCCCATAAACTCCATCAGCATCTGGTTGGTGTTGGCGGTGCCGTAGAAGGTGCAAGTGCCAGGGCCGTGATAGGCGGCCATTTCGGCGGCCATCAACTCTTCGCGACCCACTTCTCCGGCGGCGAATTGCTGGCGGACCTTGGCCTTTTCGTCGTTCGGCAGTCCGCTGGTCATCGGGCCGGCGGGCAGGAAGACGGCGGGCAGATGGCCGAAGGCCTGCGCACCAATGATCAGGCCGGGCACGATCTTGTCGCAAACGCCAAGAAACACGGCGGCGTCATAGGTGTTGTGGCTAAGCGCCACGCCGGTCGCCAGCGCAATCACATCGCGGGAAAACAGCGACAGTTCCATCCCCGCCTCGCCCTGCGTGACGCCATCGCACATCGCCGGAACGCCGCCCGCGACCTGCGCGGTGCCGCCTGCGGCACGGATCGCGTCACGGATCAGGGTGGGATAACGTTCGAACGGCTGGTGCGCCGAGAGCATGTCGTTATAGGCCGTGACGATGCCCAGATTGCCCGCCGTGCCGGTGGCCATCGAGTTCTGATCTTCACCCGCGCCCGCATAGGCATGGGCCTGACCGCTGCAGGACAGATGCGCGCGGGCCGGGCCTTTGGCTCTGGCCTGTTCCATCCGTTCCAGATGCGGGCCACGCAGGTTGGCGCTGCGGTCGATGATGCGCTTGGTAACGTCGGATATGACTGTGTTGACCATGATTACCCTCCGATCTGGCGCCAGCGGCGTCCGTCGCGATGCATCAGCATCAAGGCTTCCTCGGGGCCGGAACTGCCCTGATCATAGCGCGCGGGGCGGTCGCCGCGCTGCTCCCAACCCTGAATGATCGGGTCGACCCAGGCCCAGGCGGCTTCGGCCTCGTCGCCGCGCATGAACAGGGTCTGATCGCCACGGATCACATCCATGATCAGGCGTTCATAAGCGTCGGGGGATTGCCCGTCGTCGCCCAGCGCGTCGGCAAAGCTCATGTCCAGCGCGACATCGGACAGGCGGAAGCCGCCCTGCCCCGGTTCCTTGATCGTGGTGCGCAGGGTGATGCCTTCGTCCGGTTGCAGGCGGATCACCAGCACGTTGCCGTGCAGCGGCCCCACATTCGGGAAGATCGTATGCGGCGGGTCGCGGAAGAACACCGCAATCTCGGATTCGCGGGCGCGCAGGCGTTTGCCGGTTCGCAGGTAGAACGGCACCCCGGCCCAGCGCCAATTGCCGATATGGGCTTTCAGTGCAATGAAGCTTTCGGTTCGGCTGGCGGGGTCGCCGACATGATCGAGATACCCGTCCCCTCCTTTGTCGGTGCGATATTGACCGCGCGCAATATCTTTGGGCTCGACCGGTTCCAGCGCCTCGATCACCTTGACCTTTTCATCACGTACCGCGTTGGGGGCGAATTTCGAGGGCGGCTCCATCGCCGTCAGACATAGCAGCTGAACCAGATGGTTCTGGATCATGTCCCGCATCGCGCCGGACTGGTCGTAATAGGCGCCGCGCCCTTCAACACCCACAGTCTCGGCCACGGTGATCTGCACATGATCCACGTGGGTCGCGTTCCACAGCGGTTCGAACAGCGAATTGGCAAAGCGCAGGGCCATCAGGTTCTGCACGGTTTCCTTGCCCAGATAATGGTCAATGCGATAAATCTGATGCTCTTCGAAACAGGCCCGCAGGCCTTCATTCAAAGCTTTGGCCGACGCAAGATCATGGCCAAACGGCTTTTCGACCACGATCCGGCTATCAGGCGTGGCAAGCCCGTGATCGTTCAGACGCTGCGCAATACCTGAGAACAGGCTCGGTCCGACCGACAGATAGAAAGCCCGCACCACAGCCGACCGCAATGCCTTGGCCAGATCAGACCAGCCCGCATCGCCCAGCGCATCCACCGGCACATAATCAACATGGGTCAGAAAGCGATCCAGAGTGTCCCTGTCGTAGCCCGGTGCAAATTCGTCCATCGACGCCTGCAGCTGATCGCGAAACCCGTTGCTATCCATATCAGACCGCGCGGTCCCGATGATCCGTGCGTCTTCCGGCATCTGGCCCATTTCAAACCGGTGATACAGCCCCGGCAGGATCTTGCGCTGCGCCAAATCACCCGTCGCGCCAAACAGCACGAGGTCGAACGGATCTACTGGGATGACGCGTGAAACCATGATCAGCTTCCTTTTATGCTTCCTGCCTCAAGAAGCAGAATCTCAGTCGCGATGCGGGTCGCAGGCGTGACCCTAAATGTTATCGCTAACATTTCATCGGTTGGATACGGAAGCTTGAAGCAAAAATCAAGCCCGGAATCCCCATCTGACCGACTGAAACGTCACGATTGCGACCGCAACCACTCCATGACTGCCGGACGCACGGATTGCTCACCGCGATGACGAGCATCCGCGATGATCTTGCGAACGTCCTGCAGGTTCGACCTCAGCAACAGACTTTTGACCGGCCCGATCGACGCCGGGCGCATGGACAAGGTGCGGATACCCATTGCGGCCAGACACAGCGCTTCGACCGGGCGGCCGGCATCTTCGCCACAGAAACTGAGCGGCGTATCCGAAATGTTGCAGCGTTCCACGATGCGTTCGATGAAGCTGAGGAAACTGACATTCAACGTGTCATATCGGCGGCGCACCAGCTCGTTTTCGCGGTCGGCGGCAAAGAAGAACTGTTTCAGGTCGTTGCCCCCGATCGAGATGAAATCCACCTCATCAAAGAACTTTTGCGGTGAGAACGCCAGCGAGGGCGTCTCCAGCATCGCGCCGACCTCAAATGTTTCCGGCAGAGCATGGCCCAGACGCTTTTCACGCTCGATGGTTTTGTTGACCTCCCATCGGGCCTCTCGGAATTCCTCGGCCTGCGCGACGAAGGGGAACATGACGGTCAACGGGCGACCATTGGCTGCGCGCATCAAGGCCTGCAACTGCATTCGCATCACACCGCGCTTGTCCAAGCCTACGCGGATCGCACGCCAGCCCAGCGCCGGGTTTGGTTCGGCCACATGTTTCATATAGGGCAGAACCTTGTCCGACCCGATATCGAGGGTCCGAAACACAACGCGTTTGTCACCGGCAGCGTCCAGAACCCGCTGGTATTGCGTCACCAGTTCAGACCGTTTCGGCATCTGATTGCGGATCAGGAATTGCAGCTCGGTCCGGAACAACCCAACCCCTTCCGCACCCGAGGTTTCAAGCGAGGGCAGATCGGCCATCAGGCCCGCATTCATCACCATGTTGATGCGCGCACCATCCTGCGTGACCGTTGGTGTTTCCCGGATCGAGGCATACCGCTCCTGCGCCTTGGCCTGCATCGCGATCTTGTCGCGAAACGCGCTGACCACGGTATCTTCGGGGCGCAGATGGACAACGCCGTTATCCCCATCGACCAGAATATGGTCGCCGTTCAGAGCCTCGGTCGTGATCCGCCCGACATGCACGACCAAAGGGATCGCCAGTGCGCGGGCAACAATCGTCGCGTGGCTGCCGACCGAGCCTTCCTCGAGCACGATCCCTTTCAGAGACCGTCCGTATTCCAGCAGGTCTCCGGGGCCGATATTGCGGGCGACAAGGATCGGATCGGGGGGCAGATCGGCACTGTCGGTCTTGCCCTGACCCGTCAGGATACGCAGCAAGCGATTGCTGAGGTCATCGAGATCCGCCAACCGTTCCCGCAGATAAGGGTCGGTCACCTGCCCCATACGGGCGCGGGCCTGTGATTGTTCTTTCTCGACCGCAGCCTCGGCGCTGAGGCCCAGGGCGATGTCTTCCTCCATCCGCCGCATCCAGCCCTTGGAATTGGCGAACATACGGTAGGCTTCCAGAACTTTCAGCTGCTCTTTGTCGCCGTTCTGCGAGATTTCGAGCATCTTGTCGACGCCAACGCGCAGCTCTTCAACCGCCTCATTCAACCGCTCGCTTTCGCGGTGCGGGTCTTCGGCAATCGGGTTGGTCACAACAACGCGCGGCTCGTGCAGCCAGACGTGTCCTTCGGCAGACCCTTCCTGCGCCGGACCACCGGTCAATTGCACCGATTGCTGGTGCAAGGGGGACAGGGCCGCCCCTTCGCCAACGAACGCGCCCAGTTCGGCCATCTCGGCCAGAACCATTGCCACCACTTCCAGCGCATAGATCTCATCGGCAGAGAATTCACGCGCGTCGCGCGACTGCACCACCAGAACACCCAGCTTTTCGCCAAGCCGCTGCACCGGCACCCCGAGGAATGAGGAAAAGCGCTCCTCCCCCGTTTCCGGCATGAACCGGAACCCCTTGGCCGAAGGCGCATCCGCTGTGTTCACCACCTTACCGGATTTGGCCACCCGGCCCACAAGGCCTTCGCCCAGACGCATCCGGGTCTGGTGAACCGCCTCGGGCGAGAGGCCCTCGGTCGCGCAAAGTTCAAGGGTTTCTTCGTCCCGGAACAGGTAGATCGAGCAGACCTCGCAACGAATGCTATCCGCAATCAGCTGCGTGATGCGGTCGAGACGCTCCTGACCGGCCGCCTCGCTCGCCATTTCCTCGCGCAGCCGAACCAGCAGCTTGCGGGATTCTGTTTCCGTACCGTCCGCCATGGGCCAACCCAATTAGTGCGTCAGGCGAAACCTTTGGCCGATCAGCTCAGGCCGCCTTGTCCAATTCAAACGCATCATGCAGTGCCTGAACAGCAAGTTCCATGTATTTCCTGTCGACGAGGACGGAAATTTTAATCTCGGAGGTTGTAATGACCTTGATGTTGATCCCCTCATCCGAGAGGATCTTGAACATCTTGGCCGCGACACCCGATTGTGAGCGCATGCCAATGCCTACAACCGAGACCTTGCAAACGTCTTCATCGGCCACCAGCTCGGCATAGTTCAGCTCACCCGCTTCCTTGATCGCCAGCAGCGCTTTTTCGGCACGCGCAACCTGATCGGTCGGGCACGAGAAGGTCATATCGGTGCGCCCCTCGTCCGAGATGTTCTGGACGATCATGTCCACATTCACACCCTCATCGCTGAGCGCAGTGAAGATGATCGAGGCGATACCGGGGCGGTCGGCCACGGAAACGACGGTCATCTTGGCTTCGTCGCGGGAATAGGCCACACCGGCCACAACATTGGATTCCATGATATCCTCCTCGTCGCAGACCAGCGTACCGGCCTCGTCGGATTGTTCTTCGAAACTTGAAAGAACGCGCAGTTTCACTTTATAGCGCATCGCCAGCTCGACCGAGCGGGTTTGCAGCACTTTCGCGCCCAACGACGCCAGTTCGAGCATTTCTTCGAACGAAATCCGGTCCAGCTTGCGCGCCTTTTCACAGATACGCGGGTCGGTCGTGTAGACGCCATCGACATCCGTGTAGATATCGCAGCGCTCAGCCTCAAACGCGGCAGCAAAGGCCACGGCAGTCGTGTCCGAGCCGCCCCGGCCCAGCGTCGTGATCCGGCCTTCTGGGCTGAGGCCCTGGAAACCGGCGACAACAGCCACTTTCATGCCTTCGCCGAACTTCTGGTTCAGGTTGTCGGTCGGAATTTCCTCGATCCGGGCCGACGAATGCGCGCCATTGGTCAGTAGCGGCACCTGCCACCCCTGCCAGCTGCGCGCCGGGATATCCATCTCCTGCAAGGTCAGCGCCATCAGGCCCGCGGTGACGTTTTCGCCAGACGACACCACCGCGTCATATTCGCGGGCGTCGAACAGCGGCGAGGTCTCATTCACCCAGCCCACCAATTCGTTGGTTTTTCCGGACATGGCCGAGACGATGACGATGACGTCATAGCCCTTTGCCACTTCAACGCCGATGCGTTTCGCTGCGCGGCGGATGCGGTCAAGATTGGCAACCGATGTGCCACCGAATTTCATCACGAGTACGGGCATGGGGGCAAGTGTCTCCGCGCCTTGGATTTAAAGTCCCGAGCCTCATATGCGAGGGGGACTGCAAGAGCAAGGGGCGCTGCATAACAGATATTGCGTCAAGGGGCCGCTTTACTTTCCGAAAACGCAATGCCAGCCTAGCGCCAAAGCAATCCCAAGAGGTTATTCATGCTTCGTTTCGCAACCATCCTTGCCGTGATCGCAACCCCAGCCCTGTCCCAGCAAGCCAGCGTGGCTGGCACCGATGGACAGAACGCGCTGGGTACGGTTCCCTGCGCCGGCAGAGCCGGTGATCCGCTGCAAAGCTGCAACGCCGAGCTGCGCCGCCGCGATGATGGCACCGCAACATTGGCCGTGATGTTGCCTGGCGGTGATGTTCGCAGAATTTACTTCACCGATGGCATTCCGGATTCCAGCAGCTCGCCCTCGCCGATCAAACACGAGGTACGGGGCGACATCATGGTGATTTTCATCGAGCCCGGTGAAGTTTACGAATTGCCCAAGGCCGCGCTGAATACTCAGTAGGCGTGGGGCTTCCCATCATAGGTTTCAAAACAACCTGTGCTGTCCAGCGACAGCGCGTCGAAACGCTCCATCAGGCCAGCGACGGCCTGATCCACATGGATGTCCGCCGCTAAGCCGCCCATGTCGGTCTTCACCCAACCGGGGTGATAAATGCCCACTGCAATACCATCCGCCTTCAAGTCGGCCGCCAGATTACGTCCCAGATTCAAGGCCGCCGCCTTGGAGGCGCGGTAGATGTAGCTGCCGCCCGGCGCGCGGGTGTGCGATGCCATCTGAGAAGACATGATCGCAATCCGCCCCTCTGTCGCCCGCAGATTCGGCAGCAACGACTGTACGGTTAGGAAAACGCCAGTGACATTGGCCGCAAAACTCCGCGCCCACATCTCGGCGGGGTAGTCATCAATGCTGTGACCTTTGTCCAGATAAACGCCCGCATTGCAAATCAACAGGTCGACGGGCTGCCCTTTTAGCTGGTCAGCCATGGCCGCTTGATGCGCCGGATCGGCTACGTCTAATTGAACTTCGGCACTGCCATCCCGCGCAGTTCCCGTAACCTCATGACCCTGCGCGCGATAGCCTTCAGCCAGAGACCGCCCGATTCCCCGGTTGGCTCCGGTAATCACGATATGCATGGGTCAGTTTGTCTTTCTGCTGGGAATGAATGGCAGCGGTGCAACCGGCACCCCGTCTTCGATCAGGGATTTCGCCTCATCCGGTTTGACTTCGCCATAGATCGAACGTTCGGGTGTTTCGCCCAGATGCATCTTGCGCGCTTCTGATGCAAATTTCTGGCCCACATAGTCAGAGTTTTCTTCAATCTTGCGGCGAAGCTCTGCCAAAATGTGCTCGGCATCTGTGGACGCGCTGGTCACGTTGATGTCGTCTGAGGCAGGCTCAGGCACCTCCAACGCTTTGTGCGCCGCGCGCGCAGGCCTGACACGCGGAGTCATGATTGCCTTCTCGACATGCCCGCATCCACAGACCGCGCATGTCACGAGGCCCGAGGCTGCCAGCTTGTCGTAGGCTTCGGCAGATTGGAACCAGCTATCGAATCTGTGGCCCTTGCTGCACTTCAACGCGTATTGAATCATAATCCGTCCAAAATGTCGGTTAGCAAATAGATACCGACCGAAACTGCAATATCAAGCCTTTCCAGATTAAGACTAGTGCATCCTGGGTGCAAATTTGCACAAAATTTCGGCAAGCCCTGGGGAATTGACCTTAGATGCGGCGATTTCCAATGCACTCCACTTGCGTTTTCGCTGCCCTTTCTCGGGAAATTTTTTCTGCACCTCATCCACGTGCAACGGAAAAACATCCACCGCGCACAGAACCGTTCCACGCTTGGCGCAAGTCTTCACCATCGAGAACTGGCCCACACTGACCTGCGCACATGTGCCGATCACGCCCGCCTCTTCCCAGGCTTCCTGAGCGGCAGTTTCCGAGGCGCTGAGGCCATCAATCAACCAGCCCTTCGGGATGATCCAGCGTTGCGCCTTGCGCGATGTGATCAAAAGAACCTCAGGACGGCCATGCGACAGCCGGTAGCACAAGGCCGCTGCCTGAGGCAGGATCGGAACCTGCCCCGAATCGAGGCCTAAACTGGACGCCCGAGAAACTTTCATCGCGCCGCACTCACTTCCGCATCAGATCGGTGCCTGTCTACCGCATGTTTGTTTGACTTTTGTATCGCGGCCAATTGCGTTCAGTGTACCACATCATGCGGCCGCGACCAACCAAAACCGCTACATGCGTGAGCTCAACTTGCGCAGCAGCGCCTCGTGCGGGATATCTGCATCCATCGCCAACCGGCGCAAACCAAAGTGGACATGGGCAATCTGCTGGTAGTAGCGGGTGTAGATGTAATTCGTTCCACCGCCCGCCAACGCGCCCAGGACCGGCACAGACTGCGCCGCCAGTTTCTGCCCCAACACAACCGATAGCTTTGGGGCAACGGCCGCAATCAGTTTCTGCATCGCGGGGCCCGTGAGCGTCAGGCGCACAGAAAAGAACCCCAGATCCGCTCCGTCATCGTGTGACAAGGGGCCCGCTGCTGCCAATACCCGAACACAGTCGAACTTTACGTTGTCCTCAGCCGGGTCAAAGCCTTCGCGCGCTGCAGCCCCCTGGATTGAACGCAAAAGCATAGCCGTGGTCGCTGGCAACTCGACCAAAGCGGTGGACAGTCCTCCCAATCCGCCCGCTGCCCCCATCGCCGTTGTCACGGCGGTGTTCACCCATGGCGCCTGATCCGGCACGACCTGCCGAGAGCTTTGCGCCGCCTGCATGGCCATCCAGATAGCCTGTTCGGTCGCTCCGGTCAGGCCGTCGCGTATCGGCTCCGGCAATTGTTCCAACAGGGATTCTGCAGATCCCCCTAAAGCGTTGAGTAATTTGACCCCAGCCCCACCGGCCGAACGATAGTGTTTCGCCAGGCGATCCAATTCTGCGTCTGCGTCAACACTGTCAATTAATATTACATCCTGCATCCGAACCCTCCGTTCCACAAAAGATCGGTATTTCGGCGCGGTGTTTCAATAGCTCAGCGCGTCCAGCGGGTTACGGCTCCGGTAATGTTGTCCCACTTTCCGGGACTCAGACCCATGCCCAAAACACGCTCTGGGTTGGTTGGCGGAGGCATCTCAACCCCCTTCAATGGCGTGAAGCCAAAACGGGCGTAATACGGCGCGTCACCGACCAACATGACCCGGTCCCACCCCTGCGCGCGCCCTGCTTCGACACCAGAGTGGATGAGGTAGCCGCCAAGCCCTTCGCCCTGATGCGTGGGGTGAACTGCGACAGGCCCCAATAGCAGGGCGTCGTGATTGCCCACATGGACTGGCCAGAACCGGATAGCCCCGGCCAGAATTCCCTGCCCGTCGCGCGCGACCAAAGACAAACCGGCCACCGGCGGCACGTCATCGCGCAATCGGTAAGAGGAAAGAGCCTCACGCCCAGGTGCGAAGCACAAATCGTAGAGGGCCTCGACCTCCCACCAATCCTGTGGCTCTTCCGGCCTGATCGCGAAGTGCTGCACACCTGCCCTCTTTTCCTAGCTGGCAATCGCCCTAGCACTTCGTTACGCCTTGGGCAAACGCTTGGAGACCATATGTTCTATCGCCCCGAAGACGGCCACGGCCTGCCGCACAATCCGTTCAATGCCATCATCACCCCGCGCCCCATCGGGTGGATTTCGTCGCGCGATGTAGACGGGATCAACAACCTGGCCCCCTACTCCTTCTTCAACGGGGTCGCCTACACCCCGCCGCAGGTGATGTTCGCCACAACTGGAACCAAGCACGATCAGGACGGCGGCAAGGACAGTATCGCCAATATCGAGGCGACAGGCATATTCTGCGTGAACGTTGTCGCCTTCGCCCACCGGGATGCGATGAATGCCAGTTCTGCCGGATTGCCAAAAGAAACTGACGAATTTGCCCATGCAGGCCTGTCGGCTGTCGACTGCGAAACAATTGACTGCTCTCGCGTTGGGGATGCGCCTGCGGCACTGGAATGCAGGCTGACCCAGATCGTTACTTTACCGGGTGAGGCAAATCGCGTTGTGTTTGGCGAAGTGACAGGCGTCCATCTGCGCGATGACTGCTTGAAGGACGGCAAGTTCGACGTGACAACCTTCCAGCCTTTGGCACGCCTTGGCTACCGGGACTATTCAGTTGTCTCCGAATTGTTTTCACTGAACAGACCTGATGATTGAGGTCTGCGTTCAGGGGGGCGCTGCCCCCGCCGCCCTTCGGGCGACTCCCCCGAGGTATTTTCGGCCAGATGAAGCAGGGGATCCACACTTCATCTGGCTATAAATATCTCGGAGCGCGAGGCAGAGCCTCGCCAATGCCTCAGTGGCCGCCCAGAATGCCGGTGCGGACTGAGTAATCCACGGCCAGGCCATAGTCTGGGTCATCGTCGCTATCGACCATCAGATGACCCGCCTTGTTCAGCAGCTTGTGGCAATCATGGGTCAGATGTCGCAACATGACGCGCTTGCCTGCAGCTTCATACTTGGAGGCGACATTTTCAATGGCCTGAAGCGCCGATTGATCGACAACGCGGCTTTCGGCAAAATCCACGATGACTACTTCAGGATCGTTCGAAACATCGAACAGCTCGACAAATCCATCCGACGAGCCGAAGAACAGTGGCCCCTGAATTTCATAGACTTTTGCACCCTGTTCGGTTTCAGATTCGCGGGTGACGGCATGGATCCGTTTGGCATTGTTCCACGCATAGGCCAGCGCCGAGACAATCACGCCGACGACAACCGCGACAGCCAGGTCTTCCATCACCGTCACAACGGTCACCAGAACAATTACGAAAGCATCCATCAAAGGCACCTTGCGCATGATCTTGAACGAGTTCCACGCGAAGGTGCCGATCACCACCATGAACATCACACCGACCAGCGCGGCCAGCGGAATTTGTTCGATCAAGGGTGAGGCGAACAGGATGAAGATCAGCAGGAACAGAGC
Source organism: Ruegeria sp. YTSC192 (assembly GCF_059609705.1). Classification (NCBI taxonomy): domain Bacteria; kingdom Pseudomonadati; phylum Pseudomonadota; class Alphaproteobacteria; order Rhodobacterales; family Roseobacteraceae; genus Ruegeria; species Ruegeria sp. YTSC192. The sequence goes on from NZ_JBXWMG010000012.1 coordinate 119,898, forward strand.
AGCCGCGATGCCCGCGATCCGGGTGCGACCGCCAGATTTCACGTTGATCATCGACTGGCCAATCATGGCGCAACCGCCCATGCCTCCAAAGAAGCCGGTGGCGACGTTCGAGACGCCCTGCGCGATACATTCCTGCGAGGCTCCGCCGCGTTTGTTCGTGATCTCGCCCACCAGGTTCAGAGTCAGCAGGGACTCGATCAGGCCGATGGCCGCCAGAATGACCGCATAGGGCAAGATAATCTCAAAGGTTTCGAGGTTCAGCGGAACCATCGGGATGTGGAAGGCAGGCAAACCGCCCTCGATCGAGGCCAGATCACCGACGCGCGGGACATCCAGACCAAAGCCGATCACAAGCGCTGCAACGACCAGAATACCGGCCAAAGGCGCCGGAATGGCACGCGTAATACGCGGCATGACCCAAATCACCGCCATGGTCAGCCCCACGAGACCCAGCATTGTGTAAAGCTGAATGCCCGAAAGCCATTCACCCCCCGTCATTCCATGCCCGGTGTTTTCCATGGTTCCGGGGACCTTGAACTGGCCCATCTGCGCCAGAAAGATCACAATCGCCAGACCGTTCACAAACCCCAGCATCACCGGATGCGGCACAAGGCGAATGAAACGTCCCCAGTGCATCGCACCTGCGATTACTTGCAGAATGCCCATCAACACCACGGTTGCGAACAGGTATTCGACCCCGTGCTGCGCGACCAGAGCCACCATCACGACCGCCAGCGCACCCGTTGCGCCCGAGATCATGCCTGGGCGACCTCCGATCAATGCGGTGATCAGGCCAACCATAAAGGCTGCGTAGAGACCGACCAGAGGATGCACGCCTGCGACGAAGGCAAAGGCCACGGCCTCGGGCACCAGTGCCAGCGCGACGGTCAAACCTGACAGCAGCTCGATCCTCAGGCGTGACACGGTCAGGCCCTCGTCAGGCACCCAGCGGAGATCGGGCTTGGCTATACGGTTGGCAAAGCTTGCCAGCATGGCTCGGGGCATGGGACGGTCCTGTCGGTCTTTTTGTTCGCGCGAAAGGGGGCGTTCTACCTGTCAAATCCCCATCGAGATACCGCACCTGTCGGGACCCTGCTATGCTTGAAACGCATAGCTCATCAACACAACACGCCGCGAAATGGTACAAATAGCTGACACCACTTGCCAATTTCGCCTGTGACCCGCAGTGTTTTCCCGTATGGATTGAGCAGCGGAGACCCAACGTGACCCAAACAAAAATCGCCATTATCGGCGGATCAGGCATTTACGACATCGACGGGCTGGAAAATGCGGAGTGGGTCCGGGTCGATACGCCATGGGGCGCGCCCTCTGATCAGGTTCTGACCGGCTCATTGGAAGGGGTCGACATGGTGTTCCTGCCGCGCCACGGTCGCGGGCATATCCATTCACCCACCGAAGTCCCCTATCGCGCCAATATCGATGCGCTAAAGCGACTGGGGGTAACGGATGTCATCTCGGTCTCTGCCTGCGGGTCGTTCCGCGAGCATATGGCGCCGGGTGATTTTGTGATCGTGGATCAGTTCATCGACCGGACCTTTGCCCGAGAGAAAAGCTTTTTCGGAACCGGCTGTGTGGCCCATGTCAGCGTGGCCCATCCGACCTGCCCGCGCCTGTCGAATGCCTGCGAAGAGGCCGGAATTGCCGCAGGTATCACAGTGCATCACGGCGGCACCTATCTGGCGATGGAGGGACCGCAGTTTTCGACCCTGGCCGAGTCCAGAATGTACCGCGAACAGTGGGGTTGCGACGTGATCGGCATGACGAATATGCCCGAAGCAAAACTCGCCCGCGAGGCCGAGCTTTGCTATGCCTCGGTCGCGATGGTCACCGACTATGACAGTTGGCACCCCGATCATGGTGAAGTCGACGTGACCTCGATCATTGCAACCCTGACGGGGAATGCCGAAAAAGGCCGGGCTTTGGTCAAAGGGCTGCCAGCCTTGCTGGGCCCGATCCGCACGCCCTGTCCGCATGGGTGTGACCGGGCCCTGGACCACGCCATACTGACGGCTCCGGAAGACCGCGACCTGACCGTGTTAGCAAAACTGGATGCGGTCGCAGGGCGGGTTCTTTGACCCGCTTTTCATCCTTTCGCAGGCAAAGCCACCCGAAGTTTTGGATGTCTTCACTGAATTCGCAGGTCAGGAGCAAGCCGCCCGGATGCGCCGGCTAGAGCGCGATTTCTAGCGGTGTGCAGCATAGGTCTGGCCGATTTTCGGATCGCCGTCCATGTTCTGCCCGAACAGGATTGGGTATTGGTCCTGCCCCTGTATATCGCGCATCCTCTGATCGGAGCGGGAATACTCAAAATGCTTGCTTTGCAGAGGGTTCTTTGCCCGCCCTGCAGATCGCCGCCTGTGCGGGGCCGTTCTGTGGCTTATCATCCCTATTTTGCACGGCAGTCGGCAAGCCATTTCACGCGCAACCAGATTGAGGGGCTAATGCGCAAGGTGACGCATCCCGGAAGGTCTTGACGTTCGCGCCGGTTCACGTCCTTGTTCACCCGAGCAAGAGGAACAACACAATGGAATTTGATCTCTGGCTGGCTTTCGTGGCCGCATCGACGGCGTTGCTGCTGATCCCGGGGCCGACCGTGTTGCTGGTTCTCAGCTATGCGCTGTCAAAAGGGCGCAGCGTGGCCATTGCCTCGGCTACCGGCGTGGCTGTTGGTGATCTTGTGGCGATGACGGCGTCTTTGCTGGGGCTGGGTGCTTTGGTTCTGGCGTCTGCCACGTTGTTTTCCGTGTTGAAATGGATCGGGGCCGCTTATCTGGTCTGGCTGGGCATCAAACTGTTGCGCAGCGCGCCGTCGGGCGGGTTGAACACGGTTGAAACAGGGCGCGATGTCACCGCGCGCGGGGTCTTTGGACACGCGGCGGCGGTGACCGCCCTGAACCCGAAATCAATCGCCTTTTTCATCGCCTTCGTCCCACAATTCCTACGCCCGGCTGACCCCTTGGGCCCACAATTCGCAATTCTGATTGCAACCTTCGTGGGCCTCGCGTGGCTGAACGCACTGGCCTATGCAATTCTGGCGGATCGGTTTCGGGTCATGATCGGGCGTGCCAGTGTGATTCAGGCCACAACCCGCGCAGGAGGTCTGGCGCTTATCGGTATGGGCCTAGCAACGGCGGTTCTGCGGCGACCCGCCTAGTCGTCTGCGTGCTCTTTCATGAATCCACGGATAAAACGGCGGATTTCACGTGCGGCTGATGTGTCCAACTCTTTGCACAATTCAACAAAGGCATCACGTTCGTCCTTGTCCAGACGCAATACCAACTGACTGTTTTTCTTGGTAGAACCCTTACCGTCTTTCTTCGCCACGCGCATTATTCCCGCAAATTACTTGATTCTTTTCGCGATGCAATGTATATACATAGCATATTGGATGTAGATATCGGGCACCTAACAACAAAAAAAGGACTTTGGCAATGAACCTTCATGCGGCTCAGGCATTTCTTTTGCAAGACCAGCGCAACTGGCGCAAACCCCACCTGTCGTGGCTGCCAGCGACGCTGTACCGTTACTATGGGCTGGCCAAGGCCGTGCCGAACCGGCGCAGATAGGCGCAGGCGGCATTCTACCCTTGCAAGGCCGACCCCAATGGGCGAAACACCCCGGCGTGTTTTGATGTCAAAGGGGTGCCTCATGTCCAGAAACAGCTCGGTCAAGGATTACATCCGAACCATCGTCGACTTCCCCCACGAAGGGATCATGTTTCGCGATGTCACCACCTTGTTCGCAGACCCCCGCGGATTTCGGATCGCCATCGACCAGATGCTGCACCCCTACGCGGGCGAGCGGATCGACAAGGTCGTCGGGCTTGAGGCCCGCGGCTTTATTCTCGGGGGCGCCATTGCACACCAGTTGAGCGTTGGTTTCGTCCCGATCCGCAAGAAGGGCAAGCTGCCCGGCACCACGATCAGCCAAGACTACAAACTGGAATATGGCGAGGCGATCGTCGAAATCCACGATGATGCCATCCAAGCAGGTGAAAAAGTTCTGGTTGTTGACGACCTGCTGGCAACCGGCGGTACCGCTGGCGCTGGCATCAAACTGATCGAGCGGCTGGGGGGTGAGATCGTCTCTTGCGCGTTTATCGTCGACCTGCCGGAACTGGGCGGGCGCAAAGTGCTTGAGGATATGGGCATGGATGTCCACGTCCTGTGTGAATTTGACGGTCTTTAAGATCAAAATACTCACATATTATTGTATTGAAATTTGAAACAGCGTGGGCTTAGCGCTGTTTCGTGAACGTTCAAGGCAATTCTTTTGGCGCAAAACGTGATCCGTAAGCGTTACGCGCCGTATCCCGGTTGATGCTGCTTGAAGCATTTCTAACTTGGGAGACCTCAAAATGTTCCGCAAACTCGCAGTCGCCAGCGTCGCAACGATCCTGTTGGGCACATCCGCAATGGCAGACGGTCACGGGAAAGACATTGTCGACACCGCCGTCTCAGCCGGTAGCTTCGAAACCCTCGTTGCCGCCGTTCAGGCCGCCGAGTTGGTAGACACGCTGAAAGGCGAAGGTCCGTTCACCGTTTTCGCCCCCACGGATGAAGCCTTCGCGGCCCTGCCCGAAGGCACAGTGGCCGACCTGCTGAAGCCCGAAAACAAAGACCAACTGGTTGCTGTTCTCACCTACCATGTGGTGCCGGGCAAAGTGATGTCAGGCGATCTGTCGGATGACATGACAGCCGCTACGGTGCAGGGCAGCGATATCACGATCGATCTGGATTCCGGCGTAATGGTGAATGACGCCAATGTCGTTCAGGCCGATATCGAGACATCGAATGGCGTGATCCACGTAATCGACAAGGTCATTCTGCCCGCCTCGTAAAGCCCCCTGACACGGTCCGGATCGTCCGGGCCGTGTCTACACTTTAAGGACCGCACCGGGATTCATGATCCCTTTTGGGTCCAAAGCGGCCTTGATTCCTCGCATTGCCTGCAATTTGATCGGATCGCCATAGCGCTCCAGATCATCGACCTTCAACCGCCCAACCCCGTGTTCCGCACTGACCGAGCCGTCAAAGGCGTGAACCAGATCATGCACGGCGTTCTTCACCGCTCTGCGCTGACCCTCAAAGGCATCGCGGTTCTGCCCCTTGGGCGGGAAAACGTTGTAGTGCAGGTTTCCATCGCCCAAATGCCCGAAACAGTTGATCCGGAACGGACCCAGCGCGCCAATTACCTCGGCACCATGTCCAATGAACTCGGGGATGGACGAAATCGGAACCGATATATCGTGGCTCGAGACGGACCCGACAAGGCGGTTGGCCTCAGGTATCTGCTCACGCACAGTCCAAAGCGCGCGGCGTTGCGTCTCGCTCTGGGCAATCACACCATCGTGGACAAGGCCCCGAGGCTCCGCAGCGGCGAAAATCGCCTCCAAACGCTCAGACGCGGTCTGCCCGGCCGCCAATCCAAGTTCGATCAGCACGCTCCATTCGGGCGGCGTTGCGAATGGCTGGCGCACATCCGGCAGCACCTCGGTCAGGAAATCCAATCCTTGCCGGTGGATCAGTTCAAATGAGCTGACCGTCTCGCCCACCAAATCACGCGTAAGCGCCAGCAGGTCGATCGCTGCCTCGGGCGAGGCCACCTGAAACATCGCCGTCCCGACCTCGGCCGGACGTGGAAACAGCTTGAGAGAGGCGGCGGTGATGATCCCCAGCGTCCCCTCGGACCCGATCAACAGATTGCGTAGATCATATCCCGTGTTGTCTTTTCTCAACCGGCTCAGCCCATGCCAGATTTCGCCGCTGGGCAACACAGCCTCAAGCCCAAGGCACAAATCACGCGCATTGCCATATCGCAGCACATTGACGCCCCCGGCATTGGTCGCAAGGTTGCCCCCGATCCGGCACGACCCCTGCGCGGCCAGAGACAGGGGAAACAGCCTGTCCGCCGCCTCTGCGGCGGTCTGTACGTCCTCAAGAACAGCTCCGGCCTCGGCAATAAGAACGTTTTCGGTGGGGTAAACCGCGCGAAGGGCGGTCATACGCTCCAGCGAGATCAACAAAGGTGCCGGACCGGAGGTCATGACCTGCCCCCCCACCAAACCCGTGCCACCGCCATACGGCACAACCGGCACGCGCGCATCCGAGGCAAGTCGTACCAGCGCCGCCACGTCTTGCACGGTACGTGGCAGGGCCAACAGCCCAATTTCGCCCGCAAATCGGTTCCGCGGCTCTTCCAGGTAACGCTCAGCAACCGGACGCAGCACATCATCGCCCAATTCAGCGCGAATGGCGTCGGCAAGCTTGGCATCTGCGGGGTTCAAATCCATAGCCCTTCCTTGCCCAACCCACACGCGAGCGGCAAGCCCTATTCCAGATCGATCAGATATTGCGGCTCCAGCACGACAACTGTGGGCCGATCCGGCAAACTGCGCAAAGACACTGTCAACTCTGACACACCTTCCCGTACAACCGGGAAATCACTGCGAATATCGACAAGAAAGCGATCCAGCGAGAACCCCGAAAACCAATGCATGGGGACAATCACAGAACTCTTCAGCCGCCTCAGGACCGAGATCATCTCGGGCAGAGGCATGGTTGTTCCGCCATCCACGGCGGCCATCACAACATCCAAACGCCCCAACGCGGCAAACTGTTCGTCCGAAGGCACATGATGCAAATGCCCCAAGTGACCGATGCACAGCCCTTCGACCTCGAACACGAAAATCGAGTTCCCCTTCTCCTCGACCCCACCATAGGACGACCGGATATCGGTCGAGACATTGCGCACCAGCATCTCGCCCAGATCCAAATGATGGTCAATCCCCTGCCCGAACTCACCCCACCCCGGCAGCACATACGGAATGGCCGGGTCCGGATGCGCCGTCCAATGGGTGCTATGCGCGTGGTTCATCGTCACCACATCCGGGATCAGATCAGCACTGCCGATGAACCCGGTGAAATCCGTTACCGCATTCAGCCCACCCGCAGTCTGGATCAAAAAAGAGGCATGCGCGACATAGCTGATCCGTACCGAAAACTCCGGCACCGGGTCCTGCCAAGCGGCCTTGTGCAAATATTCAATCCCAGGGGCTGCATCGGCGATGGCGATGCAGTGGCTCGGCCGCCGCTCCTGCGCCGCAGCCGCACCCGAGAGAAACACCAAAACAGCCACAACCCAGCGCATAGGATGAGTGTAGCGCATCCCTCCGCCAAGTCATGCCCCTTGTTCATCTGGCCAAAAATACCTCGGGGGAGGCGCGGCTTGCCGCGACGGGGGCAGAGCCCCCTACCCTGCGTCCGTCCTGCCTCGCCGGTCCGACCGCAAGCAGGCATAAAGAACATGCGTCCGCCACCGTCCATTGATCTGCAGATATGACTGCGCCACGCCTTCGTATTTGAAGGCCGAACTTTCCAGCAACCCGCGTGAGGGCTTGTTTTCAGGCAAACACGCCGCCTCGATCCGGCTCAGGTCCAGACGGGTGAAGGCGTGGTGAACAACTGCGCCGATGGCCTCGCGCATATAGCCGTTGCGCGCGAAGCTCTGTCCGGTCCAATAGCCCAGCGTCCCGGCCTGCGCGGGACCGCGGCGGATGTTGTCCAGCGTGATCGCTCCCACCAGCACGTCATCTGAACGGCGGAACAGAAACAACGGTATCGCGGTTCCGCTGGCGACCGAGCGCTGCGCCCAATAGACCCTGTTGGTAAAGGACTTGCGGCTTAAATGGTCCTGCGCCCAGATCGGCTCCCAGGGGGTCAGAAACTCTTTTGAGGCGCGGCGCAGGGCAGCCCATTCGTTGAAATCAGAATGCACAGGCGGGCGCAGCCTTAGCCGCGCGGTTTCAAGTTTCAGCTTGCGCCTGCCCAACAGCATCACGCCGCACGCCTCTCCTGCAGTTCTGTTAAGGATGGCGCGTCTGAGACCGGACCGTATAGCGCCAACGCGGCCGGGGCCTGAACCGCCATACGTTCAGCGAAGGCTCGGACATCCTCGGTGCTGACGGCATCAATCTTGGTGACGGTATCTTCAAGCGAAGGCACACCCCCCCAGATCTGCACCAGACGCGCCAGACGCTCGGCCCGGTTCGAGGGGCTTTCCAGACCCATCAGCATCCCGGCTTTCATCTGCGCACGGGCACGAGCGACTTCTTCTTCGCTCATGTCTTCGGCGGCGCGCTTCATTTCGTCTATCGTGATGGTTGCCAGCTCTGCGACCTGATCTGCAGACGTCCCCGCATAAATCGTGGTCGTCCCGGTATCCGCATAGGCCCCGGTCTGCGCAAAAATCGTATAGCACAGCCCGCGCGACTCACGCACTTCCTGGAACAGGCGCGAGGACATGCCGCCGCCCAAAGCAGTGGTGTAGACCTGCGCCGTATAGATCGCATCGTCGCGATAGCCGGGGCTTTCCAGTGCCAGCGCAAAATGCGCCTGCTCCAACTCTTTTTCCTGCCGCGCCTCGCCTCCGGTAAAGCGGGCGGCTTCGGGGATCAGGCCCTTGCAAGGTTGCAAGTGGCCGAACATCTCTTCTGCCATTTTCATCAGCGCGTCGTGATCCACAGCGCCCGCCGCAGACAAGATCATTTGTTCGGGGCCATAGTGCTCGGACACAAAACCCGAAAGATCCTCTCGCGAGAAAGAGCTGACCCGCTCGGTCGGCCCAAGAATAGTACGGCCGAGTGGCTGGTCGTGATAGCTTTGTTCCTGCAGCCAATCGAAAATCACATCGTCAGGCGTGTCATAGGCCTGACCGATTTCCTGCAGGATCACGCCGCGCTCGACCTCGATCTCGCGCGGGTCGAAAACCGGGTTCAGCACGATGTCTCCGATGACATCCATCGCCAGCGCCACATCGTCCTTCAGGACGCGCGCGTAGTATGCCGTCACCTCGCGCGAGGTATAGGCGTTGATATATCCACCTACATCCTCGATCGCCTCGGCGATTTGCAGCGAAGAACGCCGCTCGGTTCCCTTGAACGCCATATGCTCAAGGAAATGCGCGATCCCGTTCTGTTCGATCCGCTCGTTCCGCGCTCCGGCGGTCACCCAGATGCCGATGGCTGCCGATTGCAGCCCCGGCATATGTTCACTGACGATACGAAAGCCGTTCTTCAGCTGGTCTTGTCTGACTGTCACTCAGCGATATGCCTTCTGATATGATCCTCAAGGGCACCCAGATCATTGGCAATCCGCGTCACCCGTTCCGGACGTTCATACAGATCAGACATGCGGGATGGAAGAGGCGGATGTTCCCCGCTCGCCTTCTCGACCGCCGCTGGGAATTTCGCTGGGTGCGCGGTGGCCAGAGTGATCATCGGCACATCCGCCGCGCGGTGATCCTCGGCCACCTTGATGCCAATGGCCGAATGCGGGCAGACCAGCTCGGCACTATGGGCCAGCGTGTGTTTGATCGTCTCTAGCGTCTCATCCTCGGACACGCGGCCCGAATCAAAGCTCTCGCGCAGGGCCTCCATCGCGCCTTGGCTGACGTTGAAGCCACCGGATTTCAGCTCATCCATCAACTGAGCGACCGCGCTGCCATCCTCGCCGTAAGCATAGTACAGCGCGCGTTCGAAGTTTGAGCTGACCTGAATGTCCATCGACGGGCTGATCGAGGGGATGGTTTCGCCCTTGAAATACCCCTCACCCGACAGGCAACGATGCAGGATGTCGTTCTGGTTCGTCGCAACGACAAGCCGGTCGATGGGCAGGCCCATACGTTTGGCCAGATAGCCTGCGAAGATGTCCCCGAAATTGCCGGTTGGCACGGTGAAGCTGACCTTGCGATGCGGCGCGCCAAGACTGACCGCCGCCGAGAAGTAATACACGATCTGCGCCAGAACGCGGGCAAAGTTGATCGAGTTCACTCCGGCCAATTTGACCTCATCCCGGAAATCGAAATCGTTGAACATGTCCTTCAATGCTGCCTGACAGTCGTCAAAATCGCCATCCACTGCCAGCGCATGGACATTGCTGTCCGCTGGCGTCGTCATCTGGCGGCGCTGCACCTCGGACACCCGCCCATGCGGGTACAGGATGAACACATCCACCGCATCCAGCCCCCGGAACGCCTCAATCGCGGCCGAGCCGGTATCGCCACTGGTCGCGCCCACGATGGTCACGCGGTCATTGCGGCGTTTCAGGGCCACCTGGAACAGCTGACCAATCAGCTGCATGGCAAAGTCCTTGAAGGCCAGAGTGGGCCCGTGGAACAGCTCCAGCAGGAAGTGGTTTTCGTTTAGCTGCTTTAGCGGCGCGCGGGCGTCGTGGCCAAAGCCTTCATAGGCGCGGGCGATGATCTGCTTGAACTCATCCTCGGCGAAAGAGCCGCTGACATAGGGCCACATGACGCGAAATGCGATTTCCTCGTAGGACAGACCGGCCATGGCGGCGATTTCGTCATGGCTGAGCGTCGGGATTTCAGCGGGCAGGTACAGGCCGCCGTCACGGGCCAGCCCGGTCAACATCGCCTCTTCAAAGCTCAGTTCAGGCGCCTGGCCACGGGTCGAGATGTATTTCATTGCGGGTCACTCTCAGAAGGGGCGCGATTGCGCCACAGGAAGTATACGGTCATCGCGGCCCAGACGAGGGCCAGTCCAAACCATGTGATTGCGTATTGCAGGTGATCATTGGGAATCCCGGCCGTGTCGACGGGCAGCGGCGTCACGCCCGGATCGGTTCGAGACCGGGCAATCAGCAAGATCGGCTCGGCCCCCAGAGCGGCAGCCAGATTGGGCACATCGCGGGCGAACCAGATGTTGCTGTCGATATCCGCCTCGGGCGTGTAGCTGTCGATCTCATCAGGCCAATGCAGGTTGCCGGTCACCTCCATCGGGCCGGTCAAACGGTCGGTCTGTTTGGCTGTGGTTGGCACAAAACCCCGGTCCACCAGAATGGTACGATCCTCGGTGCTGAACGATTGGATGATGCGATACCCGGCACCGACCTGCTTGACCGAGACCAGAACGTGAATCTCGCCCGGCTCCATATCACCCGAGATTGTAACAGGCAGATATTTGTCGGCATCCTCTGACACCTGTTGCGGCAGAGGAACCGGTTCGGTCGCGATGCGGCTGTCAATCTCGGAGAGGATCTCTTGCTTCCACGCCAGACGCTGGACTTGCCACGTGCCCAGCCACAGCAACACGCCCAAACCGGCGAGGCTGAAGATCAACAGAAACAGAGTGCGGCGCATGGCAGGACTATCGCTCGTTGCAGGAACCGGCGTCTTGTTAAGGGGGGCGGGCACGAGAATGCAACCACGCAATTGTATGGGGCGCAATCTTGCCTTCGAAAATGCGAAAAAGCCGCCCCGAAGAGCGGCTTTTGTAGTTCAAAACCAGTGTCGCTTAGAACAGCGGCGCCTGTCCCCAGATGTAAACTGCGAAGAACAGGAACAGCCAGACCACGTCAACGAAGTGCCAGTACCAGGCCGCGGCCTCGAAACCGACGTGCTTCTCGGGGGTGAAGTCCCCTTTCAGCGCGCGGATCAGACAGACAGTCAGGAAGATCGTGCCGATGACGACGTGGAAGCCGTGGAAGCCGGTTGCCATGAAGAAGTTCGAGTAGAACTGGTCACCACCAAACTGCCAGTCCTCATGCGCCAGAAGTTCATAATATTCAAACGCCTGAAGCGCAGTGAACAGGACACCCAGCACGATACCGATGGCCAGACCGTTGATCAGCGCCTTGCGGTCGTTGTCATGGACCAGCGCATGGTGCGCCCATGTGATCGCACAGCCCGACAGCAGCAAGACCAGAGTGTTGATCAGCGGCAGGTGGAACGGGTCAACCGCGTGGATATCCGGCTGGATGTATTCGGTACCCGCATAGTCGTACATCGGATACATGCGATGCTTGAAGAACGACCAGAACCAGGCGAAGAAGAACATCACCTCGGACATGACAAACAGGATGAAGCCATAGCGCAGGCCGATGCGCACGACCGGTGTGTGATCGCCCTGACGGCTTTCGACCACAACCTCGGACCACCAGGCGAACATGGTGTAAAGAACGGCGACGAGGCCGGCCCAGAACAGCCACGGCGTCACACCGTGCATCCAAAGGACGGCTCCGAACAGCATCACAAAGCCACCGACAGCGCCGATCAGTGGCCAGATCGACGGGGCCAGAATGTGATAATCATGGTTTTTAGCGTGTGCCATCAGCGTCCCTCACCTAAAGGCGTTAGTTCGTGTTTGTGTCTTCCTGCGTTTCAAGGGCGGCATAGCCCTCGGGCAGGTCAATTTCGTAGAATGTATACGACAGAGTAATCGTATGCACATATTTCGCTTCAAGGTCTTCGACCATTTCCGGGTCAACAAAGAAGCTGACCGGCATCTCTACCCGCTCACCGGGTTGCAGAACCTGCTCTTCAAAGCAGAAACAGGCGATTTTCTGAAAATACCCGCCTGCCGAGTACGGCGCGACGTTGTAGGATGCCTGTCCGGCAATCGGGCGATCGGTCGGGTTGTAGGCCTCGTAAAAGGCCAAACCGGTTTCACCGATGCGCACCTCCATCTCGCGTTCGACGGGTTTGAACTCCCACGCCATGTCCTTGGCTTTGGACGCGTCGAAACGGATGGTCACTTTGCGATCAAGGATATCTTCGGGCGCGGCTTCGGCGACGCCGGTCGTGCCTCCGAATCCTGTGACACGGCAGAACCAGTCGTAAAACGGCACGGCCGCCCAGGCGAGGCTGCCCATCAGGACAACCACACCCACGGTTTGCACAACAGTTTTCTGGGGACCGGACAGAGCCATCAGTTCTGCACCTCCTGCACGGGTTGCCCCAGGCTGGTGCCCGAGACCTTGACGATCGTGAGGCCGAAGATGATCACGATGAAAGCCGCAAGCGTCAGGCCAACACCCAGATTTCGGCTGAAACGACGTTCGTGAATTTCGTGGCTTTTGCGCAGGCTCATCACCACCCTCCCAAGCCGTAGGGTTTCAGCAGCGCCTCAACCAGAATCGCGCCGAAATGCAGGAACAGGTACAGCAGAGACAGCTTGAAAAAGCTCCGCTCGACCTTGAAATTGTCCATTTCGGCGTCGTCTTCGGTACGGCGCGAGATTTGCCATGCGCCGCGCAGGAACAGGGCGTTCAGCACCAGAGCTACCGCCAGATAGATCGGCCCGCCGATGCCCGAGAACGCAGTGCCAACGGCCAGAACAGCAAGAAGGCCAGTGTAAACGAGAATATGCTTACGGGTCGCGCGGCGGCCATGGGTCACGGTCAGCATGGGCACGCCCGCATCGTCATAGTCCGAACGCATGAACAACGCCAATGCCCAGAAATGCGGAGGCGTCCACATGAAGGTCAGGGCAAACATCAGCCACGGCTCAAGCGTCATCGAACCCGTCGCGGCAACCCAGCCGATCACCGGAGGGAACGCCCCTGCCGCGCCGCCAATCACGATGTTCTGCGGCGTCGAACGCTTCAGCCACATCGTGTAGACCACAACGTAGAAGAAAATGGTGAATCCCAAGAATGCGCCTGCAAACCAGTTGGTCGCAAGGCCCAGCATGATCACTGACAGGCCCGAAAGTGCCAGACCCAGCGAAAGCGCCTCGCCTTCCTGTACCTTACCGGCGGGAATCGGGCGGGCTTTGGTGCGCTTCATCACCCGGTCGATATCCGCATCCCACCACATGTTCAGCGCACCTGACGCGCCGCCGCCAATGGCGATGAACAAGATGGCGCAGAAGCCAACGAAAGGATGCACCGACACCGGAGCCGCAAGCAAACCGACCAGAGCCGTAAACACGACCAGAGACATCACGCGTGGCTTCAGCAGGGCAAAATAATCGCCAAAGCTGGCCTCATCCGCGTATGCCTTGGCGGTCGATGTGCTGGCATTGATGCTTGCGTCGGTCATCTCGGGTCCTTTTGGGGCGAAAGCTGCGCGGTTTAGCGCGCAGCCAACGAGTATTCTAAGGCGCGAACGCCCAGTCTACGCTCAGTTCGAGGCAACCTGAAAGTTCTGCGGGGTGCCCGCATATTCCTCAATTGCGCCGTTCAGCCACTGCTCATAGGCCTCTTCGCTGACCACTTTGACGGTGATCGGCATATAGGCGTGATCCTTGCCGCAAAGCTCGGAACACTGGCCGAAATAGATGCCCTCTTTTTCTGCTTCGAACCACAGCTCGGCCAGACGACCGGGAACGCCGTCCTGCTTCACGCCGAAAGACGGGATCGTCCACGAGTGGATCACGTCAGATGCGGTGACCTGCATTACGATGACCTTGCCGACCGGGACCACAACGGCGGTATCGGTGGCCAGCAGCCATTCATCATCGCTGTAACCCGAATCGGCCAATTTGGCGCGCATGGCGTCATCCAGAACGAAGGGGGTCACATCCGCATCTGCAGCGCGCGCACCCTCGTCAAGCGTGGCGGGGTGGCCTAGCAGGTAGCTGTCGAACGCGAAATCGTGATCAACATATTCATAGGTCCAGTACCACTGGTTGCCGACCACTTTGATGACAACGTCACCTTCGGGAATTTCCTGCTGCTTGAACAAAACCGGCAGAGAGAAGGCGCCGATGAACACCAGAACCAGGATCGGTCCCAAAGTCCAGGCAATCTCGACCGGGGTGTAGTGCGAGAACCGCGCCGGTGTCGGGTTGACGCGCTGGTTGTAGCGCACGATGCAATACACCAGCAGGCCGGCAACAAGCAGACAGATCACGGTGATGATCACCAAAATCATGTTGTCCAGCCGCTGAATACCGTCCGCAAGCTCGGTCGCTGCAGGCTGGAACCCAACGCCACCGTCAACCGGCTTACCAATTATCTCAAGCTCCTGGGCCATGGCGGGAAGGCTGGAGAGGGCCGTAGCAAGCCCGGAAAGCATCAAAGCATTCTTCATGTCTTGTCCTGATCGTTTGATCTTTGCGTCTCTGGCGAAAAGGTATGAATCGGTGAAACCACACCCGTTGTCTTTGGCCGCGTTAAAAACCATATTCCTGTCGGTAGATAAAGCAAAATGCTTGCGTCAAACAGACGCTATTTTTGATCTGGATCAAACCGGAAAGGCCGCAACCCATGACTCAAGCCCCGTTTCACCCCTTTGAAAGCGCCCTGCCGCATGATGAAGCGCTTGCCATTTTGCAATCTGCCACTGCCGGCGCCGAAGACGGAGAGCTGTTCGTTGAACGCCGGAAATCCGAATCTCTGGTCTTTGATGACGGGCGATTGAAGACTGCGTCCTACGATGCGTCCGAGGGATTCGGGCTGCGCGCTGTACAGGGTGAGGTCGCAGGCTATGCACATTCAACCGACGTTTCGATACCCGCGTTGAAGCGCGCGTCCGAGACGGCCCGGCTGGCCGTTGGCAATGGGGGCGGCACTCTGGCCGAAGCCCCGATGGCGACCAACAAGCGCCTCTATACCGATGAAGACCCAATCGAAACCGCCAGCTTTCCGGTCAAGGTCGAGACCCTGCGCGAGATCGACGCCTTCGCCCGCGATCTGGACCCCCGCGTCGTGCAAGTCAGCGCCACGATCGCCGCTGCGGTGCAAGAGGTCGAGATCCTGCGCCCCGACGGCGTGCTGGTGCGCGACGTGCGCCCGATGACTCGAGTGAATGTCTCGGTCATCGTCGAGCAGAATGGCCGCCGTGAAAGCGGCTCGGCGGGTGGTGGAGGTCGCGTCGGCCTGAGCGGGCTGATCGACCCCACCGACTGGCAGAACAAGGCGCGCGAGGCCTTACGGATCGCGTTGGTCAACCTCGAAGCTGTCCCCGCCCCTGCCGGAGTGATGGAGGTCGCCTTAGGCCCCGGCTGGCCCGGTATCTTGCTGCACGAAGCTATCGGGCACGGGCTGGAGGGAGATTTTAACCGCAAGGGCAGCTCGGCCTTTGCGGGTCTGATGGGGCAGCAGATTGCCTCGAAAGGTGTGACCGTTGTGGATGATGGCACGATTGCTGACCGGCGCGGCTCGATCTCTGTGGATGACGAGGGAACGCCAAGCTCTCGGACTGTGCTGATCGAGGACGGTATCCTGACCGGGTACATGCAGGACCGCCAGAATGCGCGCCTGATGGGCGTCTCCCCAACTGGCAATGGACGGCGGCAGAGCTACGCGCACAAACCGATGCCGCGCATGACCAATACGGTGATGTTGGGTGGCGATGCCGACCCGGCTGCACTGGTTGCTGATATCAAGGACGGGATCTGGGCCGTTGGCTTCGGCGGCGGTCAGGTCGACATCACCAACGGCAAGTTCGTCTTTTCCTGCACCGAGGCCTACCGCGTTGAAAACGGCAAGATCGGCGCGCCGGTCAAAGGCGCGACGCTGATCGGGGATGGCCCTTCTGCGCTGAACCGCATCCGTGGGTTGGGCAACGACATGGCGCTGGATCCGGGGATGGGCACCTGCGGCAAGGATGGTCAATGGGTGCCCGTGGGCGTCGGCCAGCCCACGGTTCTGATGGACGGGCTGACCGTCGGAGGCTCCGCCGCCTGAGACGGAATCACATGACATTGGAAAGGCGCAGGGTTAACACTGCGCCTTTTTTGCGTGAGAGGTTGGCGTCGGTTGAAAATTCGGCTTACGCATCTCGGTAAAAATTTTTATCCAAACAATTCATTTTGTTAGCGGCATTCTTCAAGAAACCCACCAAGAAAATTGCACCTAATTTTCAACGATTCACAGGCTGTTAACCCCGACACCCGTAAACCAGTTCTGCAATCAGGCGGAGCATCGGATGACCGAAGAGCAGCATTCTTCCAATCACCCCCCACTCCCACCCACCACGGAAGAGGATCGGTTTTCATGGCTCCGCCTGTTGCGCTCACGCAAGGTTGGTCCGGCGACGTTTCGTCGGCTGCTAAGCGAACATGGTTCAGCGCAGAACGCGCTGGCCGCGCTGCCGGAAATGGCACGCGCCGCCGGAATAAACGGGTACGAAATCTGCCCTCCCGGCGTGATTGAGGCGGAACTCAAGGCCGCACAAGCCGCCAAAGCGCGGCTTGTCTGCCTTGGGTCCGCTGATTTTCCAAAAGCTTTGCAGGATATATCTGACGCGCCGCCACTTCTATGGGCTGTTGGCGATCTTACGATGCTGCAGAAACCAGCCATCGCAATGGTGGGCGCGCGCAATTGTTCCTCGCTCGGGGCGCGTATGGCCCGTGGTCTGGCGAAAGAACTGGGGGATCTGGGCCATGTCATTGTCTCAGGCCTTGCCCGAGGGATCGACACTTCGGCCCATCTGGCCGCGCTGGACACCGGCACCATCGCCGTGATGGCCGGAGGTGTCGATGTGATCTACCCGGCCGAAAACGCTGAACTGGCGCATAAAATCGGCGAATCCGGCCTGCGCCTGTCGGAACAACCCATGGGACTGACACCACAAGCCCGCCACTTCCCGCGCCGCAACCGGATTATATCCGGATTGGCGCAGGCGGTTGTGGTGGTTGAGGCCGCAGCTAAATCAGGCAGCCTGATCACCGCTCGGGACGCGTTGGACCAAGGGCGCGAGGTTCTGGCCGTTCCCGGCCATCCATTCGATGCGCGGTCCTCTGGATGCAACCTGTTGATTCGGGACGGAGCGACCCTGGTCCGTTCCGCCGAAGATGTGATCGAAGCCCTGCCCAAGAGAGAAGACCTTTTCCAAACGAGCAGTGAGCCCCCTGCACTGGCAATACCGACGCCCGCTGTGGCACTGCACGATCAGATCCTGCAACGACTCGGCCCATCGCCCATCGCCGAGGACCAACTGCTGCGCGATATCGCAGCTTCGGCCGGTGATCTTGGGCCCGCTTTGGTAGATCTGGAACTTGAGGGCCGAATCCAGCGCCAACCCGGCGGACTTTTGTCGCTGGCAAGCTGACTTTGGTATTCGGCCAGGCGGCCCCCCTGTAAGGCTTTGCCTGCCTCAAAGACGCATAGGACGCTGAAATCTTGGGTTTTTTCACACTGCAAAAGGAACGCATTGACATTCCGGCCTTGCCCCACACATTTTGCACGACCATAACAGGCGTCCTATTCGTCGAGCGAGGTTTTCCCTTAAATGCCCGTAGTTGTTGTAGAATCTCCGGCCAAAGCAAAAACAATCAACAAGTATCTCGGCCCCGACTACACGGTTCTGGCCTCCTATGGCCATGTGCGGGACCTGCCGCCCAAGGACGGATCCGTCGATACCGACCACGAATTCGAGATGAAGTGGGAGGTCGGCAATGACAGCAAAAAGCACGTCAAAGCGATTGCCGATGCGCTGAAAGAAGACAACGCGCTGATCCTCGCAACCGACCCCGATCGCGAGGGGGAGGCAATCAGCTGGCACTTGCAGGAAGCTCTGACCAAGCGGCGCTCGATCAAGAAAGACACCCCGGTCAGTCGCGTGACGTTCAACGCGATCACCAAAGAGGCCGTCACCCAGGCGATGCAAAACCCGCGTGAGGTCGACATGCCACTGGTCGAGGCCTATCTGGCCCGCCGCGCACTGGACTATCTGGTGGGCTTCAACCTGTCGCCGGTTCTGTGGCGCAAGCTGCCCGGCGCAAAATCAGCAGGTCGGGTCCAGTCTGTCTGCCTACGCCTGATCGTTGAACGCGAGATGGAGATCGAGGCCTTCAAGCCAGTTGAATACTGGTCGGTCAAGGCCCTGTTCGAAACCCCGCGCGGCCAAACCTATGAGGCGCGGTTGGTCACCTATGCTGGCAAAAAGCTGGACAAGCACGATCTGAAAGACGCGACACAGGCGGAACTGGCGGTGCAGGCCATCACCAGCCGCGCGCTGAGCGTGACCTCGGTCGAGGCGAAACCTGCAGCACGCAACCCCAGCGCACCCTTCATGACCTCAACCCTGCAACAGGAGGCCAGCCGCAAGTTCGGCATGGGTGCGCGGCACGCGATGCAGGTGGCGCAACGCCTCTATGAGGCAGGCTACATTACATATATGCGAACCGACGGTATCGACATGGCCCCCGAAGCGGTCGCCGCCACGCGCGATGCGATCTCGGACCGTTTTGGCGCCGAATATGTGCCGGACAGCCCGCGCATCTACAAAAACAAGGCCAAGAACGCGCAGGAAGCGCACGAGTGTATCCGCCCGACGGACATGACGCGCGATGCAAAAGAACTGAGGGTGACTGATGAAGATCAGCGCAAGCTTTATGATCTGATCTGGAAGCGCACCATTGCCTGCCAGATGGCTGCTGCGCGCCTGGAACGCACAACCGTTGAAATCGGCAGCGACGATGGTCAGGTTGGCCTGCGCGCGACCGGTCAGGTAGTGCTGTTTGACGGCTTCATGCGCGTCTACGAAGAAGGCCGTGACGATGTGGCTGACGACGACGAAAAGCGCCTGCCTCAGATCATGCAGGGCGATCCCGCGCGGTTTGCCAAGGGCTCATTGGTAAGCCAATTCGAAAAGGCGACGGGTGAGGCTCAGGTCACAGAGAGCGCAAAAACTGCAAAACAGGCGATCCTGTCTGAAAACGAAGCGGTTCTGGCGCTGCAGCACCACACGCAGCCGCCTCCGCGCTACACTGAGGCAACATTGGTCAAGCGGATGGAGGAGCTGGGGATCGGCCGTCCTTCGACCTATGCCTCGATCGTGACCACGATTCAGGACCGCGAATATGTGCGCAAGGACAAGAACCGCCTGATCCCTGAAGAAAAGGGCCGGATCGTCACCATCTTCCTGCTGAATTTCTTCCGCCAATACGTGGGCTATGAATTCACGGCGAATCTGGAAGAAGAGCTGGACGATGTCAGCGCCGGCGAGCGCGACTACAAGGATCTGCTGGGCAAGTTCTGGCGCGATTTCTCGGCTGCGATTGGCGAGACGTCTGAACTGCGCATCTCGGAAGTGCTGGACAAGCTCGACGATGCACTGGCGCCGCAATTGTATCCGCCTCGTGAGGACGGGTCGGACCCGCGGGTCTGCCCCAAATGCGGTGTCGGGCAACTGCACCTGAAAACCTCGCGCACCGGCGGGTTTGTTGGCTGCGGTAACTATCCCGAATGCACCTATACCCGCCCCATCGCGGGCGAAGGGGCCGAAGGGGATGAGCGTCTTCTGGGTGACGATGCAAGCGATGAGATCTGGCTGAAATCTGGTCGTTTCGGTCCCTATGTCCAGCGCGGAGAGCCGACGCCCGAGAACAAAAAGCCCCCGCGCGCCTCTCTGCCCCGTGGCTGGAGCAAGGATGACATGGACCTTGAAAAGGCCCTGACCCTATTGTCCTTGCCTCGCCAGATCGGCGAACATCCCGAAGGCGGTATGATCAGCTCGAACTTCGGGCGGTTCGGGCCGTATATAATGCACCAGCTGCCGGAAGAGGCGAAACCGGTCTACGTCAACGTCAAAGACCCCAATGACGTGTTCGAGATCGGCATGAACCGCGCGGTCGAGATGCTGGCAGAAAAGCGCGCCAATCCGGGACGTGGCAGGCGCACGGCGGCGGCCCCCCTCAAAGAGCTGGGCGAACACCCAGATGGTGGTGCGATGCAGGTTCTCGATGGGCGTTATGGGCCATATGTGAAGTGGGAAAAAGTCAACGCCACCATTCCCAAGGACATCAAGCCCGAAGATGTGACACAGGAAATGGCCATCGAACTGGTCAACGAGCGCGCCGCCAAGAAGGGTACGAAGAAAAAGGCTGCCCCAAAGAAAAAGGCCACTGCCAAGAAGACAACAAAGAAGACGGCAAGCTAGGGTTGGATAGGTAGAAATACCACCAGCCCCTTGGATTCGTTGACTTCCCCCTGACGCGGCGGCACAACCTGCCCATCACCATGTCATTGGGGGAGTTTTCCATGAAGAAAATCTATGCCAATGCCTCTGACGCGCTCGACGGAGTGCTGTCGGATGGCATGATGATCGCGGCGGGCGGTTTCGGCCTGTGCGGCATCCCGGAACTGCTGCTCGAGGCGATCAAGGAATCGGGTGCTCAGAACCTGACCTTTGCGTCAAACAATGCAGGCGTCGACGATTTCGGTATCGGCATCCTGCTGCAGACCAAGCAGGTCAAGAAAATGATCAGCTCTTACGTGGGCGAAAACGCGGAATTCATGCGTCAGTACCTAGCCGGAGAGCTTGAGCTGGAATTCAACCCACAGGGCACTCTGGCCGAGCGGATGCGCGCAGGTGGCGCAGGCATCCCTGGTTTCTACACCAAAACCGGCGTGGGGACTGTGATCGCGGAGGGCAAGGAACACAAAGACTTCAACGGCGAGACCCATATTCTGGAAGAAGGCATCTTTGCCGATCTGGCCATTGTCAAAGCCTGGAAGGCCGATGATACCGGCAACCTGATCTTCCGCAAGACCGCCCGGAACTTCAACGTGCCTGCTGCGACATGCGGCAAGATCTGCATCGCCGAAGTCGAAGAGATTGTCCCCCGAGGCTCAATGGACCCGGATGCGATCCACCTGCCGGGCATCTATGTCCATCGGATCATTCAGGGCGATCACGAAAAGCGCATTGAACAGCGCACCACCCGTAAGAAGGAGGAAGCATAATGCCTTGGGATCGGAACCAGATGGCCGCCCGTGCGGCGCAAGAGCTTGAAGACGGCATGTATGTAAACCTCGGCATCGGTATTCCGACGCTGGTGGCAAACTATGTGGGTGACAAGGACATCACCCTGCAATCCGAGAACGGCATGCTGGGCATGGGCCCCTTCCCGTTTGAAGGTGAAGAAGACCCCGACCTGATCAACGCGGGCAAGCAGACCATTACAGAATTGTCACGCACCGCCTATTTCGACAGCGCGACCTCTTTCGCCATGATCCGTGGCGGAAAGATTGCCGCCGCAATTCTGGGCGCGATGGAAGTGGATGAAGAAGGTGACCTTGCCAACTGGATGATTCCCGGCGTGCTGGTCAAAGGCATGGGCGGCGCGATGGACCTTGTGGCTGGCGTGGGCCGTGTGATCGTTGTGATGGACCACACCAACAAGCACGGCAAATCCAAGCTGTTGAAGAAATGCACCCTCCCGCTGACCGGGAAAAAGGTGGTGAATCGCATCATCACCAACCTTGGGGTTCTGGATGTGGTTGAAGGTGGCCTGAAGATCGTCGAAATCGCAGAAGGCGTCACCGAAGACGAGATTCGCGCCGCGACCGAGGCAAACCTCGTCAACTGATGCACGACTAGGGCCTGCTGCGACAGGCGGGCCCTATAGCGTTTCGGGTTAGTTCAGCGTCTGAAACACGCACCCGTCCGAGGCATAGACCGGCGGCGTCGCGCAAAGCGCGCGCGCAACCTGAAAGGCCGCAAGCACTTTGGGCACATAGTCCCTAGTCTCTGCATATGGCGGTACACCGCTGTGTTTGCGAACGGCCCCCTCACCTGCGTTATACCCAGCCAGCGCCAATATCGGGTCATTGCCGAACTCACCCATCAGCCAATCCAGGTATTTCACTCCACCCGAGATATTCTGAGAGGGCTGGAAACTGTCCTGCACGCCAAACCGCTCGGCTGTTGCGGGCATCAGTTGCATCAACCCCTGCGCCCCGGCCGAGCTGACCGCGTCGGCCCGCCCGGCCGATTCCACCGAGATTACCGCCAGCACCAGCGCAGGAGACACGTTGGTCCCGATGGTCGACCGCAGGATATCGCGGCCCTGATTGCTCACGATGCCCTGTAATGTCTGCAACCGGGGTGTGGACACGCTTGTGGCCGCCAAGGCATCGATCGCCGAATCCAGCCGCCCCGGCCCAGCCTGTGCGAGTTCGGGCGAAATCTTCTCCCAAAACGCTTGATGAGCACCTTTGGGTGGCGCTTTGGCCACAACTTCGGGGGCATCAGGCGACGGCACTTTGGCGCGTTTGATGATATCGGGGACCACAAGCTCTGATCCCGTGCTGGGGGCCGATGGGCGGGCTGCATGCTCTTCGGAGGTAATTCGAATGTTGACCTTTGGCCGCTGACCCGGCTGAGGCGCCTTGACCCTTTTATAGACACCACGCGGTTCGACCTCATCGGCGCGTACGGTTTCTGGAGTGCATACCAGAAAAGCCAATACGCCGGCGCATGTGACTGCGTCCCGGAGATTCATTTGCCTGCCTCATGTTTTCGTTTTGATTGATTTGAACCCCGAATCTGCGCGCAAAGCCAGAAAATCCAGGCAAATTGGGGCAGTTTTGCCTCATTTGCCGCAAATTTGCATCGCTACAAAACGGCCAACAACAACTCGATGAACTTTTTTTTATTTATATTCAATAGCTTAACAATTTAATGACCGAAAAGTTAAGCATCGGGCGAAATTTTCCCTGTTTGGCCCAATTCCTGCCACGCACAACAGGCAAACATAGATGCATACCGAGACGATCGGGAGCGGACTGAGAGAGGAAGCTCTGAAAAGACGCCGAGGTTTAGAAGACTTTTTTAGATCCTTTAGGAGGGACATAACATGATCAAGTTCATCAAGAACTTCCGCAAAGACGAAGACGGCGCAGTAACAGTTGACTGGGTTGTTCTGACCGCAGCAGTCATCGGCCTGGGCACCGTTGCTTACACCCAGATTTCGGGCGGCGCAGTTGGCCTGGCCACAGACGTAAACTCGGCTCTGTCGGGCGCAACCGTCAGCACTGGTACTAACAGCGGCACCGCAGGTGGTATCACCACAGCTGGTACCAACACCAACTAATACAAGATTACTCAATCTTGCGAGCATAGCGTCGCGCCGGAAATCGGCGCGACGTTTTTTTTCTTCTGGAATACATCGGACGAATATCTAAGCAAAACACTTGCACCCTTCTACTTTTTGCTTTGCCACCGCAAATCCAGCAGAGAATGCGGCATACAAATCACTTTTTCGCCCAAATCGCGCCACTAGGACGCAGCAAAAATGGAAGGCGCGTCTGGAAACGTGTATCTTCGGATGCTCATTCGTATGCCAAAGTCAAAACCCGACGGCCCTAGTAGGTGTAAGATGAAAAAGTTATTTGGGACATTTAAGACCTCTGAAGATGGTGCGGTTACCGTCGACTGGGTTGTTTTGACAGCGCTCATCATAGCCCTGGCTACACTTCTTTACTTCGCCATCCAAACGGCAACAATCAGCCTGAGCGGGAATACGAGCCAGGCGCTTAGCAGCTCAACCGTCAGCACAGGCACATCGACAGGCGGCGGCGGTGGGTTTTCAACGGCTGGCACCGCGGGCGGCAACTGACCGCTACTCATCTCGACTATACGTCTGAATCTATCAATCGTTACCAACTGGTAACGGTTTCAACTATTGCGTGCGCCCAACCCGCAATGGTCAAACACAGCCAGACATCGGCGTATCTCACCCTCAAAAATAGGCGCGAAAAACCTGATTTGTCCCACATTTCGACACAATTACGATTTACGCATTGCAAGACTGAAATTTATCCTCTGGCCTTTGAAAAACAAAGCCGGACAGAAATATGAGGTGGATGTATGCGAGCGGTATTCGGACTTGTCCTAATTGTTGGGCTAGCTCTGGCTGGCGGCGCTGTCTACATGGCGCGAAACTATATCTCAGCTTATCAGAACGAACTCGCCCGCGAGCGGCAGGCGACGGCCGCCGCGTTGGAGGCAGCTGCAGCCGAAAAAGCCGAGGTCGAAGTGATCCCGACAGTCAGCGTTATCGTTTCCAATCGAACCCTGAAATACGGCGAGCGCCTGGCAGAGGAAGACGTGCGCGTCGTTGATTGGCCGGAAAACGCGATCCCGGAAGGCAGCTTTACAGACTTGGCGGTTTTGTTTCCGCCATCCAGCGGCAAAGACCGTTTCGTTCTTCGCACGATGGAAAAAGACGAAGCCCTGATGGAAGTCAAAATTACCAAGCCCGGAGCAGGTGCAGGCCTGACCTCTCAGTTGGAAAAAGGCATGCGCGCGTTCGCGATTCGGGTCGATGTCGCCTCGGGCGTATCGGGCTTCTTGCGTCCGGGTGACTTTGTCGACGTCTACTGGACCGGCTCGCGCCGCGGGACAACCGCCGAAGCGAACGGCGAAATCACCCGCCTGATCCAGCCCCGGGTCGAGCTGATCGCTATTGACCAGCTCGCCGGGACGGACGTGACTGGCACAACTATTGCGCGCACGATCACCGTTGCGGTCACACGTGAACAGGTTGCCGTACTTACTCAGGCACAGAACACAGGCCGATTGACGTTGGCCCTTGTCGGAGTCGAAGATGAAACCGTGTCATCGGAAGTCATCGAAATCGACCAACGCGCACTGCTGGGAGTCGTCGAGGAAGAAGCCGCCCCGACCCCTGAACGTGTGGAAAAACCAGTGTGCAAGACCCGTATTCGCCGCGGCAACAGCGACGTTGCCGACAGTGTGATCGCCTGCACAAACTGACGCCAATTCAGGACGTTACACCTGCTGAGCCGCGCACTTTGCGCGGCTCTTTTCATTCTTATGTTGCCGATTACCCACATAAGGAAACTTCCGGAAACCCTTGATTATTGCAATAAATTCGGTTTTCGCGCAGAGTTTCGCCTATAGGGCATAAGACCCAAAAAAATGAGGCGTGATCGGAGAGGCAGGTCACATGAAAATACGTTCCTGGATCAGCGCAACCCTGCTGGGGTTGTCGCTTGTAGTTAGCCCAATCGGCGATGCCGCTTGGGCAGAAACTCTTCGCGTGGTTAAAAAGGGCACAGTGGAAACGCTGGAAGTTCCTGTAAACCGCGCGATCGTTGTTGAAAGTGAAGAACCGTTTGCCGAACTCAGTATCGCGAATGCCGGCATTGCCGACATCTCGTCGCTTTCAGAGCGCACGATTTATGTGTTGGGCAGAGCACCCGGCCTGACGACACTTACACTGTTCGATGGCGCCGGTATGCTTTTGGCGAACGTCCGCGTGCGTGTATCGCCGGACGTGACTGAATTCAAAGAGCGCCTAAGGCAGATTTTGCCTAACGAACAAATCGAAGTGCGCACTGCCAACGACGGCATCGTATTGTCCGGCACAGTTTCCGGGGCGGCCAAACTGGCCCGGGCATTGGAACTGGCCGAACGCTATGCCCCCGACCGGGTCTCGAACCTGATGTCGGTCGGCGGTGTGCAACAGGTCATGCTGAAGGTGCGTTTCGCCGAAATGAACCGCTCGGTTGCCAAAAACCTGTCGACATCGCTTGGCTTCGGTGGCGGTGATGTTACAGCGGGTTTCAACACCCTCAACACTCAGGGTGCGTTGTCCAACGCACTAGCCAACAACATTCCGATTGCTCAAGCAAATACGGGCGCAATTCTGTTCGGTTTTGGGGCTGGATCAACGCAAGTAAGGCTGCTGATTGAAGCCCTTGAAACCAAGGGATTGGCACGTACTTTAGCAGAACCAAACTTGTCTGCCCTTTCGGGTCAGCAGGCGACCTTCCTCGCCGGTGGCGAGGTCCCGATCCCAGTGCCCGCAGATGACGGTGTTGTCGCCATCGAATACCGCGCATTCGGCGTTGAAATCGACTTCATTCCGCGCGTGGTCGACGGTGATCTTATCAACCTGGAACTTGGTACAGCGGTATCGAGCATTGATGAATCCTCGAACTTTACGATCAACGGCGATTCGGTCCCAAGCTTCATTACCCGACAGACCTCAACCACCATTGAACTACGCGACGGTGAGAGCTTTGCAATCGCCGGCCTGATTCAGGATGACTTCTCGGATCTGAGCAACCAGGTTCCGTGGCTGGGAGACGTACCTGTTCTGGGTACCCTGTTCCGCAGCGCGCAGTATCAGCGTGAACAGAGTGAGTTGGTTATCATCATAACCGCGCATCTGGTCTCACCCACCCGTGGGGAAACGCTTGCTTTGCCGACAGATCGGGTAAAACCACCAAGTGAGTTTGATCTGTTCTTAAACGGTCAGGTCGCTCGGACCGAGCGCGCAGGCGCAGGTGGCGCATCGGAAGTGGCCAAGCAAGATTTTGGCAGTTCCTACGGCTATATTCTGGATTGATGAGGAGGTTAGGACCAATGAAAACGTTGATACTCACCTTAGGTCTTTCGGTCGCAGTCGCCGCATGTACGCGCGAAGCCGGATATGAAATTGATACGGGAACCTTTGGCAACGCGACGCTGAACAACTCGCAGGTCATGAACGGTGAACTGACATACGCTCAGATTCTGAGCCGCAGGTTCGCCGCCGAAGTCCCGAGCCAGGTGAACTTTGCCTTCAACAGTTCGCAGTTGGATGCATCGGCGCAACGCATTCTGTTGCAACAGGCGGATTGGATCAAACAATTCCCCGAAGCACGGTTCCGTGTATATGGCCACACTGATGCGGTCGGCTCCGCCGGATACAACAAGAGCCTTGGTTTGCGCCGGGCGCAGGCCGTTGTGTCCTTCTTTGCGCAACAGGGGATCTCGCGATCTCGGCTTGAGGCGGTGGTTTCTTTCGGCAAAACCCGACCGCTGGTTGCAACAACGAATCGCGACCGCCGAAATCGCCGGACAGTGACCGAGGTTTCGGGTTTTGTGGACCGCGCACCGCAGACACTGGATGGTAAGTACGCCGAGGTCATCTACCGCGAATACGTCGAAAGCGCTGTCGCCGGATCGAGTATCGAGCAGGTCGATGCGACTGATGGCAGTGGTGGATAATCCCATCTGAACGGGCGACATCGTCGCCCGTTTCCCTACAATTGGTTCTTTTGCGCCAAATTCTCGCCCAACTTCCAAGCCACATTGTGAACAATAGGGTGACCTGCGGCCAAAATTGACCGCATTGGGGCGACAGCAAATCTACCCGAGCGTTCACGTTCGCATGAAATGCCAAGCCCTCTCTACGAGGACTGTGTATATGAGTAGCGCGACGCCGCAAGACAACGACTCGGGAATTCTGGCCTGTACAATCAGCCGGGACGTCCAGAACTTTGATCTATTGATCGAAGACATGGAAACCATTCTGGGTGAGCGTTGGGGCGATCTTGGTTTTGCCGAAGCTCTCGCGTTTTTCAGCCAACCCGAAGCGGAAACACTGGAATTCGTTGCTCTGGCTATTGATGGTGAGGATGAAGACAACCTCTCGATGATGGGTGAAATCATCACCCAGGCAAAAGACAAGAAGATCAAAGTCGTGCTGATTGCCGAGGACGTGTCCCCCGCCTCGCTACACCAGCTTTTGCGCAAAGGCGCGGATGAATTTGTCCCCTACCCGCTTCCCGAAGGTGAGCTGAACGAAGCGATCGAGCGAATGAACAAGCCCGATCCTGTCGTTGCAGCTCAAGCAGCCGCTGCCACTCTGACCGGTGGAGAATCAAAAGAAGGCGCTCTGTTCGTTGTGCAAGGGCTGGCGGGCGGCGTTGGCTCCACGACACTGGCTGTGAATCTGGCTTGGGAACTCGCAACGATCTCGGACAAGGATGCGCCTTCTGTCTGTCTGATTGACTTGGACCTGCAATATGGCACGGTCTCGACTTATCTGGACCTGCCCCGCCGTGAAACCGTGTTCGAGATGCTGTCCGACACGGCGTCAATGGATGATGAGGTCTTCTCGCAGGCCCTTCAAAGTTATGAAGAAAAAATGCAGGTTCTGACCGCTCCGTCCGACATGGTGCCGTTGGATCTGATCACACCCGAAGACATCCAGCGCGTGATAGATACGGCACGCAAGCACTTCGACTATGTGATCGTGGACATGCCCAAGACATTAGTTTTGTGGTCAGAAACCGTTCTGCAAGCCGCACATGTCTATTTCGCCATGATCGAGCTTGATATGCGTTCGGCCCAGAACGCGTTGCGCTTGAAACGCGCCTTGCAAGCCGAAGAGCTGCCGTTCAACAAGCTGCGGTTCGCCCTGAACCGGGCCCCGAAGTTCACCGATTTGAACGGAAAGGGACGCATCAAACGAATGGGCGAAAGCCTTGGAATTTCAATCGACCTGCAATTGCCCGATGGGGGCAAGCCGGTGATGCAAAGCGGCGATCATGGCCTGCCACTGGCCAGTTCCGCCGCCAAAAACCCGCTGCGCCGCGAAATCGCCAAGCTTGCAAAATCGCTCCACAGTCTCGGCAGCAACGACGCCGAAGCCGCGTAAAACAATCCCAAAGGGAAGTAGCCGCCATGTTTTCCAGATATAAGAAAGCGTCTGATGCGCAGCCGGTCGAAACACCAGCCAAAGCGCCCGAGGCGGCCCCTGCAGCACCGACTGCAACAGCGGTTGCGCGCAAGCCCGTTCAGAAGAAAGCTGGCGAGGTCACGAGCGCGGACCGCGATCGCAAACGCAAAGAGCGCTTGAGCGAAATCAAGATTGAGCTGCACCGAGAGTTGTTGGAAAACCTGAACCTGGCGGCCCTTGAAAACGCAGGTGAGGCTGAGCTTCGTACCGAGATCAGCGCAATTGCCAGTGAGGTGCTGGAAGCAAAAAGCATCGTTTTGAATCGAGACGACCGGGCACAGCTGAACAAAGAGCTTTATGACGAGGTTACAGGCCTCGGACCACTTGAGGCTCTGCTACGCGACGATACCGTCAACGATATTCTTGTGAACGGCCCGCAACAGATTTTTGTCGAACGTGCGGGTAAGCTGGAAATCAGCGACATCACATTCAAAGACGAAAAGCACCTGATGCGGATTATCGACAAGATCGTCTCCGCAGTGGGTCGTCGTGTCGATGAATCCAACCCTTATGTTGATGCCCGCTTGGCGGATGGTTCGCGTTTCAACGCGATGGTTCCGCCGATTGCGGTTGACGGGTCGCTGGTTTCCATTCGTAAATTCAAGAAAGACAAGCTCGGCATCGACGATCTGGTTAATTTTGGTGCCTTTACTGAAGAAATGGCCGCATATCTGCAAGCCGCCGTGTCGACGCGCCTGAATATCATCGTTTCGGGCGGTACAGGTTCTGGTAAAACCACCACTTTGAACGCCCTGTCCAGTTTCATTGACGACGCCGAACGCATTCTGACCATCGAGGACACGGCGGAACTTCAACTGCAGCAGACTCACGTCGGCCGCATGGAAAGCCGCCCCCCCAACGTCGAAGGCAAGGGCGAGGTTAGCCCTCGCGACTGTCTGAAAAACGCCCTGCGGATGCGTCCCGACCGAATCATCGTGGGCGAGACGCGTGGCGCCGAGGTGATCGATATGCTTCAGGCCATGAATACCGGCCACGACGGCTCGATGACCACGATCCACGCGAACTCAGCACGGGACGGGATCTCGCGTCTGGAAAACATGATTGCGATGGCCGGGATCGAGATGCCGATCAAGGCGGTTCGCAGCCAGATCTCAAGCGCCGTGAACCTGATCGTTCAAGCCAGCCGTTTGCAGGATGGCTCGCGTCGCATGACCTCGATCACGGAAATTACCGGGATGGAAGGCGATGTGATTTCGATGCAGGAAATCTTTCGTTTTCAACGTGTTGGCCTGACACCCGACAACAAGATCATCGGTCACTTCACCGCCACCGGCGTGCGCAGCCACTATTCCGAGCGCTTCCGTCTGTGGGGCTTTGACCTGCCCTCGTCCATCTACGACCCAACTACAATGTAGGAGATCACGACATGCAATTGCCTACAGAGGCTCTCATCTATGTCGCCATCTTCGTGGGTGTCCTCGCCCTGGTGGAAGGCATCTATCTTGTGGCATTCGGCAAGTCCATCAGCCTGAACAGCCGGGTCAACCGACGTCTCGACATGCTCGACAAGGGCGCGGGCCGCGAGCAGGTTCTGGAACAGCTGCGCAAGGAAATGCAGCAGCATATGAAAACACAGAGCATCCCTCTGTATTCGCTGCTCGCAGACAAAGCCCAAAAAGCCGCCATCGCGTTTACCCCAAGACAGCTGATCATGATCATGGGTCTTGTGTCAGCTGCGGCTTTTGTCGGCCTAAGCATTGGTACGTCAACAGACACGGTTTTGCGCACCGCCATTTCAATCGCTATCGGCGTCGGCGCTGTTTTCATGTGGGTTAGCAGAAAAGCCAACAAACGCATGAGCATGATTGAAGAGCAGCTTCCCGACGCAGTCGAGCTGATGGTTCGATCCCTGCGGGTCGGCAACCCTTTTGTCTCGTCTGTTCAAATCGCAGCGAACGAGGTTCAGGATCCCCTTGGGACTGAACTGGGCATCATCGCAGATGAATGCGCCTATGGTCGCGATGTCGGCGAGGCACTTAAAGACATGGCCGAGCGGTTGGACATGCAGGATTTGCGCTTTCTCGCGGTCGCCGTCGGTATTCAACAACAATCAGGTGGCAACCTGGCCGAAATTCTGGCCGGTCTGGCACAGGTGATCCGCGCTCGTTTCCGCCTATTCCGCCGGGTCAAAGCAATCACGGCCGAGGCGCAATGGTCCGGAAAGTTTCTGTCGGGATTCCCACTAGCGTGCCTTGTCTTCATTCTGGTCAAGGACCCCGGCTACTATGACGATGTATTGGATCACCCGTGGTTCATTCCGCTGTGTTTCTTTGTCGGCATCATGCTGACACTGAACCTGATCGTCATGAAGATCATTACCAACATCAAGGTCTGAGGTCAGTTCAATGGAATTCCTATCCTCCATCAACAATGTCCTAACGCAACACCTTGGTGAGTTCGGCCCCCTGATCGTGGTTGGCGTACTTGGTTTTGTGTTGATTGCCGTGGCTGTTCTTCTGATGCTGAACCAGCCAGAAGATCCACTAAAGAAGCTG
Organism: Ruegeria sp. YTSC192; assembly: GCF_059609705.1. Lineage (NCBI taxonomy): Bacteria > Pseudomonadati > Pseudomonadota > Alphaproteobacteria > Rhodobacterales > Roseobacteraceae > Ruegeria > Ruegeria sp. YTSC192. The sequence goes on from NZ_JBXWMG010000012.1 coordinate 151,446, forward strand.
CAACGCAACACGACGGCTCCGCGGAAAGAGAAAAAACCCAAGAAAGACCAACTGCGAAACGGCGGTCGAAACGAGCAACTCGAGAAGTTCGCCACCTTTCTTGAGCCCAAGAGTGAAGAGGAACTTTCCGCTGTTCAGTTGACGATGCGGCAGGCTGGTTACCAGTCGAAAGATGCGGTTCGTTTCTATCACTTCGCACAGTTCGCGCTTGGCATCATGGGAATTTTGTTCGGAGTGCTGTGGGTAACAGTGTTCTCGGGTGGTCAGGAATTTACCGGAACACAATTGATTATCCGCGTTCTGATCCCCGGTGCGATTGGCTACTACATCCCCAAATATTGGATAACCCGCCGCGTGGAAGAGAGAAAACAGGCTATCACAGCGGCCTTTCCGGACACGTTGGACTTGATGCTGGTCTGCGTCGAAGCCGGGCAGTCTTTGGATCAGGCCATTGTGCGCGTAGCGGCCGAAATGAAAAGCTCCTACCCCGAGATTTCGCAGGAATTCGAGGTTGTGGCTTACGAAATGAAAGCTGGTAAAGACAAAGACACAGTCCTGCGTGATTTCGGAACCCGCTGCGGGGTTCAGGATGTCAGGGCTTTTGTGACCGTGATGATCCAATCCGCTACTTTCGGCACCTCCATTGCCGAAGCTCTTCGGGTCTATGCCGGTGAAATGCGTGACAAGCGCGTGATGCGCGCGGAGGAAGCCGCAAACAAGTTGCCTACCAAGATGACTCTGGTCACAATGGGACTGACGGTACCACCGCTACTTGTAATCCTGGTCGGACCGTCTGCAGGTGTGATTGCTGACTTCGGAAGATGAGTTAACTTCGATGCGACCAAAAAAAGGCTGCGCCCTGCGTGGGCTTCGCCGAAGTTTTCAGGCCATCATGGTTTTCGCCATGGTGGCCTCTTGCACGGAAGGGAACCTGTCTGATGACCTCGACGCGCCGGGTATAGATCCGACAGGGCAGGCCGAAGACAACATCACCGTTGGAAACCGCCTGATGGCCGCCGGAGAATATGAGCTGGCCCTCGACAGCTTTACCCGCGCCGCGCTGGAACAAGGGATGACACCGCAGGTCCTGACCTCATTGGGGACGGCCAATCTCGGGCTGCGTCGTTTGGGTCAGGCGGAAACTCTGCTACGCCGCGCGGTCGAGGATGACACAGACTGGCCGATCGCCTGGAACAATCTGGGTGTTCTACTGATGGAAACCCGACAATACCCCGAAGCAGAACTGGTGTTTCGACGGGCCTTTGCGTTGGACAATGGCGAAAGTGACGCAATCCGCGACAATCTTCGCTTAGCTATCGCAAAAATGGAAAACCCTGTTAATAATACTGTCCAAGAACAAGAATATACGCTGGAGCAGCTAGGCGACGGGCAATTTTCGCTACGCAAAATCCAGTAACCGAGGCAAGAGCAGTAAAAGGACGCAAAAATGCGCCAACAATTCTTGATTCCGTCACTCGTGGTCACTGGGTTGATCCTGTCCGCCTGTGCAAAAGAAACCGAAGAGGAAAAGGTTGAACGTACGTTTCAGGAAGTGAACGTCATTGACGAAACCAACCTGAACGACGTGCTTCTGACCGCGGCCGACCCTAATGAGGCGGTCACCTATTTCCATAACGCCGCCGCTAAGAATCCGGACCGGATTGACCTGCAGCGCGGGCTTGCGATCTCGCTGGGTCGCGCCAAGCGCTCGACCGAAGCGGCCGCCGCGTGGAAACGCGTAACGGCCATGAAAGGGTCCAATGCAACCGACCGGGTCGAATACGCGGATGCGCTGGTGCGCAATGGGGATTGGAACACAGCACACACGGTTTTGAACTCGGTCCCGCCGACGCATGAATCGTTCAAGCGCTACCGGCTTGAAGCCGTCGTCGCCGATTCACGCAAGGAATGGAAACGCGCCGATCACTTCTATGAAACGGCCGTGGGTCTGACCACGCGCCCGGGTGGAGTGATGAACAACTGGGGCTATTCCAAGCTGACCCGCGGACAATATGCCGAGGCCGAACGCCTGTTCACCGAAGCTGTTCGGCAGGACAAAAGCCTGTTTACAGCCAAGAACAATTTGGTTCTGGCCCGGTCGGCGCAGGGGAATTACAGCCTGCCGGTGGTGCCCATGACACAGGTTGAACGCGCCCGGCTGTTGAATACGATGGCGATTTCCGCGGTGAAACAAGGGGATACGACAACCGGCAAGAACCTCCTCCGCGAGGCGATTGCAACCCATCCCCAGCATTTCGATGAAGCCGTCCGCTCGCTTCGGGCGCTTGAGGAAAGCTGAGACATGGCGATCCCAGCCTATGTGGCGGCGTGGTTTCTGCCCTTTGTGTTGCCGATCTGCTTTTACGTCGCCTTCACGGATATGCGTGAAATGAAGATCAAGAACCACGCCGTCACGGCGCTGGTTCTGGTCTATATCGTTGTTGGGTTGTTTGTGCTGCCTCCGTGGTCGACGGGGCTGATTGGCGGGCAGATCGGGCCTTTCAACGTCGCATTACCGATCTATATATGGCAATTCCTGCACATTTTCGTCGTTCTCCTTGCCGGTATCATCCTGAACGCCGCCGGTGCGATGGGCGCGGGCGATGCCAAGTTTCTGGCGGCAGCCGCCCCATTCATCTGGCTTGCGGATGTGGTTCTGCTGATGGCTGTTTTGATGGCCTGCGTTCTTGGTGCCGTGTCGACCCACCGTTTGGCCAAGCACACAAGGCTGCGCACGATTGCCCCGCATTGGGATAGCTGGGACAAGGGCAAACAGTTCCCGATGGGGCTGGCCCTGTCCGGTTCGCTGGCCATGTATCTGATTCTCGGGACTGTTCTCGGATCGTAAACTATCATCTGCGCGCCTTGTCGCTGCCTTGGTCCCGCCACAAAGCTGCGCCAGATTTCACACAACTGGCCCGCTTTGGGGCCTTTGGTGCGACATCAGAACAGACGAGTCCCGCTCATGAATATGCAGACCTCCGCAGTTATGGCGCCCCCTACCCCTAAGGGTTTGGGTGAAATGCAGCTCCCGTTGGTGATGATGCGGGATATTTTGCTGAAGACGATCTTTCGCAAGAATGCCAGCACCGTAACCGAAGTGGCCGAGGCTATCTGCCTGCCCGGTTCTGTCACGCAGGAACTGATCGACATTGCGCGTGACCAAAAACTGCTTGAGGCCACGGGTACCCTGAACGCCAATAGCGGCAACGAGATGGGATATCAGCTGACTGACGCCGGCAAGGCCCGTGCGTTGGACGCGCTCAGCCAGTCGGAATATTTCGGCGCAATGCCCGTGCCACTGGATGTGTATCGAGAGCAGGTCAAACGCCAGTCGATCCGCAACATTCAGGTCACACGGGACCAGCTGACCAATGCGATGGGACATCTGGTTCTGCCCGACAGCCTGCTGGATCACCTCGGCCCCGCGGTCAGCGCAGGCCGTTCAATCCTGATGTATGGCCCTCCGGGGAATGGTAAGTCCTCGATCTCGAACGGTATTCGGGATGCGTTGGGTGACAATGTCTATGTCCCCTACGCCATCGAATATGCCGGTCAGGTGATCACCGTTTATGACCCGATCGTACATACCGCGATTGAGCAGGAGCCTGACGACCCCAACAGCCTGCGCCGCCGCAAGAGGTTCGATTCGCGCTATGTTCAGTGTGAACGTCCAACCGTTGTGACCGGTGGTGAACTGTCGCTGAGCATGCTGGACTTGGTCTACAATCCAACCGCGCGGACTTATCAGGCCCCGCTGCAGCTGAAATCGACCGGCGGCATCTTTATCGTGGACGACCTTGGACGTCAGGCCGAACCCCCGCAGGCCCTCGTCAACCGCTGGATTGTTCCGCTGGAAGAGAACAAGGATATCCTCGGCCTGCAATCGGGTGAAAAGTTCGAAGTTCCCTTCGACACGCTGGTGATCTTCTCGACCAACTTCCACCCGAATGAGATCTTCGACCAAGCGGCCCTGCGCCGGATCTTCTTCAAGATCAAGATTGATGGTCCGAACCAAGAGAATTTCCTGAAAATCTTTGCCATGGTCGCGCGCAAACGCGGTATGCCGCTGGATGAGGCCGCTCTGGTTCATCTGTTGAAAGTGAAATACCCGACTATCGACAACATCTATGCGAACTACCAGCCGATCTTCCTGATCGACCAGATGATCTCGATCTGTGAGTTCGAGGGCATTCCATATCAGATGACCCCCGATCTGATCGAACGTGCCTGGGCCAACATGTTCGTCAAGGACGAGAAAATCGTCAAATAACGCCGTGCCATTTGCGGGATGACAGGGGTAGTCTGCGCACATGACGCAGATTCCCGCCCGGATCGGCACTTGGTTCAGCACCAGGGGCTGGACCATCCATCAACATCAGCAGGACATGTTCGACCGGGCACAGGACCCTGCCACGTTGCTGATTGCACCCACGGGCGGCGGCAAAACGATGGCGGGGTTTCTGCCCTCATTGGCCGAGCTTGCGGACGGTACGCATACCGGATTGCACACGATCTATGTCTCGCCTCTCAAGGCCCTTGCTGCGGACATCAAACGCAACCTGCGCACACCCGTGGACGAAATCGACCTGCCCATCCGCATCGAAGATCGTACCGGCGACACCTCGGCCACGCAGAAAAAACGCCAACGTGCCGACCCACCGCATATCCTGCTCACCACGCCCGAGAGTCTGGCTCTGCTGACGTCATATGAGGACGCTCCGCGCATGTTTGATGGGGTGCAACGTGTGATCGTCGATGAAATCCACGCTTTGGCCGAAAGTAAACGCGGGGATCAATTGATGCTGGCGCTGGCGCGGCTCCAGACCCTGTGCCCGAACATGCGCCGTGTGGGTTTGTCGGCCACGGTCGAGGACCCCAAGGCCATTGCCCGCTTTCTGGCCCGTCACCCCGACCCGTGTCAGATCATTCAGGCCGATCCCGGCCCCGATCCCGACATCGCGATGCTGGAAACTGCCGAGATGCCGCCATGGTCGGGCGGAGGTGCGGCTTATGCGATCCCGGCGGTGCTGGACCAAATCCGGCGACACAAGACGACACTGATCTTTCACAACACCCGCGCGCAGGCTGAGATTTTCTTTCATAATCTATGGCTTGCCAACGAAGACAGCCTGCCTATCGGCATCCATCACGGCAGTCTGGATCGCCAGCAACGCGAAAGGGTCGAGGCCGCCATGGTCCGGGGCGACCTGCGTGCCATCGTTTGCACTGGCTCTCTCGATCTGGGGATCGACTGGGGTGACGTAGATCTGGTGATCCAGATCGGCGCGCCCAAGAACGTCAAACGGCTGGTGCAACGAATCGGACGGGCAAATCATCGCTACAACGCGCCATCCAAAGCCCTGCTGGTACCGGCCAACAGGTTTGAAGTGGTCGAATGCGTGGCCGCCCTTGAGGCCGCAAAAGCCCATGATCTGGACGGAGAACCACGCGGCGCAGGCCCCCGAGACGTACTGTGCCAACATATCCTGATCGCAGCATCTGCAGAGCCGTTCGACGCGGATGCTCTGTTCACCGAGATGACCTCGGCTGGGCCATTTGCGCATCTGACGCGGCCCGAGTTTGACGACTGTCTCGATTTCTGCGCGACCGGCGGCTATGCCCTGCGCGCCTATGACCGGTGGCAACGGCTGCAGCAATGCGCCGACGGTTTGTGGCAGCTAAGAGACCCGCGCGCTGCGGCCCGCATTCGGATGAACCTCGGCACCATTCAGGACACCGATACCCTTAAAGTTCGCCTGAAACGCAGCAGAGGCGGCAAGCCGCTGGGCGAAGTTGAGGAGGCTTTCGCAGCCACTCTGACCCCCGGCGATACCTTCCTGATTGGCGGCCAGATCGTCCGCTACGAGGGTCTGCGAGAGCTTGTGGTCGAAGTCAGCCGCCGTGCTGACAAGAAACCCAAGATCGCCACGTTTGCAGGGACCAAGTTCGCCACCTCAACACAGTTGAGCGACCGAATCCTGCGCATGTTCGCGCAGTCCGATTGGCCCCAGTTGCCGCAGCACACGGCCGATTGGCTGAAACTACAGCGGCATGTCTCTCGCCTGCCCCAACGCGACCGCCTGCTGGTCGAAAGCTTTCCCAGCGACGGGCGCGAGCATATTTGTGTCTATGGCTTCGCCGGACGCAACGCACAACAAACCCTGGGCCTGCTCCTGACGAAACGGATGGAGGAAACTGGCCTTGCCCCTCTTGGCTTTGTTGCAACCGACTACGCGACCCTCATCTGGGGCTTGGACGCAGTGACCGATCCAACGCCTCTGTTTCGGCTCGATGCGTTGCGCGACGGATTGGACACATGGCTGGCTGGCAATGCCGTCATGAAGCGCACCTTTCGCGCCTCGGCCACCATCGCCGGCCTGATCGAGCGCAACACCGGCGGGCAACGCAAAAGCGGGCGGCAGGCCACGTTTTCGTCAGATATCCTCTACGATACGCTGCTGAAATACGACCCCGATCACCTATTGATGCAGATCACCCGAGAAGAGGCTATGCGCGGCCTGGTTGATTTCGGTCGGATCGAGGCGATGGTCGAACGGATTGGTGACCGCATTGATCTGATGCGGCTGGACCGTGTGTCACCGCTGGCTGCGCCCTTGTTCCTTGAGGCCGGAAAAGTTCCGGTCAAAGGGGCCGCCGAAGAACGCTTGCTGGCAGAGGAAAGTGCGCGATTGCTGCGGGAAGCCGGGCTGGATACACTCTGATCCACCTTGCGCGGATGCGCAAAATGCGCGAAGAACGTTCCATGAACAAGGTTGAGTTTTCCTTTGCTGGGCAGAACCTGTACGCTCTGCCCTCGGGCGCATTGTGGTGGCCCGAGCGGCAATTGCTGTGCGTATCCGACCTTCACCTTGGCAAGTCCGAACGTATGGCCCGGCGCAGCGGTGCGATCCTACCGCCCTATGACAATCGGGACACATTGGACAGGCTGGCCCAGGATCTAGAGCATACGGGCGCCACAACGATGATCTGCCTGGGGGATAGCTTTGATGATCTGGATGCGTCCCGGTCGCTATCCGATCCCGAGAGGTTGCGTATTGCCACCTTGCAAGCCGGGCGTCGCTGGATCTGGATCGAAGGCAATCACGACCCCGGCCCAGTAGAACTCGGCGGTGCGCATCTGGCCGAGTGGACCTGCAACACGCTCACCTTTCGCCATATTGCGCAGACCAAGGCGCAAGGCGAGGTTTCGGGCCATTACCACCCCAAGGCGACACTACGCGCACGGGGTCGCAGCATCACGCGACCGGCTTTCCTGTGCGATTCACATCGTCTGATTCTGCCCGCTTTTGGCACCTATACCGGTGGCTTGCGAAGCTCGGATCAGGTTCTGAGCGATTTGATGAGGCCCAGAGCGCTGGCTATCCTGACCGGTCCTAAACCACAGATGATCCCAATGCCTCGATCACACGGCTAGAGCGTTTCGGATTTTACCTGAATCGCCAAGTGATACAAATGTCCCGAGAACGCTGAAAGCGCCGCAGAGTATTCGTGTCGCAGGTTTAACCCGAAACGCTATAGGCGTCATGCTGCGCCTCAGATCAGGCCATCCTCTTCCAGCTTCGGCCGGTATTTTCGGCTGACCGGCACCACATCGCTATTGGCCAGACGCAGGAAAACCTTGCCCTTGGACCGCTCGACGTCCACCACAGCCGCATCGCACACCCAATGCGACCGATGGGCACAATGGCCTGCGACAGGCTCCATCTCTTCAATGGCGTCGACAAAGCGTGAACGGATGGTAAAGATCCCCTCAGATGTAACGACGTCCACATTGTGGTCGCGCACGGTCAACCGGTAGAATTCACCCTGAAATGACTCAGGCAAACGGCGCAGAATCCGTGGCGCTGGCTTGGCTTCAGGCTCGGTCTTGGCCGCGTCATCGCGCCATTCGGCCCGTCGCACCAGCAACAGACCGGTCGCAAACAAAATGCCGTAGCTGGCAACAGTCACCATCTCAGGCGCCATATGACCACCCAATGTGAACAGCATCCACGCCAATAGCCATAGGGTCGGAGTGAACATCAAAAGAATCACGACCGCATAGGCCAGGTCACGCGCAGGCAACTGCACAAATATCTGATGTTTTTCCACCACTTTCCGCGCGACCCAAACGGCGGTCAGCGCCAGTACAATCACACCTGCCCAGAACAGCAAACGCAGAGAAAAGGACAAATCCGCAACCAGAAAAGGTGGGAACACATTGGCCAACAAGGGCAGGAAAACGAGGCCTGCGACCACCCGAAGCCGGGTAAAATGAGAACGCAAGAAAGCGAGGCGTAAGGTCATACTCACCATAAAACTGCCCAAGACCCAGTCAGGACATCTTGGACGGTCTCAATGTTTACTTGGCAACTGACTGGAAAAAAACAACTATCATGAATTGAGAAACTGTAAAATACAATTCACGCATAGACGCGAACGCAGGCCAAGGACCCGGCTCGTGTGTGGTCGGGGTCGGACCGCGTAGCACGGTCCGACGCAGCGTTTGCTCAGGCTGTCAGGCCTTCGGGCTCTGGCAGTTTGTTTGCGCGGCATGCTGCTGTGACGGTGTTGGCCAGCAGGCAGGCGATGGT